>JAJRSX010000032.1 GCA_024278555.1 bacterium | reverse complement strand
GCCATGGACGGGGTGGCGGTGATGGGAACCAGCCACGGAATCCACGGAAGGCCACGGAAACACAACGCGGGAACTCAGGGTCAGCGGGAACTCAGGGGCAGTTCTTCAGCGGGAACTCAGGGTCAGTTCTTTACCTTATAGTTTTGCTAGCAGCGGGAACTCAGGGTCAGTTCTTTACCTTATAGTTTTGCTAGGTTGCGATAGGGTAGTCTTGTTGAGGATCCCGATGGTGAAACCCGGCCATCCAGGTCTGCGCCATTCCCCAAATTCCTCATCCGAGACACCCAACCACCCGGCCTCCCCCTCTGCGCTCCCTGCGTCTCTGCGTTGAAGTCCCACCCGCGCATCCACCTCCCTTGTGGCGCGTTAGCGGGCGGTTGCCAGTTTCAACCACCCACCGGAAAGGCTCCCGCCATGGCTGGTACGCGAATCCTGTTGGTACTCGCTCTTTGTTCCGCCGCGACTGAGACCTGTGCCGGCGCCTTCACGTTGACGAGCCCGACGATTGGGTCGAGTCACGTCCTCACGGAGGAGCAGGTCTTTAACGGCTTTGGGTGTGCCGGGAAGAACCGGTCACCGGCGCTCCGGTGGACGGCGGGGCCGGAGGGGACCAAGGGCTATGCGATTACGGTGTACGACCCGGATGCGCCGACGGGGTCGGGGTGGTGGCATTGGGTCCTCTACAATATCCCCGCGAGTGTGACCGAGGTCGTTGCCGGGGCCGGCGATGGGAGCGGCAGGCTGCTGCCGCCGGGGGCGGTGCAGGGTCGGACGGACTATGGGACCCACGCCTTTGGCGGGGCGTGCCCGCCCAAGGGGGACAAGCCCCACCGGTATGTCTTTACGGTCTATGCGCTCAAGCTCGGAAAGATCGACGTCCCAGCCGATGCGAGCGCCGCGTTGATCGGTTACATGATTCACGCGAACGCCCTGGAGACGGCGAGCTTTACCGCCACCTATGGGCGGTAGGGACGCGTGGTGGCGGTCGAGCGCCACGAGCCGCGTTGTCCACTCCGCTCCGAGGAGCAGCGGAAATAATGGCTGGCGAGAAAGTCGATGCTCCCGAGATCTCGAGGGGGTGGGAACACGAAAGCAGGAAAAGTTCAAAACACGAAAGAATTCAATCGGTTGTTTTTTGTGCTTTCCCCCTTTCGTGGTTTCGTGTTCCAGCGGTGTGAAGGACGGCGGAACGCTCGGGGCTGTTTCCGCTGATCCTCTCCGCGCCTCTGCGCGAGGCCTCCCGCGCCTCAGGCGCCGAGGGCGTCGAGGCTGTCGGTGAGCTTGGCCTTCTGGGCTTCGAAGGCGGCGAGCTTGGTCCGCGCCTGCTCGACGACCTCGGCCGGGGCGTTGTCGGCGAAGCGCGGGTTGGCGAGCTTCTTGGCGAAGACGGCGATCTCTTTGTCTACCTTGGCGATCCGCTTCGCGAGCCGCTGGCGCTCGGTGTCGAGGTCGACGACGCCGTCCAGGGGGATGAAGAGCTCGTGGGGGCCGGCGACCGCGGTGGCGCAGGCGGCGGGGCGGGGCAGGTCCGGGGCGGCGACGAGCTCCGAGACTCGGCCGACCCGCTGGATGAGCTCCACGTGGTCGAGGAGGTGGCGCGCCCCCTCCGGGGTGGCGGTGCGTACGTGGGCGGCGAGGTCGCGCCCCGGGGAGAGCCCCATCTCGGCGCGCACCCCGCGCACCGCGGAGATCACCGCGAGGATCTCCTCCATCGCCGCCTCCAGCTCCCGGTCCACCAGGGAGTCGAGCCCGACGGGCCACTCGGCGCGGACGATGGTGTCCTCCACCCCCGGCAGGCGGGAGCGGATCTCTTCGGTGATGAACGGGGTGATCGGGTGGAGCAGCCGCAGGGTGGTCTCGAGGATCGAGACGGCGACGGTGAGGGAGGTGTCGCGCGCCGCCTGGTCGCCGTCGTAGAGGCGCGGCTTGATCAGCTCCAGGTACCAGTCGCAGTAGGCGTGCCAGAGGAATTGGTAGAGGGTGGAGGCGGCGTCGTTGAAGCGGTACTCGGTGAGCGCCGATTCCACCGCGGCGGCGGCCGAGGCGGCGCGTGACAGGATCCACCGGTCGGCGAGTTCGATGCCCGGGAGGTGCGCCGCCTCGGGCAGCGGCCGGACCCGGACCGCCGGCGCCTTCTCCAGGTTCATGAGCACCAGGCGGGAGGCGTTCCAGATCTTGTTGCAGAAGTTGCGGTACCCCTCGATGCGCGCCGGGGAGAGCTTGATGTCGCGCCCCTGGGCGGCGAAGGCGGTGAGGGCGAAGCGGAAGGCGTCGGTGCCGTAGGCGTCGATCATCTCCAGGGGGTCGATGACGTTGCCCTTCGATTTCGACATCTTCTGGCCGTGCTCGTCGCGCACCAGTGCGTGGATGTAGACGTCGCGGAAGGGGACGTCGCCCATGAACTTCAGGCCGCTCATCATCATCCGGGCGACCCAGAAGAAGATGATGTCGAAGCCGGTGACCAGGCAGCTCGTGGGGTAGAAGCGGGCGAGCTCCGGGGTCTTGTCCGGCCAGCCGAGGGTGGAGAAGGGCCACAGGGCGGAGGAGAACCAGGTATCCAGCACGTCGGTGTCGCGGGTGAGGGCGACCGCGTGGCCGTGGTGGGCGGTGGCCTTCGCCCGCGCCTCTTGCTCGTCGTGGGCGACGAAGCAGTTGCCCTGCTCGTCGTACCAGGCGGGGATCCGGTGGCCCCACCAGATCTGCCGGGAGATGCACCAGTCGCGGATGTTCTCCAGCCAGTCGAAGTAGGTGTTCTCCCAGTGGCTGGGGATGAAGCGGGTGCGGCCGTCGCGCACCGCGGCGAGGGCCTCCTCGGCGAGGGGCTTCATGCGCACGAACCACTGGTCCGAGAGCATCGGCTCGACCATCGTGTGGCAGCGGTAACAGTGGCCCACCTGGTGGAGGTGGGCGTCGACCTTGATGAGCTCGCCGCTCGCCTGCAGGTCGGCGACGATCCGCTCGCGCGCCGCGAAGCGGTCGAGGCCGGCGTAGGGGCCGCCGTTGTCGTTCACCTTGGCGTTGCGGTCGAAGATGGAGATCTCCTCGAGGTGGTGGGCGCGCCCCAGGAGAAAGTCGTTCGGGTCGTGGCCCGGGGTCACCTTGAGGACCCCGGTGCCGAAGTCGCGGGAGACGTAGCCGTCGGCGATGATCGGGATCTCGCGGCCGAGGACCGGCAGGATGACCCGCTTGCCGTGCAGGTGGGTGTAGCGCTCGTCCTCCGGGTGGATGGCGACGGCGGTGTCGCCGAGCAGCGTCTCCGGCCGCGTCGTCGCGATCTCCACCCGCTCGTCGCTCCCCACCACCCGGTAGAGGAGGTGGTAGAAGGCGCCCTCCACCTCCTCGTGCTCCACCTCCAGGTCCGACAGCGCCGTGTGGCAGCGGGGGCACCAGTTGATCAGGTAGTTCGCCTTGTAGATCAGCCCCTCGTCGTGCAGCCGCACGAAGACCTCGCGCACCGCCTTGGAGAGCCCCTCGTCCATGGTGAAGCGGGCCCGCTCCCAGTCGCACGAGGCGCCGAGGCGCTGGAGCTGGTCGAGGATGGCGCCGCCCTTCTCCCCCTTCCACTGCCACACCCGCTCGATGAAGGCGTCGCGGCCGAGGGCGTGGCGGTCGCTCCCCTCGCTGGCGAGCTGCCGCTCGACCACGTTCTGGGTGGCGATGCCGGCGTGGTCCATCCCCGGCATCCACAGGACCTCGTCGCCCGCCATCCGCCGCCACCGGCAGAGGATGTCCTGCAGGGTGTTGTTCAGGGCGTGGCCCATGTGCAGGACGCCGGTGACGTTGGGCGGCGGGATGACGATGCAGTAGGGCGGCTTGTCGCTGGCGGCGTCGGCGTGGAAGTAGCCCGCCTCGACCCACTCCTGATACCAGCGGGTCTCGATGCCGTGCGGGTCGTAGGTCTTGGGGAGGTCGGACATGGGGGGGCTCGCTTTGATCGCCACGGGTCCGGGTGGCTGTTTCTTAGCGCAAAGGCACAAAGACGCGAAGGCGCAAAGAGGCGGCGTTACCGGAGTGGCGCTTCGGAGGAGCCGTTCGCCTGCCTCTGATGTTTTTCAGATGAGGTAAGGAAAACGGCGGAGCACCGTCTCCCTCTCGAAGCCCTTTGCGCCTTTGAACCTTTGCGTCTTTGCGTTGAAATCGGTTGTTGAAAGGAGGTTCACGCGTACGCCGGGAAGCGTGCGCACAGGGCCCGGACCTCTTCGCGGATGCGGGACTGGACCGCGGTGTCCTTGGGGTCGCGGAGAACCGCGTCGATCCAGTCGGCGATCTGCACCGCCTCGGTCTCGCCCATGCCGCGGGTGGTCATGATCGGTGTGCCGAGGCGGATGCCGCTCGTGACCATCGGCGGCCGCGGGTCGAAGGGGATGCCGTTCTTGTTGCAGGTGATCCCGGCGGCGTGCAGGGCGGTCTCGGCGTCGGCGCCGGTGACCCCCTTGTTTTGCAGGTCGACGAGCATCAGGTGGTTGTCGGTCCCCCCGGAGATGAGGTCGAAGCCGTGCTCGACCAGACGCGCGGCCAGCGCCGCGGCGTTGGCCACCACCTTGCCCTGGTATGCCTTGAACGCCGGTGACAGGGCCTCCTTGAAGGCGACCGCCTTGGCGGCGATAACGTGCACCAGGGGGCCGCCCTGGATGCCGGGGAAGAGGATCTTGTCGACCGCCGCGGCCAGCTCGCCCTTGCACATCACCATGCCGCCGCGCGGGCCGCGCAGGGTCTTGTGGGTGGTGGTGGTGACGAAGTCGGCGTAGGGGACCGGCGACGGGTGGTGGCCGGTGGCGACCATCCCGGCGATGTGGGCGATGTCCGCCATCAGGTACGCCTTGTTCTCGTCGGCGATGTCGCGAAAGGCCTGCCAGTCGAAGAAGCGCGGGTAGGCGGAGGCGCCGGTGACGATCATCCGCGGCTTCACGATCGCCGCGATCCGGGCGACCTCGTCCATGTCGATGGTGCCGTTCTCCCGCGTCACCCCGTAGGAGAAGGAGGAGAAGATCTTGCCGGAGAAGGAGACCTTCGAGCCGTGGGTGAGGTGGCCGCCGTGGGCCAGGGCCATGCCGAGGATCTTGTCGCCCGGCTTGAGCACCGACAGGTAGGCGGTCATGTTGGCGGAGCTGCCCGAGTGGGGCTGGACGTTGGCGTGGTCGACGCCGAACAGCTCCCTGGCCCGGTCGCGGGCGAGCTCCTCCACCGTGTCGGCGTTCTCGCACCCGGCGTAGTACCGCTTGCCCGGGTACCCCTCGGCGTACTTGTTGGTCAGCAGCGACCCCTGGGTCTGGAGGACCGCCTCGGAGCAGTAGTTCTCGCTGGCGATGAGGACCAGGGAGTCGTTCTCCCGGAGCCGCTCTGCATCGAGCGCCGCGGCGACCTCCGGATCGACGGCGGCGACCGCCGGGTAGCGTGTGGTGGGCTCGCTCATGCTGCCTCTCCTCCTCGGCGGCCGCTGTCGGCGGCGGCCTCCTGGTTTTCGTGAAGGTGGATCTTCTCGACCCGCCGGGCGTGGCGACCGCCCTCGAAGTCGGTCTCCAGCCAGACGTTGATGATCTCCTCCGCCACCCCGACGCCGGTGACCCGCTCGCCGAGGACGAGGATGTTGGCGTCGTTGTGGGCGCGGGACATGCGCGCCGTGTAGGTGTTGTGGCACAGGGCCGCGCGCACCCCGTAGAACTTGTTGGCGGCGATCGACATGCCGATGCCGGTGCCGCAGATGAGGATGCCGCGGTCGAAGTCGCCGTTGGCCACGCCGCTCGCCACCTTGGCGGCGAAGTCGGGGTAGTCCACCGACGCCTCGCCGTTGGTCCCCACGTCGACGAAGGGGATCCGGTGTCGCTCCAGGGCGCGGATCACCACCGCCTTCAGGTGCACACCGCCGTGGTCGGCGCCGATCGCCAGCATCATCTGCTCCTTTCGGGTGCCGAGCCCTCGGCACCAAAGCCGTGTTCCGGGGCGGGGAAGGTACCCGCCCGGACCTCCGCTGCAAAGCGGGCCAGGGCCGCCACCGTGGCCTCGCCGAGCGCCGCGTACCGCTTCACGAAGCGCATGGCGCGGCCGTCGTAGAGGCCGAGGAGGTCGTGGTAGACGAGGACCTGGCCGCCGCACGCCGCGCCGGCGCCGATGCCGATGGTGGGGATGGTGAGCCGCGCGCTGATCTCCGCGGCGATTCCGCTCGGCCCGCACTCGAGGACCACCGACCACGCCCCCGCCTCCTCCACCGCCACCGCGTCGGCGAGGAGCCGGTCGCGGTCGCGCTGCACCCGGTAGCCGCCGAGGCGGTGGATCGACTGGGGGGTCAGGCCGATGTGGCCCACCACCGGGATGTCGGCGCGGACGATCGCGCGGATCTGCTCCACCATCCGCTCGCCGCCCTCGAGCTTCACGGTGGCCGCGCCGCCCTCCTTGATCAGCCGGCCGGCGGAGGCGACCGCCTGGGGGGGGCTCGCCTGGTAGCTCATAAAGGGGAGGTCGCCGATCACCACCGCGTCCGGGGCGCCGCGGGCCACCATCTCGCAGTGGTAGACCATCTGGTCGAGGGTGACGGAGAGGGTGCTCGCCCGCCCCTGGACCACCACCCCCACCGAGTCGCCCACCATGATCGCGTCCACCCCGGCCGCCTCGGCGAAGCGCGCCCCGGGAAAGTCGTAGGCGGTGACCACCACCAGCCGCTCCCCGGCGGCGGCGCGGGCGATCAGGTCGGGGATGGAGGGCATGGGGCTCGCTGCGCTCGCGGGGTGGGGGGGATGAGGGATGGGGGGCGGAGGGGATGATGATGTATTGGCTGTCAGCGGTCAGCTCTCAGCTTTCAGCTCTCAGCGGTCGGCGATTGGCCGGGGCTGCGAAAGGGGGCGGAGGATACCACCACCGGGACCGCTTCGCCCGTCCGGGGGGAGCGGTGTCGTCTGCGGCGGGGCGGCGGCGGTGGCGGGTCTCGGCGCGAGGCTAGCCGCCCTGCGCCGGCGTCGCGGCGACCTGCCGCAGGGCCTCGTCGATCAGGGCGCGCAGCTCGGGCACGCAGGAGCCGCAGTTGGTGCCGGCGTGGAGGGCCGCGCCGATGGCCTCCGGGGTGGTCAGGCCATCGTCCCGGACCGCCCGGATCAGGGTGTTGCGGCCGACGCCGAAGCAGGAGCAGAGGGTCGGCCCGGCGTCCGGCCGGTCCGCTGGCGGGCGGGCGGGGAGGAGGGTCGTGCGGGCGGTCCCGG
>JAJRSX010000031.1 GCA_024278555.1 bacterium | reverse complement strand
CCTTCTGTGGATTCCGTGGCGGATGTCGCCTTCAACGACGCCGCCCAGGTCAACGTGGCTTGGTGGTCTTCTTGCGAGCCTGATTTCAGAGCGTTTTGCGTAATCTTGCAAGTTTGCAAGCCTGACCCCAAAGTGCCGCCCTTATCGTCGCGGGTCCTCTTCGTGGTCTTGCCCGGTGACGGGCGGCCGGCGACGGCCGCCGGCTGGTGCGCGAGGCGGGATTCGAACCCACGACCCCAGGCTTCGGAGGCCTGTACTCTATCCAGCTGAGCTACTCGCGCACGTCCGGCGGAGGCGGGAGTCTATCGACCCGCGGGGGGGAGGGCTAGGGGATGGGGAGTTATTAACTCTCAGCTCTCAGCGAACAGCTTGTGGGGAGAGCTTCGCTGGCGATGGGTTTCGAGCTGCGCTAGCCGGGTGCTCCCCATGGGTTGAGGGAATATATGGCGGCGCTATTATGTAGGCGTCATGAAGAGAACCACGGTGATGTTGCCGCCGGACCTGAAGAGCCTTGCCCAGAAACGGGCGCAGGAGATGGGGCTTTCCTTCGGGGAGCTCATCCGCATCGCCCTGACGGAGGTGCTCTCGGAGGCACCGCCTACCCGCAAGGAGGACCCGCTCCTTGCCGACCACGCCGTGTACACGGGGGAGGCGCCGGCCGATCTCGCCGCCCGTCACGACGACTACCTCTACGGTGAGAAGGGGTGATCTTCGTCGACACCGGTCCGTTTTTGGCGAGGCATATCGCCCGGGACCCGGACCACGAGGCCGCGCTCCAGGGTTGGGAGCGCCTGCGCACCGGGCGCCAGCGTTGCTTCACCAGCAACTTCGTCCTCGATGAGGCATTTACCCTCCTCGGCCGTAGGGTTAGCCACGCCTTCGCCGCCGAGCGGGCACGCCTCACCTACGCCTCCCAAACACTCGCCATCTTGCGCCCCACCCATGAGGACGAGGTGCGGGCAGTAGAGCTCTTTGAAAAGTACGCCGACCAGCAGGTGAGCTTCACCGACTGTATCTCGTTCATCCTGATGGCCCGCAACAAGATCCCCCAGGTTTTCACCTTCGATCGCCACTTCGCATTGGCCGGCTTCACCCCGTGGCCGCCTGGCCCGACCTGACTCGCGTGGGAGCGGGGTGCGAAGAGGATCGCGGCGCCCGTCGACGCTAGCCCTCCACCACAATCCGGCCGGCGAGGGCCGTCTCCACCGTGCCGATCACCGCGCAGGGCAGCGAGTAGCCCTCGCCGGCGATCGCCTGGAGGTAGCCGGTGGCGCGCCGCTCGGGGAGGGCGACGAGCAACCCGCCCGAGGTCTGCGGGTCGTAGAGGAGCGCCTCGACCTGCTCGTCTACGGCCGTGTCCACCGTGGCCACGTCGCGGGTGTAGTCGCGGTTGGTGGTGTCGGCGCGGGTGCGCAGCTTGCGATAGGGACGGGCGAGGGCCTCTTCGAAGCGCGGCACCTGCTGCGCCTCGATGCGGAAGCCGACCGAGCTGCCGCGGACCATCTCGGAGGCGTGGCCGAGGAGGCCGAAGCCGGTGATGTCGGTACAGGCGTGGGCCTGGAAGGCGTGGGCGAGGCGGGCGGGGATCGCCGACAGGGTCGCCATGGTCTCGACCGCCCGCGCCACCAGGGCCTTATTGCCGCGCCCCGCCTTGAAGCCGGAGGTGAGCAGGCCGACCCCGAGGGGCTTGGTGAGCACCAGCACGTCGCCGGGCCGCGCCCCCCCCTTGGTGAGGACCCGCTCCGGGTGGACGCGACCGGTGACCGCCATGCCGTACTTCAGCTCCCGATCCTCCACCGACTGGCCGCCAATCACCGGGCAGCCCGCCTCGGCCGCCTTGTCACGCCCGCCGGAGAGGATCCCCGCCACCGCCTCCGGGTCGATCCGGCCCACCGGCAGACAGAGGAGATTCACCGCGCTGATCGGCGTGCCGCCCATGGCGTAGACGTCGGAGAGGGCGTTCGCCGCGGCGATCTGGCCGTAGGCGTAGGGGTCGTCGACGATGGGGGTGAAGAAGTCGACCGTCTGGATGAGGGCGAGCTGGTCGGAAAGGCGCACCACGCCGGCATCGTCGGGATGGTCGAGCCCGACGATCACGTCACCGCCCACCGCCTCGTGAAAGGGGGGCAAGATCTCACCCAGCGCCGCCGGGCTGACCTTGGAGGCTCAACCGGCGCAGTCGCTGTAGCGGGTGAGGCGGAATCGCTTGTTGCTCGTCCAACGCATGGGACGAGTCTACGGGGCGGGGGGGGAGGTGGGGTAGGCGGGGGGGGGAGAACCTAGATCGTCGGCTCCGATCTCCGCGCAGGGGGCAGGGGGCCTGAAGAATTTGGAAGATCGAGGAATCCGACCGGCATGGGCGGCCCTTCCCCTACGGTTCGAGCCCGGCGTCTCATGGGGGATGAAGCGGTCTTGCCTGGGCCTTGAAGGCCTTGGGGCACGCAAAGGCGCAAAGACGCAAAGGCTTGCTCGGCGGCCCCTAAGGCGTGGGGCTCTTCCCGGCCGCGGTCCGTGGCCGGCAGCGGGATGGACGGGTCGCGGAGGGGAGACGCAGCTCTTTGCGTCTTGGCGTTTTTACGTGAGCCCTGCCTTCCAGGCCCCCGCCGTCCCCTGGTGTTCACCACCGGCGACGCCTCTACCCGTGGCTCGCTTCCCTTCCGTGTCTTTCCGTGGATTCCGTGGCTCAAATGGCCTTCCCGGCCCACGCCATCCCCCGGCCCACCACCGGCGACACCCGCCCGGCCCGGCCTCCCCCCTATCTACTGTCTACTACCTCCTGCTGTTCCCCCTCCTGCCTCCCCCTCCCCACCCCCGCCGTTCTCCGCCTCTCTGCGCGAGGCCAACCCTCAACGACTCCACACGGATGGGGTTTCTCCCGCCCACGCCTCCTCGTGTCCCCCGTGGTGAACCATCAGCCGGTGGGCAGATTGGAGAATCCTCCAACATTGTAGACTCCAATCTGTGGACTATTCTCCATTTCGCCACCGCGTGGAAAATCGTGTTTCCGTTTTTTCAATGAGTTACAGAAAGGCACCGACCTGGCACGATGTTTGCTCTACTCCCTACAAACACGGAGCCCGCCCATGCGCACGATCGCCCTCTTCACCCTCCTGCTCGCCACCGCGGCCGCCGCCGCGCCCCTCGACGACCTCGTCGCCACCGCCCTTCGGGACAACCCGCGGATCGCCTCGGCACGCCAGGCGGCGATCGCCGCCGGCGCGATGCCCGCCCAGGCGTCGAGCTTCGACGACCCGCAGGCCGGTCTCGCCTGGTACCTGTCGGAGGTGGAGACGCGGGTCGGACCGCAGGAGGCGCGCCTCTTCCTCTCCCAGAAGTTCCCCTTCTGGGGCAAGCGCGGCCTGCGCGGCGAGGCGGCAGAGCGTACCGCCGCTGCCGTGGCCCAGGGGCTGCGGCAGGTGGAGTTGGCGGTGGTGACCGAGGTTCAGGATCGCTACTACGACCTCGCCTATATCGAAGAGTCGATCCGCATCACCGAGGCGGACCACGCCCTGGTCTCGGACATCGTCGAGGCGGCGCTGGCCCACTACCGCGCCGGCGACGGCCAGCAGCGCGACGTCCTGCGCGCCCAGGTCGCCCTGTCACGCGACACCGACCAGCTGCTCACCCTGCGCGCCCGGCGCACCACCCTGGTGGCGCGCATCAACGCCCTGCTCGGCCGCGACCCGTCCACCCCTATCGTCGCCTCTCACCTCCCCACCGGGACCCCGGTGATCCCTACAACCGAGGCCCTGCGGACGGCCATGGAAAGGGAGCGGCCGCGGCTGGCCGCCCTCGCCCACAAGATCGAGGCGATCCGCAGCCGCCTCGCGCTGGCCCACAAGCGGTACTACCCGGACCTCACCGCCCGCCTCGACTACACCCTCGTCTCCCCCGGTCCCCTGCCGGTGGACGACAACGGCACCGACAGCTACTGGGCGACCCTCTCCGTCAACCTCCCCATCTGGCGCACGCGGCTGAAGGCGGGGGTGACGGAGCAGGAGGCGCGCCTCGCCGAGGCGCAGGCCGCCTACAAGGATGAGCTCGACCGGGCCCTCTCGGAGATCGACGACCTCCGCTTCCGCATGACCACCACCCGCGACCAGGTCGCCCTCTTCACCACCGGCCTCGTGCCCCAGGCGGAGCAGGCCCTGCGCGCCACCATGGACGCCTACCGCACCGGCAGCGCCGGCTTCCTCGACCTCCTGGACGCGGAGCGCGACTGGCTCGACCTGAGGCTCGCCGCCTTCCGCGCCCGCGCCGACCTCTTCCAGCAGCAGGCCGAGCTGCGACAGGCGGTGGGGCGGCTACCGGAGGCTGTCGGCGGCCACGGCGGACCTGCCGGCGGCAAGACCACCAAGGACACGAATACCCGCAAGGAAAAGCAGGGGTAACCCTCAGCACCCTCCCCCCTTCATGCACTTCGTGTCGTTCACGGTTTCCCATCGAAGAGATCATTCGCAGTCAAGGAACAGGCAGATATGAAACGGATCTTCGGCATCATCGCTATCGCCCTCCTCTTTACCGGCCTCGGCGTCTGGGTGGGCACGCGCTTCGTAACCCCCGCCCCCACCGCGACCACGCAGCACGAGCACGGCGAGGAGACCGGAGGGGAGCAGCTCTACACCTGCGGTATGCACCCGAACGTCATCCAGGACCACCCTGGCGACTGCCCCATCTGCGGCATGAAGCTGATGCCGTTGAAGGCTGGGACCTCCGGGACGACGACGGCCGGGGGCGAGACCAAGGCCAAGGCGAAGGGCGAGCGCAAGATCAAGTATTGGGTCGCCCCGATGAACCCCACCTACATCCGGGATAAGCCCGGCAAGTCGCCCATGGGGATGGACCTGGTGCCGGTCTACGAGGACGAGGATGAGGCGGCCCAAAATGACGCCCACCCGAACGCCATCCGCATCGACCCCGCGGTGGTCCAGAACATGGGGGTGCGCACCGCCACCATCGAACGCCGCGACCTCACCCGCTCCCTGCGCACCATCGGCCACGTCACCGAGGACGAGACCCGCCTCACCGAGATCAACACCAAGGTAGGCGGCTGGATCGAGCACCTCTTCGTCGCCGAGACCGGCCAGCAGGTGAAGAAGGGCGACCCGCTCCTCACCCTCTACGCCCCGGACCTGGTGACCACCCAGCGCGAGTACCTCCTCGCCCTGGACAACCTGCGCAAGGCAAAGCGCTCCCCCTTCCCCGAGGTGGTCTCCGGCGCGAAGCGGCTGCTGGCCTCCACGCGCGAGCGGCTGGCGCTGTGGGACATCAACCCGGCGCAGATCGACCGCCTGGCGCGCACCGGCAAGGTGGAGCGCACCCTCACCCTCTACTCCCCCTTCGACGGCGTCGTCCTCATGCGCCACGTCGTCGAGGGGGCCTACGCCAAGCCGGGCCAGCCCCTGCTGAAGCTCGCCGACCTCTCCACCGTCTGGGTCCTGGCGGACGTCTACTCGCAGGAGCTCCCCTGGGTGCAACCGGGGACCCACGCCGACATGACCCTCACCTACCACCCAGGCCAAGTCTTCCACGGCCGCCTCGACTACATCTACCCGACCCTCAACCCGAAGACCCGGGTCGTTCAGGTGCGCCTGATCTTCAAGAACCCCGACCTCACCCTGAAGCCGGGGATGTACTCGAACGTCATCATGACCCCGCGGGTGGCGGCCGCCGTGGTGGTGGTTCCGAAGGAGGCGGTGATCCACTCGGGCCGCCGCAACCTCGCCTTCGTGGAGCTCGACGACAACCGCTTCGAGCCGCGCACCCTCACCCTCGGACCCGAGGGCGACGACGGCTACCAGGTCCTCGCGGGGCTGATCGAAGGGGAGACCGTGGTCAGCTCGGCGCAGTTCCTCCTCGACTCCGAGTCGCAGCTCAAGGAGGCGGTCAACAAGCTCCTGGCGGTACGCAAGAAGAGGGCTGCCGGCGCGCCGGCGGACGCGGGCTCGATGAAAAACATGAAGGGCATGGAAGGAATGAAAGGGATGAAGATGGCCCCCTCACCGCCCGCACCCGCGGCGGCCCACGACGCCTTCACCGCCTACCTGAAGATCCAGGCCGCCCTGTCCGGCGACCACACCGCGCCCACCGCTGCTGTGGAGCAGCTCCGGGGGGCGCTGGACCGCCTCGCGGAGCAACCGGGAAGCGGCGCCACCCTCGCCGAGCTGAAGCGGCTGGCCACCGACCTCGACCACCTCACCTCCGAGGACCTCCAGGTGGCGCGCGGCGGCTTCGGCCCGGTCTCCGAGCTCATGCTGAAGCTCGCCCGCGGCCCGGAAAAATCCATCGCCAGCGACCTCGGCCTGAACGCCTTCCACTGCCCCATGTCGCACGCCAACTGGCTCCAGAAGGGTGAGCTTGCGAACCCCTACTTCGGCGCCTCCATGCTGCGCTGCGGCGAGCCGCTGTCTGGAGACAGCGGCAGTAAAAAGTAGGAAGTAGAAAGGGGGTGGGATGATGAAAGTTGAGCGATTCGACCAACTCGTTGCCTGGCAGAAGGCCCATGCGCTGGTACTGGATGTCTATCGAATCAGTAAACAGTTCCAAAACGATGAGCACTTCGGGCTGACCAGTCAGCTACGACGCGCAGCCGTTTCTATCCCAGCAAACATTGCGGAAGGGTTCAAACGCCGCTCCAAGCCCGAAAAGTGCCGCTTCTACAACATCGCCGAGGCGTCACTCGAAGAAACCCGGTACTACTTTATTCTCGCGAAAGACCTCGGATACATCTCGGACAATAGGGTTCTCCTTGCCCAAGCCGACGAAACCGCCAGGCGCTAATCCCCCCTTTCTACTTCCTACTTTCTACGTTCTACCGCCCTCATGATCTCCAAAATTATCGAATACTCCGTAAACAACCGGGCCCTGGTCCTCATCGCCTCGGTGGCGCTGCTCTTTGGCGGTGTCTACGCCGCGCGCAATATCGCCCTGGACGCGATCCCGGACCTCTCCGACGTCCAGGTGATTATCTACACCGAGTACCCGGGCCAGGCGCCGGACGTGGTGGAGGACCAGATCACCTACCCCCTGACCACCGCGATGCTGTCGGTGCCGTTTGCCAAGGTGGTGCGGGGCTACTCCTTCTTCGGCTTCTCCTTCGTCTACATCATCTTCGACGACGGTACCGACCTCTACTGGGCACGCTCGCGGGTCCTGGAGTACCTGAACTTCGTCTCCGGCCGCCTGCCCGCCGGGGTCAACCCGTCGCTCGGGCCGGACGCCACCGGTGTCGGCTGGGTCTACGAGTACGCCCTGGTCGACAAGAGCGGCACCCACGACCTCTCGGAGCTGCGCTCGATCCAGGACTGGTTCCTCAAGTACGAGCTGCAGACCGTCCCCGGGGTCTCCGAGGTCGCCTCCATCGGCGGCTACGTGAAGCAGTATCAGGTGGAGGTCGACCCGGACAAATTGCTCGCCTTCGGCATCCCCCTCTCCAAGGTGAAACACGCTATCCAGCGCTCCAACAACGACGTCGGCGGCCGCCTGGTCGAGCAGGCGGAGACCGAGTTCATGGTGCGCGGCCTGGGCTATATCAAGTCGATCCACGACCTGGAGGAGATCCCCCTCGGGGTCGACGGCAACGGCACCCCAATCCTCCTGTCGCAGGTGGCCCACATCCACCTCGGGCCGGAGCTCAGGCGGGGTCTCGCCGAGCTCGACGGCGAGGGCGAGGTGGCCGGCGGGGTGGTCATCATGCGCTTCGGGGAGAATGCCCTGGCGGTCATCGACGGGGTGAAGCAGCGGCTGGAGGAGCTCAAGACGGGGCTGCCCGACGGGGTGGAGATCGTCCCCACCTATGACCGCTCCTCCCTCATTGAGCGGGCGGTGGAGAACCTGAAGGACAAGCTCACGGAGGAGATCGTGGTGGTGGCGCTGATCATCATCCTCTTCCTGATGCACGTCCGCTCCACCCTGGTGGCGGCGATCGTCCTCCCCCTCGGCCTGCTGGCGTCCCTGCTGATCATGGATGTGCTGCACATCAACGCCGACATCATGTCTCTCGGCGGCCTGGCGATCGCCATCGGGGTCATGGTGGATGCGGCGGTGGTGCTGGTGGAGAACGTCCACAAACACCTGGAGGCGTG
>JAJRSX010000030.1 GCA_024278555.1 bacterium | reverse complement strand
TCGACCTCGGCGACCTCTCCCTCTCCGAGACCCCCCTCACGGTCGCCGGCTTCGCCCGCCGCGGCGCCCAGCTCCGCCTCCGCTACCATCGGGTCGAGGCCCACCTCTTCACGGTCAACGCGGCGACGGTGGAGGGGTTCGATCCGGGGCTCTCCTTCGGCGGTGATCAGGTGTACGGCGCGGCGGTGAAGACGGGGCTCCTCGCCGGCGAGAACCTCACCCTCCACCTGAGCGCGGTGACCGGCGAGCTCAAGGGGGGCGGCGGCTTCAACACCGGCAGCCGCGACGCCCCCGCCCGCGGTGACGCCGTCGGCCTGAAGGTGACCGGCGATCTCCTCGGCTTCACCCTCGACGGTGAGGTCGCCGCGAGCGCCTTCGACGCCGACACGACCGGGGGCCCTGGCAAGGTGTCGGACCGGGCGTACGAGCTGAGCCTGTCGCGCGATGTGGGGATCGGCGCCCTCTCGACCCACCTCCTGCGCTACGGCTCCGACTTCCGCTCCATCGCCAACCCCAACTTCACCGGCGACCGCCAGGCGGTTGAGGCGAGCCTCACCTCGACCCTCGGGGTCGCCTCTCTGGCCCTCAACGGCAGCTACGCCGAGGACAACGTGGACGGCGACCCGAGCCGGCCGGTGGTCACCTCGACCCGCGCCGGGACCACCCTCGGCCTGGCGCCGGCCGGGTGGCCGGCCCTCAACCTCGGCTACAACCTCGGCCTCCAGGACAGCCGCGACGAGCCGGCCGGGGCCGCCGGGGTGAAGAACCTCCAGCACGACCTCTCCCTCGGCCTCACCTACGCCAAGGGGATCTGGAACGCCTCACTCACCACCACCGTCGGCCTCCTCGACGACCGCCTCGCCGCCGATCGCGACACCGAGACCCGCAACGTGGTCCTTGCCGGCGGGGTCAACACCGGCCCCCTCTCCCTCGCCCCGTCCCTCTCCTACAGCGAGAACGAGAGCGGCGGGAAGACCAACCGGTCGCGTCTCGCCTCCCTCACCCTCGCGGTGCCGGTGTGGCCGGATGTGATCGACCTCTCGGGCCAGGGCTCCTACCAGCGGGCCGATGCCTCGGACCGGTCGGTGGACACCCGCACCACCAACGGCTCGGTGCGCCTGTCGTGGAACCTCCAGCCCCTCCTCAAACGGGTCTGCCTCGGATGGGCCACCGTGCAGCTCGCCCTCGCCGCCGACTACAACCGGGTCGAGGACCGGGTCGACCCGGCCAATGACCAGGAGCAGTACACCACCCTGGTCACCCTCAACCTCGGCGCCCCGTACCGCTTCGGCTGGGGGTGGGAGGTGGGGTGGTGAGCGCCGCCGCGCAAAGCCTCCGGCGGCTCGCCATGGGCGCGACCGCCGTCGCCCTCGCCGTCGCCCTGGCCGCCTGCGCCGCGCCCGGCGCGACCCGCGACCACGCCCCGCCGGCGGCGGCGCCCGGCGCCGTGATCACCGGCACCACCACCCCGGGCCCCCTGCGGGTCGAGCGGCTGGAGCTGGTCTTCGACAACGGCTTCGGCACGATCACCCTCCCCCGGGACAGCCGCCTCGCGGCCACCGCGATCCTCCGCTACCGCGGCAGCGGCTCCCTGCGCGCCGAGTGGCGGGTCGACGGCCGGCCGGTGGAGCTGGTGAACCAGATCATCACCCACGGCAGCACCCTCCGCCTCCCCCTCGCCCCGACCACGGTGCTCCCCACCTTCGAGCCCGGACCCCACACCGTGACCCTCTCTATCCTCGCGCCGCAGGTCGCCTTCGACCTCCCGGCCATCCACTACTTCGTGACCCTCGATGCGCCGCGCGACTGACCCCCCTGCCTCGTGGCCCCCGCGGGCCACCATCTGCCGCCTCCTCCTCGCCCTGGTGGTCGCCGCCGTCGTGGCGGCGCCGGCGTGGGCCGGGATTCAGGTGGGCGTCGACGTGGAGGGGGGGGCCGCCTCCACAACCTCGCCGGTGGTGGTGGTGGAGTACGTGGAGCTCCAGTTCCCCAACCACACCGGCCGCCAGACCGTACAGCGCAACCAGGCCGGCTTCTACGCCGAGGCCCACCTCCGCTACCAGGGCAACGGGCCGCTCACCATCCGCTGGTTCGTGGATGGTCGCCCCATCGCCCTGGTGAGCCACCCCCTGACCTACGGCACCGACGTCACCGTGCGCTCGGACGAGGGGGGGGTGGCCCTGCCCACCTTCGAGCCCGGCGAACACACCCTTACCCTCTCCCTCGACAACGGCGGCGGCAGCCCCCTGAACCTCGCCGTCCCCACGATCCGCTACTTCGTGGCCGAGGGGCGGGTCGCGCCGCCCGCCGTCACCCTCACCGAGCCGGCCGCGTCGCGCCTCGACCCCATGGCCCTGCGCTTCGCCTGGCGGCTGGAGAACCTCGCCGCCGGCGACATCGGCCGCTACCGGGTGGAGGTGGTCTCGACCCGCGGCAAGGCGCCCCTCCCGGTCCTCACCGCCGAGACCCCCGGCCTCGCCTACCGGCCGGATGCGGCCACCCTCGCCCGCCTGAGCGCCGGCAGGCACGAGGTCCGGGTCGTCGCCTTCCCCACCGACCCGGCCGCACCGCCGGTGGTCTCCGCGGCGGTGTCGTTCGTGCTGACGTCGCCGCCGGAACCGGGGGGCACCTTTCTCCGGTCGGTCGCCCTCACCCGCGACCCGCCCTCCCTCTCGGCCGGCGCCCTCCCCGGCCGCCAGACCGCCTCGCAACACCTGCACCTCACCGAGGCCCTGGCCCCGGGCGCCGCCCTCCACCTGGTGGCGCGGGTGGCGAACGCCACCTTCACCCCCCAGACGGGGCTGGTGGTGGAGCTGAGCGAGGGGGGGCGGCCGTGGGACCGCCGCGCCCTCTCGGAGCTGCCCGCGGCCACCTACGCCGCCCCCCCGGGGGCGAGCAGCTACCTCGACGTCGCCCTCCCGTGGGAGGTCCCGGCCCTCACCCCGGCAGGCGACCTGGTGGTGCGCCTCCTCCAGGGGGGGCGCGAGGTCGACCGGGCGACCGTCGCCTACACGGTGGCGGTGGCGCGCCAGGTGGGGCGCTTCGACTTCACCGAGCGGCCCGACGCCACCCCGCCGCCGCGCGGCTTCTCCACCGGCCCCCTGTCGTGCAGCCTCTTGATAACCTCCCGGAGGCCGCTGTTGTGTTCCCGGGTGACCATCGACGGCTTCGCCCCCTACCCGGGCGCGGCGACCCTCCGGGGGGTGGTGACCGGCTACGGTGGCCAGCGCACGGCGGACCGCACCCCGCTCCTCGCCCAGGTGGGGTCGGCGGCCATGTTCACCGGCGAGGTCAGCGACCGCGGGTACGTGAAGTGGCAGGCCGAGCAGACCCGTGTGTGCGCCGACCGGATGGAGGCCACGGCCGGCTACCTGGAGGGGGTGGCGAGCCTCCTGGAGCGGGCCACCCCCCTTCGCGCCGGGGATCTCCCCACCCCTCCGGTCTCCTTTCTGTGTGACGACCGGGCCGGCCTCGCCGCCAGCCTGGGCAGGGGGGGGTTGACCCGGGCCGGCCGTACCGCCCTGGCCGCCCGCGCCCGCGCCACCGCGGGACAGCTCCGCCGGGCTTACGAGGCCGCGGCAGCGCCCGCCGGCTTCCCCATGCCCCTCGCGGTCCACCGGCTCCTCCCCGGCGGGGACACCGTCCAGGTGGCCTACCTCGCCGGTGCCCGCGTCCCGCGGGTCCACCCCGGCGACCGCGGCCGGCCGGTGACCGTCGGGCCGTGGGAGCCGCCCGCGCCCGGCCGCTACCTCGCCAGCCTCGGCGCCTTCGGGCCGTGGGTGGAGATCGCCGCCGTGTACCCCGGCGGCCTGCCCGCCACCCTCCTCATGGGCGGCTTCGAGCTGGCGGTCGATGGTTACGACCCCGGCAGCAAGGCGGGGGGGGCGCTCTCGGGCGACGCCCACGTCACCTGGCGCGGCGACACCTCGGGGGCCGCGGTGCCGATCCGCTTTTCCGGCCTGCGCCTCGAGGCCACCTCCGATCCCCTGGTCGCCCGGGTGGCCCTCGGGTCGGCCGCCCTCGCCGGCGACCCAGTGCCCCTCATCCTCGCCGGCCACCGCTTCACCCTGAAGCGCCTCACCCTCGACGCGGGCCACGCCACCGCCGACCTCGACCTCCGCTACCCGCTGCCGGGAGCGGCGGCCGCCGGCGTGGGGGCGGTGCTCCCCCTGGAGCGGGTGGAGGTGGTCTCCGGGGGCGAGTTCGTGGCCGAGCGCCGCCTCCCGGACGACCTCCCCGACCTCTACCCGTACGTGCGGCCCGGGATGGTGGTCCCCTACGGGAACGACATCACCCTGAAGCTCGCCGGGGCGCGGGTGGTGGCCGACCTCTCCCCCCACCTGGGTTACACCGGCCACGGGGGGCAGGGGCCGGCCTGGCAGGGGGTCGCCCTGGTGGGCGGCGCCGTGCGGGTGGCGGTCCACGCCCGCGACGACCTCCCCTTCACCCACGACGCCGACGAGTCGCGCACCGGCCTCTTCGAGACCCTCGACCCGGCCACCGCCTTCCTCTACGGCCGCTTCGCCCGCCTCGACCTCTCCCCGGTCGGCCGGCTCACCGGGGAGGTGGAGGTGGTCCCCGCCCCCCAGGCCCCCCCCTTCTTCGGCGGCGCTCCGTCGCCCGAGCCGATGCGGTTGCAGGACCCCATGGGCTTCTCCCTGGCGGTCACCGGCGGGGTGTTCACCCTCGACGGCAACGGAGTCGGCGGCCTCGACCTCGCCGGCCGCCTCCACCTGCCGTCCGGCTACCAGGCCGATCCGATCCCCTTCGCCCACCTGCGGCGGGCCCCCACAGGCTCCTCCTTCTCCACCGAGCCCCTGGCCACCGGCCTCGGGCCGCTGCAGCTCGGCGGCCTCACCTACCACCCGGCGGAGGCGCGGCTGGTGCTCCCCGGGGGCGCGCCGGAGGTCGCCGGCGGCCTCCACGTGCCCCCCCCGGCCCACCTCCTGGCGATCCCCGAGAGCGGCGAGGCGGCCGATGCATGGATCGGCGGGGTGGAGCAGGAGAGCGAGGGCCGCGGCGGCCTCCACCTCACCGGCGGGGTGGTGGACCTGCCGTGGCCCGAGGCGCCGCCCCTGCCGTCCCGGGCGCCGGGCGACGGCGGCGGGGGCGCGGGGTTCCCCTCTCTCCATCTCCAGGGCGCTACCCCCATGGGCGACGCGCTCCGCGCCTGGGACCAGCGGGCCGCCTTCGTCCTCGATTCCACCGGCGTCAACGGCCTCTGGCTCCTCGCCCGCGACACCAAACTGCGCAAGGTGGCGGGCTTCCGCGCCCGCATCCGCGGCGCGGTGGTGGAGTTCGCGGACTCGGCCGTTGCCCGGAGCACCATCGAGGGCGACCTGCTGGTGCCGTATCCGGTCGGCCTCGCCTTCGGCTTCAAGGGCGAGGTGGCCGCCGGCGGCCAGATCCTGGTGGCGCCGGACGGCCTCACCCCCCCGGACGCCGCCGCTGGCTGGCCCCTGCGGTACTGGGCGGCGACCCTCTTCCCCGATACCGCTGCCGGTCACCTGCCCGGGGTGGTCCTCGACGGCCCCGGCGAGCGCATCGTCGTCAACCACGCCGGCCTCGACCTCGACGTCCCCGACGCCTACGGCGGGACTGAGCTCCTCGCCGACGGCGCGGCCCACCCCTTCACCGTCTCCCTGGACATCCTGCCGGACGGCAATATCGGCTACGACGGCCAGCCGCGCGGCGACCCGCCGATCGACCCGGCCCCGGGGCTGCGCTTCCTCGGCACCCCCTTCGACCCGGAGCTTCCCCCGAACGCCCGCCCGGGCGCCACCGCGATCTCCTTCCGCCGCTACACCGGCGACCACCGGCCCCCCGCCGCCGACGCCGCCCCCACCCGCGAGTGGCGGGTGCGCCTCGACGGCCGGGTCCACTTCGGGCTGTTCAAGAGCCGCCGGGTGTCGATCTTCCACACCCCGCTCGGGGCGATGGTCCCCTACGTGGAGCCGCACACGAAGGACGGCGAGCCGATCGTCGGCGACCCGGGCGGGGCGATCTACATCGACGCCACCCTCAAGTTCCTCAACACCTACGGCACGCCCGACTCGATGGTCGAGGCGCGTCTGAGCGGCAGCGCCGACGCCGGCGCCTACCGGCGGCAGTACGGCGAGGGGAAGCCGAAGCAGTTCAAGGCGTTCGTCGGCAAGGCCACGGTGGAGGTGCTCGGCGCCCTCTCCTTCACCGGCCTCGCCGAGGTCGGCCAGTACCGCGCCTCCGACGGCACCCTCACCGCCTATGAGAAGGTAGGGGCGGGGAGCGGGGTGGACATCGTCAAGGCGGCCCTGGCGGCGCTCCACATCGGCGAGACCAGCGCCCGCCTCGGCGGCTCGGTGGCGGGGGAGGTCACCGGCGCCGAGGGGGTGGGGGCGGAGGTGATCAACGTCGCCACCGAGGCCGCCGCCTTCGCCAGCTCGGTGGTGACCACCGTGGCCGCGGCCGCGGCCACCGGCGCCTCCGCCGGGGGCGCCTCCGGCGTGGGCGTGGAGGAGGTCCGTGCCCTGGTGGGCAACGGCCTCTCCCTCGCCGGCGCCTCCGTGGACCTCCTGAAGGCCCTCTACCTGTCGCCGGAGCTGTTCAAGCCCTCCCCCCTGGACACCGACCCCGAGTACGTCGCCATGGAGCTGGCGGACATCGCCATCGAGGCGGCGAACATGGGGGTGCAGTTCGACGAGATCACCCCGGAGCAGGCCGCGGGCCTGGTGCTCCAGACCCTCGACACGGCCCTGCCGATCCTCCAGCGCATGGCCTTTCCCCCGGATGAGATGGCCGACCGGCAGGTGGACCTCGCCCTCCAGGTCGCCCGCGTCCTGGTCACCGCCGCCCGCGCCGCGGTGGAGAGACACACCATCGACACGGCCACCGCCTGGGAGCTGGCCGACGAGTCGGTGAACGTGGTGCGTCGCTACGCGGAGATCGAGGGGGCCAACCCGCAGCTCGCGGCCCTCCCCCTCGCGGTGGCCCTGGCGGAGACCGGGGTGAACATCGGCAAGGGGCTGAATGCGGGGGAGCCGGTGGATGTCGCCGACCTGGTGGACCTGGCGGACACGGTGAGCGAGTTCGTCTGCGCCCACCCGAAGGTGGGGGCGCCGCTGACCGGCGGCGACCCCCCCCTGATGACCCACCGCGACTTCGCCAACACCGCGGTGGTCTCCCGCCAGGCCATCGCCTCCCTGAAGGAGTTCGTCGACTCCGGCACCGCCGATCCGGCCGCCGTGGCCGACGCGCTGGCGGACCTCCTGAACCCCCTGGCCGGCTCCGGCGGCGGGGCGGTCCAGTGCGGCGGCCAGGTCGCCCGGGTGGACTACGGCGAGGTGGACGCCCAGGTGAAGGCCCTCCTACGCCTGGCCCAGACCTCCCTGAGGGGGGTGACCGTGGTGCCCCAGGGCGACCTGAAGACCGCCGAGTGGGGGGTAGACCTGGTCGCCTCGGCGGCGGCGGCCGTCAAGGCCGTGGCCCCCGAAACGGTCCGCTTCGACGAGGTGCGCGCCCTGCGCCACCTGAAGCTTGCCCTGCGGGAGCTGGGCGACAATGACCTCCCCGCGGTCCAGGCGCTTCAGGTGGGGGCGAAGCTCGCCCTGCCCGCCCGGGTGGCGGTGGCCCGCCTGGGTGCGGATCGTCACAAGGCGGCCCTCTACGCAGACATCGTCGGCGGCCTCCTGGAGGCCCTCCTGCCGCTGGCCGACCCCGGTCACTGGGACGACCTCGCTCCGTGGGGCAGCAGTATGGAGGGGGTCGCGGACCACCTGTTGGACCTGCCCGGTGTCGAGAACGAACCGAACCTCTATTACGGCCTCCTCTTCGCCCGGGATCTCTTCCAGTTCGTCGGGGTGTACGGGCGGGGGGTCCAGATCCACCGCATCCCCGAATACCTGGGGACCTTGGTGGACCTGGTCGAGCTCCTCATCCAGGCCGACGAAGAGGGAGTGGTCTCGGCCTCCCTCGCCCGCGGCGAGCCGGTACAGGTGGCGTGGGCGGGGAGCGACGTGGACCTGGCGAGGATCCTCCCGGCCGCGGCGCCGGGCGGCCTGGGGGAACCCCTGCGGGTGACCGCCGCCCTCCTGCGCGGTCTCCTCGGGGTCTTCGAAGCGGGGGGGCTCACCCCGAGCGTCGTGGCGCAAATGCTCGACGAGGTGGCGCGCGCCTACCAGCCGGCGGGAGAGGTCACCGCGCCCCTGGCCGCGGCCCTGCGCGCCACCGACCCGGTCTGGTCGGAGGTGGCCCCCGACCAGACCTATCCCGCCACCCTCGAGGGCCTCCTCGTGGCCGAGCTGGGGCAGGCCACCGACCCCGCCAGCCGCGCCGCCGTCGATCGGGCCCTCTACGCCCTGCGCCAGCCCCCCGGGGCGAAGGTGGGGGTCTGGGTGACCCGGGCGGGGGGCGGCGTCCGCTCGGTGCACCAGGTGAGCGCCGACGGGGTGACCCGCACCCTCGACCTGGAGATGGGGGAGATCTTCACGGTCCGTTACCCGGACGACCACCCGGACCACCCGGGGCTGCGGGAGGTCCACATCCTCCCCGGGGTGGGGGGGCTGGCCGAGGCGGAGCTCCGTGACCTGGTCGCGATCGAGGCGAATCGGGCGAACGAGGCCACCGTCCAGGAGCGTGAGTACCTGGCGCCGGACGGCTTCCGGGTCCGCTACAGCCGCCAGCAGGGCGAGGTGGTCAAGGTGGAGGCACTGCACGCGGCGGGGACCTTCGTGCCCTACCGGCTCCTCCGTGTGACCTCCCCGCCGTCGCGCGGTGGGGGCGGCGCCGATCTCACCGGGGAGATCCTCGAGGCGCAGTGGGTGGACGGGGCGGGGCGGCACCTCACCTACGAACCCCAGAGGGGGTTCGTGGCGATCGAAGGGCCGACCGCGTCCACCCGCGAAATCCGCGCCGTCTCGGGCGACGGGACCGCCCCCTCCCGCCTCGCCGACATCCCCCTGGACGGCAGGTTGCTCGTCTACGAGGGGCCGGTGGCCGGCCACCCGGAGTGGCGGGTCGAGTACACCGAGGGGTTCGGGGCGGTGCGGGTCAGCGAGGGGGAGAGCTACGACCTGATCGCCTTCGAGCCGGCCACACCGCCAGCGGCGCCTGGAGACCTCCTGTTCACCGGCGCCCTCCTCGAGCGCCGCAACGTCCTCGCCGACGGCACCTCGCGTCTCTACCTGCCCGGGCAGTTCGCCGCCGCCACCACCCCGGACGGCGCATCCGAGGTCTACGCCCTGCCCGAGGTGCCGGCCGGGACGGCGGTGCCGGCGCCGAGCGCACCCATGGACACCGGCCCCCTCCTCTTCCGGGGCACCCCGGCCGGGGACGTGGTGGATGCCACCGGGGCGAGCCTCTTCGGCGACCGCACCGCCGCCGGGACCGCGACCGAGCAGCTCGGTTTCGCCGAGGTGGTGGACGTGGAGCAGATGGTCCGCGACCAGCAAGGCAGCGCCGGTCTCACCGAGGAGCAGATCGCCCAGCGGGTCGACGCCCAGATGGGCGCCCTCGCGGGCCTTACCGTGGCGCGTACCGGGGACGGCTCCCTCCAGCTCCAGGGGGCGGACGGGCGTCCGATCCTGGCCACTGGGCATGACACGGTCACCGTCCGGCCGGGCTCCGCCGGGGCGCGCACCGAGCGGCTGGTGGACGGTGCCCGGGTGACCGCCTGGGCCGATCAGGAAGGAGAGCACACCCGGACCACGACCCCCCTCGCCGACGGCACCGTCGCCGTGGAGGAGCATGTCACCCGGCCCGGCGGTGAGGTGGAGACGGTGCGCACCACCGCCGCAGAGACCACCCACCGGCTCACCACCCGTGGCGGCCTGGAAGTGGTGGAGATCGAGCGCGCCGACACCACCCGCTACCATGCGGAGTACGACCCGACCGCCCCGGCGGTCGCCTACGACGGTCCGCCCGGCGAGATCGTGCCGCCAGCCCAGGACGACCCCTCCTACGCCCACAAGACCGCCTTCCTGAATGGTCTGGAGAGGGCCCGCGCCGCCTACGGCCGCACCCCCTCGGTCACCGGGGGCCGGACCCTGTTCTCCCTCTGGGAGGAGATGCAGCTAAAGGGGTGGGCGATCGACGGGGTCGAGCCGGGGATCCTGACCACCATGGCCGCCGGCCTGAGCAGCCTGGTAGACGAGGCCCTTGCCCAGGTCGAGGCGCAGGCCTCCGCCGTCGACACGGTGGCGGGCTGGCTCGCCGGCACCCCCGCTGCCAACCCGGTGCGCGACATCCTCGACGACATCGCCCTGGCCCAGCAGTTGGGGCTCACGGTGGCCGATCGCGTGGGGGCGCGCCTGGGGCTCGCCCTGCGCCGTACCTATCTCGCCCTCCGCGACCGGATCGCGGCCCCCGACTCTGCAGGCCGTTCCGCCGATGCATCGAGGCTTCTGGACCTCGACGCCTTCATCCAGATGGGGGTCGTGGATCCGGAGCTCGTCTACGGCGCGGGGAATATGGCCACCGCCTTCGAGTCGGATATTGCCCTCCTGTGCCAGGCGACCCGGGCCGAGTATGACCGTCTCGACGGTCTGCTCCAGGATCGGAACCGGGTCTTCATCGACGCC
>JAJRSX010000029.1 GCA_024278555.1 bacterium | reverse complement strand
GGGGGAGTCGGCCGGGATCTCCCTCGATGTCCCGCAGGTGGGGGAGAGCCCGTACGACCTGAGCGTCGGCCTCGGCCTGGCGACCAACAATGAGGCCGCGTCGCGCACGTCGCTCACCGGGACCCGCGGCGGCAGCGCCACGAGCATCGATTTCGACGTCGACGTGGGCCGCTTCGAGCGGGTGAAGACCTACCGGCGGCGGCGCGGGGTCGGCTTCACCGTCAACCACGTCACCGGCACCGAGGACCAGCCGCGCTGGCTCAACAGCCTCCGCCTGAACCGCTCCCTCGATGCGGTGGACGACTTCGTCTATACCTTCCGCGGCTACCGGGTCGGCGGCAGCGTGCAGCTCTTCAGCGATTGGCTCGGGGGTGAGGCGTCGGCGGTCAAGCTTGCCGGCGAGTACACCCGATTCTGGAAACGCGGCGAGCACAACCTGGTGGGGCGGGTGGGCGCCGGCTACACCTTCGGCCCCGATGCCCGCGACGTGGGGTTCGAGCTCGGCGGCGGCCGCAACCTGCGGGGGATCGACAAGGCGTCGCTGGTGGGGGCGGGGATGTGGCTCCTCAACCTGGAGTACCGCTCGCCGCGTGCCTGGGAGTGGCTCGGCGGCGCCTGCTTCGCGGACGTGGGGGCGGTGGGGGAGGAGGGTGCCCTGGTGGACCCGTCGCACCTGGCCGCGGGTGGCGGGGTGGGGGTGCGGGCGTATGTGGGGCGGTTGGTGAAGGGGGTGGCGCGCCTCGACGTCGCCTACGGCACCGGCCCCGACGGGGTCGGCGGATTGAAGGTCTACTTCGGGTTGAAGCAGCCGCTGTAGGGGGAGGAGGGGCGGCGGCTCACCCGGTAGGAGCGGGTTGTACCCGCGATCCGCGCCGTTGGCGCGGCAGTCCCTTTGGGGCTGCGTCGGGGGTGCACCCCCCTCCTACCGCCGGTCCACCGGCACGAAGGCGGCGGCGACCGCTTCGTGGAGCTGGCGGGCGAGGAGCTTGCGGTCGCCGGTCGGGGGGATGGGGTCGCCGAAGGTGACCGCGTAGTCGATGCGCCTGAGGGTGAGGAGGCGGCGGGCGTGGCTGCCGAGGGGGGTGGGGCCATGCCAGCACACGGTTTCGGAGACATCGACCCCGCCGCCCGGGATGGAGGGGCGGAGGGTGACCGGGTGACACGGCACCCCGGCACGGATCGCCGCCTGGAAGAGGGAGGGCTTGAACGGGGCGACGGAGGCGCCGGGGGAGGTGGTGGACTCGGGAAACCAGGTGATCCGCTCGCCGGCACGGAGCCAGACGGAGAGCTCACCGAAGACCCGGCCGGTGTCGCGGGTCTGGTCGCGGTCGATGAACAGGGTACCGGCGGCGCGGGCAAGGAAGCCGATCATCGGCCAGCGGGCGATCTCCGCCTTGGAGAGGAAGAGGGTGGGGAGGCTGGCGGCGAGGACCGGGATGTCGAGGTAGGAGAGGTGGTTGGCGACCACCATCACCCCCGGTGGCGGCGGGCTACCGGCGTGGGTGAGGCGCACCCCTACGGCGCGGAGAGAGAGGCGGGCCCACAGGTGGGTGGCGCGGGCGCCGATCCGCGCCCGTAGGCGCGGCCGCCGGGGGAGGGTAAAGGCGATTAGGAGGGTGGGGAGGCCCACCCCCACGGTGATGATCGCCACCAGGAGGAGACGGGTGGTGATGCGCCAGATTCGTACCATGGCGGCGAGTCTATCCCGCCTGCCACGGCGGACCAGGGGGCTGGGGCGGCACGACGGCGGACTATCCCGGTTCCGGGAGGTCCGCCTCGTGCAGGTGGGCGAGGAAGCGGAGCCACGCCTCCTCCTCGGTCTCGAAGAAGCCGCGCTCTGCCATCCACCGCTCGAAGTGGTCCTCGGCGCGGCGCCATGAGGTGACCAGGCGGCGCTGGGCCCGGGTCTTGAGCTGGTCGAGGCGGGGATAGAGGCAGGCGCCCGCGGGAGGGTCGCCATGGGCGAGCCAGGCGATCGGCGCGGTGGGGTCGTCGCCGTGCAGGTAGGGGTCCCCCGGCTCCGGTTGCCAGTCGAGGAGGCGGGCACACGCCTCCTGGCAGCAGAGCCAGCGGTAGGTCGTGTACTCCTCGCCGTAGGGGTAACTCACCCCCGCCCTTTCGGTCCATCGGGGCGGTCGGATGACCACCGGCCCGACTTCGGTTGGGGGTGGACAAGTGGGCAAATGGGCCTACATTGTGGTCGTGGGCGAGGGGTCTCCCCTCAGCCCGCCAGCCCCCGGTGGCATCCCCTCCCCTCCCCGCCACCGGGGGCACTTTTATTTGGGCTCCTCCGCCGGTGTTTTGCGTGCCACCACCGCGGCACGCATCGCCGGCTGACCGCAGCAGCGGGTCGTGCCCTCTTGGTAGGCGAGAATCTCCAGCCCGGTGCATGCTTGACGGAGCTCGCCGGGGCGCAGGAGGTGGGCCGGGTTGGCGGGGTGGCCGTAGCGCTCCTGGCCCGTCAGGTAGGTGGCGTAGATCAGGATGCCGCCGGGGGTGAGGGCGTCGGGGAGGGCGGCGAGGAGCGGTCGGTGGAGGAAGTTGTGACAGGTGATGAGGGCGTAGGTGTGTCGCTCCGGGAGCCACCCCCCCTCCAGGTTGAGGTGGCGCCAGGTGACCGTGGCGGCCCGCGCGGCGGCGAGTTGTCGTCCCTTTGCCAGGGCCACGGCGGAGCCGTCGATCGCCTCCACCGTGAGGCCGCGGGTGGCGAGAAAGACCGCGTCGCGCCCCTCGCCGCAGGCGAGGTCCAGCGCCTGTCCGGCAGTCGGCAGGATGCCGGTGTGGGCAACAAGCCAGTCGTTTGGCTCGCAGCCGTACCGGTACCCCTCCCCGCGGTACCGCTCGTCCCAGGTGGTGGTGTCGGTCGTGGCGGGTCGCCTCACCCTTCGCTGTCGGTGTGGAAGATTTGCCGCGCCCGCTTGGCGAAGGTCTCGAAGAGGGTATGGTCCGGGGCGGTGGGGGCGGTGGCGGCCAGCGCTGCATCCGACGGGCGGAGGGTGGTGTAGACCCGCCACACCGGCGGTGAGTAGGGGCCGCAGCCGCTGCCGCACTGCTGCGGGCTGAAGACCTTGATCAGCCATTCGCCGTCGTATTCGCCGACGAAGGTCCAGCCGGTACCGCGGTGGAGGGCGTGCAGCGCCGCGAGCTCCTCCACCAGGGCGGTGAACTGGCCGTAGACCTCATCGCCGGAGAGGGTCGTGATGGTGGGGGTGGGCTCCGCCTGCGGGGCGATGATGTGCCAGGTTCGATCCCGCGGCAGGGTAGCGGCGGTCTTCTCATGGAGCTCGACGGTGAGCATCCCGTTCAAGCGGCTGTTGTAGAGGGCGAGAAAGGGATCGTCGGAGAGGGGACCGGAGGTCATGATTTCACTCTGCCAGGGCTCTTTTCTTCGGTCAAACAGGTGGTTGGTCGGTTCTCCCTTTCGGGGGGCGGCGCGGCGGCCTACCGTGTCGCGGTGATGCGAGCCGACCCCTTTCTGCCCGAGGATGATGCGCCGCGGGACTGGGCGTGGGCGGCGGTACTCGCTGCCTGGGATGGAGGCGACAACCTGCGGGTGGCGGAGCTGGCCGAGCGGTGGTTGGCGAGCCACCCGGATGATCGCGATTTTCACCTTTGGGCGGCGGATGGCCTGGCGGCGGCGCGCCACCTGGAGGCGGCGGCCGGCCACCTGCGGGCGGTCTTGGCAGGGGATTCCAGGGATGTGGAGGTGGTGGCGCGCCTCGGCCACCTCTGTTTTCGCGGCGGCGAGATCGACGAGGCGGAGCGCCTCTTCCGCGATGCCTTGGCGCTTCGCGACGACTGGGCCGATACCCACTACGGTCTCGGTCTGGTGGCCGAGCGGCGGCACGACTATGTGGCGGCGGAGCGCGCCTTTGCCACCGCCCACCGCCTTGAGCCGGACGGTTTCCCCCTGCCGGTGCGTCTCACCGACCGGGAGTTCGACCACTGTCTGCAGGAGGCGGTGGAGGCGCTGCCGGCGGATCTCCACGCCGCCCTCGAGTCGGTGGCGATCGTGGTCCAGGATCTGCCGGATGCGGAGTCGATGGCCGCGGTGGAGCCGCCCGACCCCGAGCTCCTCGGCCTCTTTACCGGCCCCACCCACGGTGAGCGGTACGCCGGCACCGGCGACATCCCACCGACCATCGTCCTCTATCGGCGCAACCTGGAGCGGCTGTCGCGCGACCCGGGCCACCTGATGGAGGAGATCGCCACCACCCTCTACCACGAGCTCGGCCACTATCTCGGCTGGGACGAGGGGGAGGTGGCGCGGCGCGGCCTGGAGTAGCCTGCGCCTCCGCGCCGGTGCGCGAGATTATCTCCCGATGGTGATGGAGGCTGGTTGCCAGTTTTCCCCACGCCGCGCACGGCGTATACTCCGCCGCCCTTTTCGACCCCCTACAAAAGAAGGAGCCCCCTATGGCCGATCCCGAAGACAAGCAAGAGCTGAATGTCCCTGGTCCGTGGTACGTGGATACCGAGTGCATCAACTGCGATGTGTGCCGCGAGACCGCCCCTGAGAACTTCAAGGAGGCGGAGGACGATGAGTACTCCTACGTCTTCAAACAGCCGGAGAACGACGAAGAGGTCGCCGCCTGTGAGGAGGCGATGGAGGAGTGCCCGGTGGAGGCGATCGGCAACGACGGTTGATGCCGAGATTACCACCGCCCGGCTTTCCGCCGGTGCCGAACTGATGGTCGCCGCCGCCCGGTAAGAGGATCTCTCGGACCGGGCGGCGGCTTTTTGTTGTGATGCCACCCGCCCCGCCTTACTCCCTCGACGACCTCGACGACGCCCTCGCCGCGGTGGTCCCGCGCATGCGGGCGCTCCTTGGTGAGCCCGGCCGGATTACCACGCCGCTCTCCCTGCCGGAGCTGGCACAGCGCTTCACCGGTCTGCTGCCGGCGGAGGGGGGCGGCTGGGAGGGGGTGGGACGGTTGCTCGATAACGACCTCCTCCCCCACAGCCTGCGGATGCACCACCCGGGCTACGCCGGCCACCAGGTGGCGGTCCCCCTGCCGGCGGCGGCGGCGGTGGACGGGCTGCTGGGGCTGCTGAATCCGATGGCGTCGCTCTCTGACATGGCGCCCTCCGGGGTGATGGTGGAGCGGCAGGTGGTGCGGTCGCTCGCCGCGCTGGTCGGCTTCGACCCGGCGGCGGCGGACGGGGTGTGCACCTCCGGCGGCACGGTCTCCAACCTCATCGCGGTCCTGGCGGCGCGCAACCGAGCCTTTCCCGAGGCGTGGGAGGGGGGGATGGCAGGGGGGCGGCCGCGCGCCTTTTGCTCGGAGGATGTCCACTACTCGGTGCGCCGCGCCTTCGGCGTCGGCGGCATGGGGACCGACGCCCTCGTCCCGGTCGCCGCCGACGAGGCGGGCAGGATGCGGGTGGACCGCCTGGTCGCGGCCATCGACGCGGCGCACCAGGCGGGCGATACCCCCTTTTTGGTGGTCGCCGGGGCGCCGTCGACGCCGATCGGGGCCTTCGACCCGGTCGGGGAGATCGCGGCGGTGGCCGCGGCCGAGGGGCTGTGGCTGCACGTGGACGCGGCCCACGGCGGCGGCCTCCTCTTCTCCGATCGGCTGCGCGACCTCCTGGACGGGGCGGCGGCGGCGGACTCCCTCTCCATGGACGGCCACAAGATGGTCTACCAGCCGTCGAGTCAGGGGTGGCTGCTCTTTCGCGACGGCGCCGACGCCTACGGCGCCTTTCGCCAGCAGGTGCCCTACCTCCTGGGGCCGGACGGCGCGGACCGCGGCTTTGACGCGATCGGCAAGTCGCTCCAGTGCACCCGGCGGCTCGATGCCCTCAAGCTGTGGATTACCTGGCACCTGTACGGGAGCCGCACCTTCGGGGGGTGGGCGGAGCGGTGCGTGGCGGCGGCACGCCTCTTCCACGCCCGGCTCGTCGACCACCCGGACTTCGAGCCGGTCCACGAGCCGGCGAGCAACATCGTCTGCTTCCGCGCCCGCCACCCATCGGGCCGCCACGTGGACCCCTTTCACGACGCCATCCGGGCGCGGCTGCTGGAGCAGGGTCGCGCCTGGGTGGTCCTCACCACCTGGCGCGGCGAGCGCCTCCTGCGCACGAGCTGGATGAATCCGACCCAGGGGGAGGCCGAGGTGGCCGGCGTGGTCGAGGCGCTGGCCACGGCGCGGGCGTCGGTTCTCGCCCAGGGGTGAGTACCGGTTGGGGTTGGACGGCCGGGAACCTTGCAACCCGCCCGTTCCGACTCAGAAGGTCGGCTCACGGGACCCCAATTCTTCTTCATGGTGAAGGGGTGGCGGCGAGGGCGCCCGGAGCTGCACGCGGCTCGCGTCCTCCCACCAACAAGGGGGCACGCCCCCTGCGCCAGCTGTGTCTTTGTGGTGGAAAAAAAGATCTCTCACTCCGCACGTCGCCCCTCGACGAGCGCACTCTGTGCGGGCACTGAAGGTCCTTTTTGTCCGCCTCCCTCGCCGCCGTCGCTTTCGCCGCAAGGTGGGGTCGATCCCCCGGATAGCCCCTCGGAGCGGAACCTGTCGCTGCTCCTCTTCGTTTCCTTCGGGGTTTTGTCCGGGGGAGGGGGGGTCTGGAGGGCGGCAGATGGCGCCGACGATTATGGTCCGCGCCGGAAAAGTGGACGGCTCGCCCGCCCGCGGTGATACTCCGCCCTCCGCAGGGTGGAGCCAGGAGGAGCGTTGTGAAGAGTGAGTCGATCGTCGGTCTCGACATTGGCACGACGAAGATCTGTGTGGTGGTAGGCCACGTCGGCGACGACGATGAGATCGAGATCGTCGGCTTCGGGACCCACCCCTCCACCGGTCTGCGCAAGGGGGTGGTGGTGAATATCGACGCCACCGTGGAGTCGATCGGACGCGCCGTGGAGGAGGCGCAGATCATGGCCCAGGAGGAGATCACCCGCTGTTTCGTGGGGATCGCCGGCAGCCATATCAAGAGCTTCAACGCCCAGGGAGCGGTGCGGGTGGAGGGGGACGAGGTCGCCGAGTCGGACGTGGAGCGGGCCCTGGATGCGGCGCGCGCGGCGGTCACCATCCCCATGGACCGGGAGATCCTCCACGTGATCCCGCGCTCCTACATCGTCGACGATCAGGACGGGGTGGATGAGCCGGTGGGGATGTTCGGCCGCCGCCTGGAGGCGGAGGTCCATGTGGTCACCGGTGCGATGACCAGCGCCCAGAACCTGGTGAAGTCGTGCCACCGCGCCGGTCTGGAGGTGGCGGACATCGTCCTCGAGCCCCTCGCCTCCTCCGAGTCGGTCCTCACCCCGGAGGAGCAGGAGCTCGGGGTCGCCCTGATCGACTCGGGCGGCGGCACCACCGACCTGGCGATCTTTTACCGCAAGGGGGTGTGGTACACCTCGGTCCTGCCCCTGGGGGGCAACGCCGTCACCTCGGATCTCTCCATCGGCCTGCGCACCCCGATCGCCGAGGCGGAGCGGATCAAGCGGCGCCACGGCTGTGCCCGCTCCACCATGGTCGACGAGGCGGAGATGATCGAGGTGCCGTCGGTCGGCGGGCGGCCGCCGCGGGAGCTCTCCCGTCAGGTCCTCGCGGGGATCATCGAGCCGCGACAGAAGGAGATCTACGCCCTCCTGCGCGAGGACATCGAGCGTTCCGGCTACTCCAATTTCATTGCCGCCGGCGCGGTCCTCACCGGCGGGGCGTCGTGCATCGAGGGGGCGGAGGAGACCGCCGAGACGATCTTCCAGATGCCGGTACGCATCGGCCGTCCCACCGGCGTGACCGGGCTGGTGGAGGTGGTCTCGAATCCGAGCTACGCCACCGGCGTGGGGCTGGTCCGCTACGGGGCGAAGGCGTCGAGTCAGGATGCCTACTTCCACCCCGACAAGGACGGCGATGGCTTCTTCAGCGGCCTGACCGCACGGATGCGGAGCTGGTTCGAAAAAATCTTTTGACATTTCACCGGCACCCTCGCATAAGAGAAACGCACCACCGTTTTTTTCCTCACATCCCTCCCCGGGATCCCTCCTCCGGGCCGTCCGGCCCACCGCTTCCCACCTGTTGCACGGCACTCCGCCACCCCTCCTCTCTCCCCGTTTCACCTTTTTACCCGGTTATCTCGTGCGTCGCGCTGACGCGGATGTTGCACCTGGAGTGATGACGACGGCATAGCCAAAGCCGGTCATCGGTCGTGGTGATCCATCCAGGCAGTGCGCCCCGCGAGGTAAGGAGCACGGCCATGAACATCACCTTCGCCGAGGAATTCGACCCTGCTGCCGTCATCAAGGTGGTTGGCTGCGGAGGGGGCGGCAACAACGCGCTCAACACGATGATCGCCACCGGGGTGAAGGGGGTCGACTTTGTCGCCCTCAACACCGACAGCCAGGCGCTGCAGCGGTCACAGGCGGAGAACCGCATCGCCATCGGCGAGACCGGTCTTGGTGCCGGGGCGCGTCCCGATGTGGGACGCCACGCAGCGACCGCGGCCGCCGACGCGATCCGCGAGCAGCTCTCCGGCGCCGACATGGTCTTTGTCACCGCCGGCATGGGCGGCGGCACCGGCACCGGCTCCGCGCCGATCGTCGCCCAGATCGCCAAGGAGGTCGGGGCGCTCACCGTGGCGGTGGTCACCAAACCGTTCTTGTTCGAGGGCAAGCGGCGCATGCGGGTCGCCGAGCTCGGGCTCGACGAGCTGCGCAACGTGGTGGATACGGTGATCGTCATCCCGAACCAGCGCCTCATCTCGGTGGCCGACGACGACCTCTCCTTCCTCGACGCCTTCAAGATGGCGGACGAGGTGCTCACCAACGCGGTGAACGGCATCTCCGAGCTGATCACCACCCCCGGCTACATCAACCTCGACTTCGCCGACGTCTCCACCGTGATGCGCGACATGGGCGGCGCGGTGATGGGGTCGGGCAGGGCGAGCGGCGACAACCGGGCGACCGAGGCGGCCCTCAAGGCGATCTCCTCGCCGCTCCTGGAGGACAGCTCCATCGACGGGGCGCGCGGGGTGCTGATCAACATCACCGGCGGCCCCGACCTCACCCTCAAAGAGGTGACCAGCGCCGCCACCCTGGTGGAGGAGGCGGCAGACGACGACGCGGAGATCATCTTCGGCTCCGTCCTCCACGACGACATGGAGGGGGAGATCCGGGTGACGGTGATCGCCACCGGCTTCGACAGCGGCCGTGAGGCGACGATGACGCCGCGCGAGGTGGAGGCGGAGACGATGCCGCTCCCGGAGCCGATGAAGAAGGTGGTGAACGGCGAGCCGATCTACACCGACCTGACCCCCGCCTTTGGCCCCCAGCGGCACCGCCCGGAGCCCGAGCATCCCACCGCCCCCGAGTCGAACCCGGCGTGGCGCACCTTCCCGTCGGGCAAGGACCTCGACATCCCGACCTTTTTGCGCGACCAGCTCGACTGAGCGCATTTCTCACCGTGCAGGGGTGGGGGCGCCCCTCGGGGAGTCGCCTCGGCAATGGCCCACCTGCGGGCGAGGGGTCAAGTGTGAGAAATGCGAGGTGGGCGGTGGCGTGTCGGGTCGGCCGCCGCGTTGCGGCGCTCCTCCACCGACTGCGCGCCTGGGTGGCCAGCACCCCCGGATGACCGTTTCGGGGGGACGTGGCTGAACCCATGCGACTTTTGCGGTATCCTGCCGCGCTTTTTTTACTCGCCGCCGGGTGACGGCGGCCGCGCATGGAGGTGGTCATGGCCGAGGCAAAGATGGTGACGATGGACGGCAACGAGGCGGTCGCCTCGGTGGCCTACCGGCTCAACGAGGCCATCGCCCTCTATCCGATCACCCCGTCATCGCCCATGGGGGAGATCTCCGACGAGTGGGCGGTGAAGGGGAAAAAGAACATCTGGGGCACGGTGCCGTCGCTCACCGAGATGCAGTCGGAAGGGGGGGCGGCCGGGGCCATCCACGGGGCGCTGCAGGGGGGGGCGTTGGCCACCACCTTCACCTCTTCGCAGGGGCTCCTGTTGATGATCCCCAACCTCTACAAGATCGCCGGCGAGCTCACCGGCTTCTGCCTGCACGTGGCGGCGCGCTGCCTGGCCACCCACGCCCTGTCGATCTTCGGCGACCACTCGGACGTGATGGCGTGCCGCCAGACCGGCATGGCCCTGTTGGCCTCCTCGTCGGTGCAGGAGGCGCACGACATGGCCCTCATCGGCCAGGCAGCGTCGCTCTCCTCGCGCATCCCCTTCATCCACTTCTTTGACGGCTTCCGCACCTCCCACGAGCTCGCCAAGATCCGCACCCTCTCGGACGACGACCTGCGGTCGCTGATCGACGAGCAGGCCCTCCTGGACCACCGCGCCCGGGAGCTGGACCCGGACCGGCCGGTGCTGCGCGGCTCGGCCCAAAACCCCGACTGCTTCTTCCAGGCGCGCGAGGCGTGCAACCCCTTCTACGCGGCGTGCCCGGAGGTGGTGGAGTCGATGATGGCGCGCTTTGCCGCGCAGACCGGCCGCACCTACCGCCTCTTCGACTACACCGGCCACCCGGAGGCGGAGCGGGTGGTGGTGGCGATGGGCTCGGGCGCGGAGACGGTGCGCGAGACCGTGGCGCGTCTCGTCGAGGCGGGCGAGCGGGTCGGGGTGGTGACGGTGCGTCTCTACCGGCCCTTTGCCGCCGACCGGCTCCTCGCGGCGATGCCGGCGACCACCCGGACGATCACCGTGCTCGACCGCACCAAGGAGCCCGGGAGCGTGGGCGAGCCCCTCTACCTCGACGTGGTCACCGCGGTGGCCGAGGCGGCGCAGGGAGGCACCCTGCCGCTGACTGAGCGGCCCACGGTGGTGGGCGGTCGCTACGGCCTCTCCTCCAAGGAGTTCACCCCGGCGATGGTCAAGGGGGTCTTCGAGGCGGCGTGCGCGTCGACCCCGAAAAACCACTTCACCGTCGGCATCGTCGACGACGTGGGCCACACCTCGCTCCCCTGGGACGAGGGCTTCGACATCGAAGCGCCGGAGACGGTGCGGGCGATCTTCTACGGGCTGGGCTCCGACGGCACCGTGGGGGCGAACAAGAACACCATCAAGATCATCGGCGAGGGCACGGACCTCTTCGTCCAGGGGTACTTCGTCTACGACTCAAAGAAGTCGGGGGCGGTGACCATCTCCCACCTGCGCTTCGGGCCGCAGCCGATCTGCGCCCCGTACCTGATCCGCCAGGCCTCCTTCGTCGCCTGCCACCAGTTCCCCTTCGTCGACAAGTTCGACATGTTGGCCGCCGCCGCCCCCGGCGCGACCCTGCTGATCAACGCCCCCTTCCCCACGGAGGAGGTGTGGGACCACCTGCCGCGGGAGATGCAGGAGCAGATCGTCGCCAAGGGGCTGAAGCTCTACGCCATCGACGCCTACGCAGTGGCCGCCGAGGTGGGCATGGGCCGGCGCACCAACACCCTGATGCAGACCTGCTTCTTCGCCCTCTCCGGGGTCCTCCCCAAGGAGGAGGCGATCGCCAAGATCAAGGAGGCGATCGAGAAGACCTACGGCAAGAAGGGCGAGGAGGTGGTGCGGCGCAACTTCGAGGCGGTGGACGCCGCCCTGAGCCACCTGCACGAGATCGAGGTCCCCGCGGCCGCCACCAGCGACCACACCCGGCCGCCGGTGGTGAGCGCCGCGGCCCCCGACTTCGTTCAAAGGGTAACCGCCCTGATGATGGGCGGCCTCGGCGACCACCTGCCGGTCTCCGCCTTCCCCCCGGACGGCACCTGGCCGACCGGGACGACGCGGTGGGAGAAGATGGGCACGGCGCTTTCCGTGCCGGTGTGGGAGCCGGAGCTGTGTACCGAGTGCGACCAGTGCGCGATGGTCTGCCCGCACGCGGCGATCCGTGCCAAGGCGTACCCGGAGGAGGCCCTGGAGGGAGCCCCGGACGGCTTCCTGTCGTGGAAGTTCAAGGGCAAGCCGTTTGCCGGCTGGAGGTTCACCATCCAGGTGGCGCCGGACGACTGCACCGGCTGCCGCCTGTGCACCGAGGTCTGTCCGGCCAAGGACAAGGCCAACCCGCGGCGCAAGGCGATCAACATGGTCGACCGCTTCGAGGTCCTGGAGCAGGAGCGGGCGCGCTACGACTTCTTCCTCGATCTCCCCGAGGTGAAGCGGACCCAGCTCGACAAGCTGAACGTCAAGCAGACGCAGCTCCTAGAGCCCCTCTTCGAGTACTCGGGCGCCTGTCCCGGGTGCGGCGAGACCCCGTATATCAAGCTGGTCACCCAGCTCTTTGGCGACCGCACGATCATCGCCAACGCCACCGGCTGCTCGTCGATCTACGGCGGCAACCTCCCCACCACCCCGTACACCACGAACGCGGACGGTCGCGGTCCGGCGTGGGCCAACTCGCTGTTCGAGGACAACGCCGAGTTCGGCCTCGGCCTTAGGCTCGGGGTCGAGGGGCAGCGGCGCGAGGCGGAAGCCCTGCTGGCGGCCATGGGAGGCGAGATCGGCGCCACCCTCACCGACGCGCTCCTCGGGGCCGACCAGTCGACCCCCGCAGGCATCGAGGAACAGCGCGAGCGGGTCGTTGCCCTGCGCCGGAAGCTGGCCACCGCCGCTGACCCGCGCGCCCGGCGGCTGGCGCAGGTGGCCGATGCCCTGGTGGACCGCTCAGTGTGGATCTTCGGCGGTGACGGCTGGGCCTACGACATCGGCTACGGCGGGCTGGACCACGTCCTGTCGCTGCGCCACAACGTCAACGTCCTGGTGATGGACACGGAGGTCTACTCCAACACCGGCGGCCAGGCGTCGAAGGCGACGCCCCTGGGCGCCGCCGCCAAGTTCGCCACCGCCGGCAAGGGGGTGGCGAAGAAGGACCTGGGGCTCATGGCGATGAGCTACGGCCACGTCTACGTCGCGAGCATCGCCTTCGGCGCCAAGGACGCGCAGACGGTGAAGGCGATCGCCGAGGCCGAGGCCTACCCGGGGCCGTCGCTCATCCTCGCCTACTCCCACTGCATCGCCCATGGCTACGACCTCGCCTTCGGCGTCGAGCAGCAGAAGCGGGTGGTCGCCTCGGGCATCTGGCCGCTCTACCGCTTCGACCCGCGACGCCTCGCCGCCGGCGAGCCGCCGTTGATCCTCGACGCCAAGGAGCCGACCCTCCCGGTGGCCGAGTTCATGCGCCACGAGACCCGCTTCCGGATGGTCGAGCGGATCGACCCGGCCCGCTTCCACCGCCTCGCCGCCCAGGCACAGGAGGCGGCGGAGCGGCGGGTGCAGGTCTACCGCCACCTGGCGGGGCTACAGCTCCAGGCGGCCGGGAACGGCGGCAACGACGCCTAGGAGTCTGTCGGGCTTTGGCGATCGTCGCGAGGGAAAGCGGGCTCGAGTCCGGATTGTGGCCCGTTCGAGGCGCATAGTGGGCCTATGCAACGAAGAACGGGGCGCGATCCGGGCCGAGATCCGCTTTCCCGCAGTAGATCGTGCCTAAGTCCGACAGACGCCTGGGCGTCTGTAGATTTACCGGGGCGGGAGAGGGACCGGGGGGTGAGACAGGAGGGGGATGCATGCGCCCCCTCGGCGGAGGAGAATCGCGCCGCTGTGTCCCGTCTGCCGCCTCTCCTCCGCCTCGTCCTCCTCCTGGCGGCCGCCACCCTGGCGATGGCGCCACCGACCAGGCCGGTCGCGACGCCCGTGGCGGCGCAGATCGAGGCGCTCGTCGCCAGCCGTGGCCGCGGTATCCCTGTCCACGCCGTGGACAGCCTGCGTCGCCTCTACGGTCGCCGCGACCACCGCCCCCTCTGGTCCGAGGGAGGACGTCCCCTCGGGCGGGCCGAGGAGCTGGTCGAGGCGGTGGGACGGGCCTCGGAAGAGGGGCTCCTGCCCGATCGCTACCACCTGCCGGAGCTGCGCCGCCGCCTCGCCGCCGTCCGGGAGCAGGCGCTCGCGCCCGTGGCCGCCGCCGAGCTCGACCTCCTCCTGAGCGATGCCTTCCTCCTGCTCGGCTGCCACTACTCGGCGGGGTGCGTGAACCCGGTCACCGTGGAGGCGGAGTGGTTCGCGCGCCGCGGTCCGGTGGACGTGGTGCGGGTCTTGGAGCAGGCGGTTGCCAGGGGGAGCATCGTCGCCGCCCTGGCCCACCTCCTGCCACCCCAGGACCGTTACGGCCGCATGCGCCAGGCCCTGGCCCGCTACCGGGCGATCGCCCACCACGGCGGCTGGCCGGCGCTTGCCCCCGGCCCCCTCCTGCGCCTCGGCAGCCACGGGGGGCAGGTGGCGATCCTGCGCCGCCGCCTCCTGGAGTCCGGGGAGGCCGCCGGCGACCTCTTCGACGGTCGCGTCGAGGCGGCAGTGCGCCGCTTTCAGGCCCGCCATGGCCTCGCCAACGATGGGGTCGTGGGGCCGGCGACGCGGCGAGCCCTCAACGTCCCGGCAACGGCGCGGGCGCGCCAGATCGCCCTCAACCTGGAGCGGCTGCGGAGGAGCCCGCGCAAGCAGGGGCGATACCTGGAGGTGAACATCGCCGATTACCGCCTGCGCCTGGTGGAGGGGGGCCATACCCGGCTGGCCATGGCGGTGGTGGTGGGCCGCCGTTTCTGGCACACCCCGGTCTTCGCCGAGCCGATGACCTACCTGGTCTTCAACCCGGCGTGGACTGTGCCCCGCTCCATCGCCACCCGCGACATCCTCCCGCGCCTGCGCCGCGATTCGGGATGGCTCATGCGCCATGGTTTCGATGTGTTCCATGGTTACAGGAAGGTCGCCCCTGACACCATCGACTGGCGCGGCATCACCGTGAGCCACTTCCCCTACGCCTTGCGCCAGCGGCCCGGCCCGATGAATCCTCTCGGCCGCGTCAAGTTCATATTCCCCAACCGTTTTCATGTCTACCTCCACGACACGCCGGCCACCGCTCTGTTTGACGCCCGGGTGCGCACCTTCAGCCACGGCTGCATCCGGGTCGCCCGTCCCCTTCAGCTCGCCACCGCCCTCCTCGGGCCGGCGTGGGATGAGGCGCGGGTGGTCACCGCCATTGCCACCGGCCGGCGGCAGACCGTTTCGCTCCCCCAGCCGGTGACCGTTTGTCTCCTCTACCTCACCGCGTGGGTCGATGAGACAGGCGTCCTCCAGTTCCGTGATGACATCTACGGCCGCGACCGGCGCCTCGCCGCCGCCCTCGACCGCCCCCCAGCCCCGCAAGGAAGCCCCCATGGAGATTGAGCCCTCGGCCCCCTTCTGTCTGAGCCGGCGGCAGCTCCTCGCCGCCGGCGCCGCCGCCCTCGCCACCCTCGCTCTGCCGCGCCCGGCGCGTGCCGCCCTCCACCCGCCCACGCACACCCTCTCCCTCCACAACCTGCACACGGGCGAGGACCTCACCCTCACCGTTGCTGATGGCTGCCCCTGCCCGCCGCAGATGATGGCGAGGGTGGACCACATCTTGCGCGACCATCGCAACGGCGCGGTCCACGCCATCGATCCGGCTCTCCTCACCCTCCTGGGCGACCTCCAGGCCAGCCTCGGCATGGGCGGCTGCTTCCAGGTGATCTCCGGCTACCGCTCGCCGGCCACCAACGCCCGCCTGCGTCGCGAGGGCCACCACGTGGCGCGCCACTCGCTGCACATGCAGGGCAAGGCGATCGACATCCGCCTCCCCGGCTGCGACCTCCCGCGCCTCCACGCCGCCGCCCGCCGCCTGCGCCGGGGCGGCGTCGGCTACTACCCGCGCTCGGGCTTTGTCCACGTGGACACCGGGCGGGTGCGCTACTGGTGAGAGTGGCTGAGGGGCTGGGGGGCGAGGATGATGGGGTCGCGCCTTCTCTCGGCGCGCACTGCCGTCTACGCTTGCTCGTCGCCACTTCCATCGCCTGCCTGGAGCCTCCATGGACCTCGCCACAACCTACCTCGACCTGCGCCTCCCCCACCCCTTCATCGTCGGCGCCTCACCGCTGAGCGACGACCTCGACTCGGTGCGGCGGCTGGAGGATGCAGGGGCCGCGGCGATCACCCTCCGTTCGCTCTTTGCGGAGCAGCTCGACGCCGAGGGGCTGGCGACCCACCGGGCGATGGACGGGGTCTCCCACGCCTCGCCGGAGGCGGCCACCTACCTCCCCGACCCGGACGACTTCGTCCTCGGCCCCGACGCCTACCTCGACCACCTGGCGCAGGTGAAGCAGGCGGTCGCCGTGCCGGTGGTCGCGTCGCTCAACGGCGCCCGCGCCGACGGCTGGCTCGACTACGCGCGGAAGATCACCGCGGCGGGCGCCGACGGGCTCGAGCTCAACCTCTACGACGTGGTCACCGACCCGGAGCTCGCCAGCGAAGCGGTGGAGCGGCAGCGGCGGGAGATCGTGGCGAGCGTCACCCAGGGGATCGACATCCCGGTGGCGGTGAAGGTGTCGCCGTTCTACACCGGCCTGCCCGCCTTTGCCCGCCGCCTCCAGCGCGCCGGCGCCGCCGGGATCGTCCTCTTCAACCGCTTCTTCGAGCCCGACCTCAACATCGAGGAGCTGGAGGTGATCACCGGCCACGGCGCCTCCCATTCGGGGCTGCTGCTGTTGCGCCTGCGTTGGTTGGCGATCCTCCGTCCCGGCTTCACCGGCTCCCTGGCGGCGAGCGGCGGGGTGCACACGGTCGACGACGCGGTGAAGGCGATCATGGCGGGTGCGGACGCGGTGCAGCTCGTCACCTGCCTCCTGCGCCGCGGCCCGGCCTACCTCACCGAGCTCAAAGACGGCGTCGCCCAGTGGCTCGAAGAGCACGAGTACGAGAGCCTGGCCCAGGCCCGCGGCTCCATGGACCTCGCCCACTGTCCCAACCCCGCCGCCTACCGCCGCGCCCAGTACATGCGCCTGTTACAGACGTGGAGCGGGGTGTAGACGACCGGCGCGACCCCTGCCGGTAGACGCCCCAAGCGCCTAGGCCGCGCGGCCACGGATCGACGCCACGGCCTCCTCGACGAGGGCCACCACGTCTGGGTGGGGGTCATGAAGCAGGGGGGTGAGGGGGGCGAGGTGGCGCTGTTCGCCGACCAGGCCGAGGAGGTAGGCGGCGTCGCCGCGCAGGGTGGCGCCGTCGGCGGCCAGGTGAGGTACGAGGGCATCGGCAAGGGCGATGAGGCCGCCGTTTGCCTCATCCTGGAGCGCCTCGACCGCCGCCACCGCGCCCATCCGAACTCGAACCCGTTCGTCCGCCACCAGCCCGGCCAGGAGCGGCGCCTGGTGCGGCTCTTGGCGCAGGAGCGCCAAGACGTTCTCCAGCAGACCGTCGGCGAGGCCATCGGCGAGCATCGGGGTGAGGTCCGCATCGGGGTTGAGGCGCATGACGGTCAGTGTGCCATTTGGCGGTGCTCCCCACCACGGCGGGGTAGTTATAGGCGAGTTTCAAACTATGGTCCGACAAACCACCACGCGGCTAATTTTTTGCTACGGTGGATGTTGATGCGCGAACACGGGGCGCGGGTCACCCCGAAGGAGGAGCCATGGACGGGAGTGAGACCTTCTACGAGGTGATGCGGCGTCACGGCATCAGTCGCCGCAGCTTTCTCAAGTTCTGCGCGGTGAGCGCCGCCACCCTGGGGCTACCGCCGGGGGCAGCGACGCAGATCGCCGAGGCCCTGGAGACCAAGCCGCGCACCCCGGTGATCTGGCTCCACGGCCTGGAGTGCACCTGCTGCTCCGAGTCGTTCATCCGCTCCGGCCACCCCCTGGCTAAGGACGTGGTCTTGTCGATGATCTCCCTGGATTACGACGACACGATCATGGCCGCCGCCGGCACCCAGGCGGAGGAGATCCTCGAGCAGACCATCGCCAAGTACGACGGCAGGTACATCCTCGCCTGCGAGGGCAACCCGCCGCTCGCCAACGACGGCATGTACTGCATCCAGGCGGGACGCCCCTACCTGGAGAAGCTGCGCCACATGGCCGACCACTGCCAGGCGATCATCGCCTGGGGGTCGTGCGCCTCCTGGGGGTGCGTGCAGGCGGCGAAGCCGAACCCGACCCACGCGGTGCCGATCCACAAGGTCATCCACGACAAGCCGATCGTGAAGGTCCCGGGCTGTCCGCCGATCGCCGAGGTGATGACCGGGGTGATCACCTACCTGGTCACCTTAGGACGGCTGCCGAAGCTCGACCGCCAGGGACGGCCGTTGATGTTCTACGGTCAGCGGCTCCACGACAAGTGCTACCGCCGGCCCCACTTCGACGCCGGCCAGTACGTCGAAAAGTTCGACGACGAGGGGGCGCGCAAGGGGTACTGCCTCTACAAGGTCGGGTGCAAGGGGCCGACCACCTACAACGCCTGC
>JAJRSX010000028.1 GCA_024278555.1 bacterium | reverse complement strand
GACGAGGCGGCGGCGCTGATGCGCCAGCGCGAGCTCACCCTCCGCCTCGACCTCGGCCAGGGGGAGGCGAGTGCCACCTACTGGACCTGCGACCTCTCCTTTGACTACGTGCGGATCAACGCCGAGTACCGGACGTAGATTTTTTCCTCCGGCCCGCTCCCGACAGGAGCGGGCCGGAGGAAAAAATCTACGAAGATTGGAGCTCCTGGAGAATGGTGCTCGGCTTGCGGGCGCGGACCGGGGAGCGGGCGTAGTCGCGGAGGTTGCGTGTGGCGATGACCTCGGCGTGGCACGCTACGGCGGCGGCGACCTGGAGGGCGTCTTCGAAATCGCGCATCGGCAGTTGCGCCGCATAGCGCAGACTTTCGGTGGTGGTGGGGGCGACCTGGACGAAGCGGGTCAGGTCGACAAGGAAGTCGCGCGTCGACCTGTAACCGTGTTTCGGGGCGACAAGGTAGTAAAAGTTGGAGAGGGTGTGCCAGGCAACGAAAGCGGGGTCAGCCCGCTGCTCAACCCAGTCGAGGAGCTCACTTGCCTCCGTGGAATGAGGCTGCCGATCAAGGGCAAAGTCGATCAGGACGTCGGTGTCGATGAGGAGAACCATGGTCTTGTTCCGAGACGCCTACAGGTACTTCTGTGCCAACGCCCGGTACCGTTCATCCTCGTGCTCCGCCGGCTGGAACCGTCCCTTCCAGCGGCTGGAAAAGGATGACGTCTCGCCTGTACCCATCCGGCGTAAGGCGGTTTCGATGAGCTGGGACAGAGAGACGCGCCGCTGGCGTGCGAACTGCTTGGCCTGGGGAATGAGGTCTTCGTCGATGGTTACCGTAAGTTTTTTCTTCATGGATGGCTCCATAATACGTATTCGTATGAAAATGATACGTGCCTTCCGGCATGCCGGCAACCGCTCCCATTTGCCCCTTCCGCACCCCCCTCCACCCCTTTACCCTAGGAGCCTGTCGAACTTTGGCCCGATCTACTGCGTGGAAGCGGATCGCGCCCCGCTCTTCGTCGCATAGTCCCGCCATCCTTCTTAAGCGAGTCATGATCCGGACTCGAGCCCGCTTCCCCTCGTCACGATCGCCAAAGTCCGACAGACTCCTGGCCTTCCGTTTTCATCCCCACCTTTCTAGTTGAGGTTATCTCCATGCGTTCTCTGAATCGAGTGCAGCTAATTGGCAACCTGGGGCAGGATCCGGAGGTCCGCTATACCAACGCCGGCAAGGCGGTGTGCAACTTCTCCGTGGCGACCAGCTCCACCTGGAAGGATGGGGAGGGAAATCCGCAGGAGAGGACCGAGTGGCACAGGGTCGTCGCCTGGGGAAGGCTCGCCGAGATTTGCAGCCAGTACCTCGCCAAGGGGCGCAAGGTCTTTGTCGAAGGAAGGTTGCAGACCCGGAAGTGGCAGGGGCAGGACGGCAACGACCGCTACACGACCGAGATCGTCATCGAAAACATGATCATGCTTGGGGGCCGCGAGGGGGCGAACAGCGGCGGTGGTCGCGCTGCCGCCTCGGGCGGTGCCGCCTCGGGCGGCGGCTTCGCCCCGGTGGAGAGCCCGGCGCCGGCGGGCGGCAAGGGGTTTGATGACGACGACATCCCCTTCTAGGCGGTGCGGCGGATGGCCGCTCGACCCATGGTGAGCGGTGTGGTGGCGCGGTGGGCGCTGGCCGTCGCCCTGCTTCTGCTCCTGGCCCCGGGAGGGGCCGCCGGGGCCACCCTGCTTGTGGATGGGGCCTTCGAACCGGCCCTCGCGGCGGCGATCGACGGGGCCCGTGAGGAGGTGGTGGTGGGGATGTTCCTCTTCAAGGCGGACGGCCCGCCCACCAATCGGGCACGGGCCATGGTGCGGCGGCTGGGGGCGGCGGTGCGCCGCGGTGTCCGGGTTCGCGTTGTCCTGGAGACCGCCAGGGGGCGCGGGCGGGAGGTGGCGGTGATCAACCACAACACCGCGAAGCTCCTGCGTGATGCCGGGGTTACCACCCTCTTCGACTCGCCGCGCCGCCGCTCCCACGGCAAGTTTGCGGTGGTCGATGGCCACCTCTGCTTTGTGGGCTCGCACAACTGGACCCAGTCGGCCCTGCGCTACAACCACGAGGTGTCGGTAGAGATCGATGACGCCGCCCTCGGCCGGGAGCTGGTGGCGTATGCCGATCGTTTGGCGAAAGAGGGGCAGGGGCCGGTGCGGCGGCCGTCCCAGGGACGGCGGCGGTGAGCCCCGGCGCACCGGTGCTATCTCTCCCGGTCGTGGGAGGGTGGTGGTGGCTGGTGGCGGTGACCATCTGCCTCGCCGCGGTCGTTGCCACCGCTGCTCCCCTGCCGCGGCTCCTTTGTCCCCTGCCCGACAACCGCGGCCTGTCGGCCACCGTCGGCGAGTTCCGTGAGGGCCACCTGCACACCGGCATCGACCTGCGTACCGGCGGCCGCAACGGCCTGAAGGTGGTGGCCGCGGCCGCCGGCCGGGTGGTGCGGGTGCGGGTCAACCGGCGCGGCTACGGCAACGCCCTCTACCTGGAGCACCCGGGCGGCTGGGTGACGGTCTACGGCCACCTGCAGCAGTTCGCTTTGCCGGCGGTGGTCGAGGCGGTGGCTCGCGCCCGGCGGGCGCACGGCCGCTACCCGGGCGAGGTGCATCTCAACGCCACCGTGCGGGTGGCGGCCGGGGAGCACATCGCCGACTCGGGGGAGTCGGGGGCGGGGCTTCCCCACCTCCACTTCGAGCTGCGCGATCCCGCCGGCGAGCCGGTCAACCCTCTCCCCGCCCTGGCCGCCCTTGCCGACCGCCACCCGCCGGCGGTCCACCGGGTCCGCTGGCTGCCGGCGGACGCCACCGGCCGGGTCGACGGCGACTTCGCCGGTCGCACCACCCCCCTCGGCGGCGACGGGGCGACGGTGGTCCGCCTCGCCGGCCGCGTCAGGGTGGAGGTGGAGGCGGACGACCGCTTCACCTCGGACAACCGGTGCGGCCTCTACGAGATCGCCACCGAGGTGGAGGGCCATCCCCTCTATAGGCTGCGCTTCGACCGCCTCCGCTTCTCCCGCGTCCCCTTTTCGGGCCTCCTCTACGACCTCCCCGGCTCGGCGCTCGCGCCACTCCACTTCCTCTACAAGCTCTACCGGGAGGCGGGCAACGACCTGCTGGCGGCGACCGGCGACGGCATCCTCGACACCACCGCCCTCGCCGACGGCCGCCACCAGCTCACCGTGCGGGCCGGAGATGTGGCCGGCTCGGAGACCGTCGCCACCGTCCCCTTCGTGGTCGCCAACCAGGCCGCACCGGTCGCCGCCGGGGCGGTGGTGGGGGAGGGGGAGGCGAGCCTCACCCAGGTCGACCGCGCCCTCGTCCTCCGCCTGCCCCCCTCGGACACGGCGCCGGAGGCGCGCCTGGCGATCGACGCCGGCGCGCTCCGGCCCCTCCCCCTGGAGCGGCTGGCGGCCGGCTGGCTCGGGGTCGTCCCCCTCGAACCGGGGGGGCGGGTGGCGCGGGTGGCGGTGGCCGGCGGCGGCCGCCTAGCCACCGCCCTGCGCTGGGTCCTCCCGGGGCGACCGGCGCACCACCGCCTCGGCTCGTTCGGGGTCGACTTCCCCGCCGGCGGCGCCTTCGCCCCCCTCGGCCTCGGGGTGGCGCGGGTGCGGCTGCCGGGGGCCGAGGGGCTCCCCCTGCGCGCCGGCCCGGTCGCCCTCACCCCGGCCGGGCGGGTCCTGGAGCGAGCCGCCACCACCACCTTCACCCTGCCGGAGGTCGCCGACGGGAGGCCCCTGGGCCTCTACCGTTGGTCGCCGGCGGCGCGCCGCTGGCGCTACATCGGCGGCCACTGGGAGGCGGGCTCTCACACCCTGGCCGCCGGGATTCGGGCCCTCGCCACGGTGGCGGTGTTCGAGGACCGGTGGGTGCCCCGGGTCGTTGCCAGCCGGCCGGCGGCGGGCGCCACCCTTCGCAACCTCCCGGCGCGTGGCTACGTGGCGGTGCGGGAGCGCGGCGAGGGGGTGGACGAGGGGGGCTGCACGGTGGCCCTCGACGGTGCCCCCATCGCCTTCGAGTACGACCCGGACCGCCACTGGCTGCGCCTCGCCTGGCCAAAGGGGGTGGCGCCGGGCGACCATACCCTCACCGTGGTGGTCGCCGACAAGGCAGGGAACCGCGCCTCCCCCACCACCATCCCGTTCCATCTGGAGCCTGCTGCGTCGTGAACCGTCTTTTCTCTGTTCTCGCGGTCGCCCTTCTCGCGACCGTCGCCGTGGCCCGGCCCGCCGTGGCCACCGAGCTCCTCGTGGGGGCGGAGCCGGGGGTCGCCGCCGAGACCCTCCACGCCACTTTGCAGGCGGCGGGTTTTACCTGTGTCCGTGACCTCCTCCACGGGAGCGTCCATGTCGTCCCCCTCGTTGCCGGGGAGACGGTGGCGGCCGCGTGCGCGGCGATCGCGCCGCTTGTCGGGGTGCGTTACTGCGAGGCGAACGGAGAGGTGCGGAGCCAGGCGGTACCGGACGACCCGCGATTTTTCGAGCAGACCTACCTCCAGCAGATCCACGCCACGACCGCCTGGGAGACCACCACCGGCGACGCCACAGTGGTGGTCGCGGTCCTCGATTCGGGGGTCGACCTCGACCACCCGGACCTTGCCGCCAACCTCGACCTGCCCGGAATCGACCTCACCGGCAATGGATCGGCCCAGGACGACGACACGAGCCAGTCCCACGGGACCCACATCGCCGGCCTCATCGGCGCGGTGGGGAACAACGGGATCGGCATCGCCGGAGTGAGCTGGCAGGTGAATCTCTTGCCGGTGAAGGTGCTGAGTGACGGCATAGGTACGGTGGCGGACGTCGCCGACGGGATCACCGCGGCGGTGAACGCGGGCGCCGAGGTGATCAACGCCTCCTTCGGCGCCACCGGCCAGGGGCAGCTAACCCTCTGCGAGGCGGTGGACTATGCCGAGCAAAACGGCGTGATCGTCGTGGCGGCGGCGGGGAACACGGCGAGCCTCAGCAACGGCAGTGGCCGCGACATCGACAGCGGCGTTCCCGACGATGCCGAGTACCCGGCGAGCTGCACGAACAGCAACCTGATCTCGGTCACCGCCTACGACGGCGGCGCCTTCAATAGCGACTACTTCAACTGGGGCGCCGGTGCCGTCGACCTCGCCGCCCCGGGCACGGCGCTGCTCTCCACCGGGGATCCGAACCTCGTGGGGGCGTACCACCTCCTCACCGGCACCTCCCAGTCCACCGCCCTGGTCTCCGGCGCGGCGGCGCTGCTGCTGGCGGCCGAGCCGAGCCTCACCGTTGCCCAGGTCCGCGCCCGCCTCCTGGCGGCGGTAGACGTGACCACCGCCCTTTCCGGCCGCTGCGCAACCTCCGGGAGTCTCAACCTGGCGAAGCTTTTCACCACCAGCGGCGTGGTCGACTCCGACGGCGACGGGATCGCCGACGCCAGCGACAACTGCCCGAGTACCGCCAACGCCGACCAAGGCGACTGCGACGGTGACGGCATCGGCAACGCCTGCGACAACAACCCCGGCTGTACCTCGGGAGGCGGTGGGGGCGGCTGCCAGGCGGCCGGGCCGGTGGCCCCGGGTGCGGCGTGGCCGGCGGCGCTGCTTCTGCTCTTGCCCCTGGTGGTGGTGGCCACCCGGCGGAAAAAAGGGGACAGGACCCTTTTCTGAAAAGGGTCCTGTCCCCTTTTTTCCGCCGGGTGGCCGTTTTTGCCGGGCGAGCGTCACCGTCGCGGTGCGGAACGGCGTGCGCCGTATGTCGCTGTCTACCTGTCCGCTGGCGGCGGCCGGGTGGAGGCTGGTATCCTCCGCGCCCCGTTTTTTCCCGCCCCCCGTTATTATCCATCTGTTGTAGAGGAGCCTCGATGAACGTCCCCGAGGGCATCAAATACACCAAAGAGCACGAGTGGTGCCGCAAGGAGGAGGACGGCACGGTCACCATGGGGATCACCGACTACGCCCAGGACTCCCTCGGTGACGTGGTCTACGTGGAGCTCCCCGCGGTGGGGGAGGAGTACGAGTCGGGCAGCGAGCTCGCCGAGGTGGAGTCGACCAAGGCGACCGCGCCGGTCTACTCGCCGGTGACCGGCAAGGTGGTGGCGGTGAACGAGCTGGTGGAGCAGCGGCCGGAGCGGGTGAACGAGTCGCCCTTCGACGAGGGGTGGCTGGTGCGCATGGAGATGGCGGTGCCGTCGCAGTACTCGAAGCTCCTCACCGCGGAGAGCTACCGCGTCCACCTGGAGAGTGAGGAGGGATAGGGCTGGCCGCTTCGGGCGCTCGGCTCAGAAGAGCTCGACGCCGCCGACCACGGTGCTCTCCTCGGCCAGCTCGCCGTCGGCGAGGAGCTGCTCGTAGGCGCGGATCTGGTTCCGGCCGTGCTCCTTGGCGTAGTAGAGGGCGCGATCGGAGCGGCCGATGAGCTCGCCCGGCTGGTCGTCGGGGCGCACCTGGGTGTAGCCGATGGAGACGGTCTGCTGCCCCACCTGGGGGAAGGGGTGTTGGGCCACGGCGGTGTGAAAGCGGTCGAGGACCTGCGCCGCCACCTCCTGGGTCACCCCGAAGAGGACGACGCAGAACTCCTCGCCGCCGTAGCGGAAGGTGAGGTCGGACTGGCGGAAGGTTCGGTTGATGAGGCGGGAGAAGAGGAGGAGGACCTCGTCGCCGTAGAGGTGGCCGAAGGTGTCGTTCACCCGCTTGAAGTGGTCGATGTCGAGCATCGCGAAGCAGATGGTGCCGCCGCGTTCGTCGCGCCTGCGGCTGGGGCGGCCGGCGGCGCGGATCACCTCCCAGATCTGCCGATCGAAGGTCTGCCGGTTGCGCAGGCCGGTGAGGGCGTCGTGCTCGAGGGCAAGCAGCAGGCGCCGGTGGTGGTGGTAGGCGGTGAGGAGCGGGGTGAGGCGCTCGGCGGCGTCGTGCGGCGGGTTCGCGAAGCGGGCGGTGAGGAGGCCCGAGGGGGTGTGGTCGCCGGGGATCGGGTAGGCCACCTCGACGCCGCCCTCCGGGAGGGGAAGGTCAACGGGGGCGCCGGTGGCCGCGGCGGCGGTGCCGTGGGGGAGGGCGGTGATCGGCCGCTCGTCGCCGTCCGGGAGCTCCCGTAGCCACGCCGTCGGCGCCTCGGGGTCGTCTACGGTGCCGCCCTCCGGGTGGAAGAGGGTGTAGAGGGTGGTCGCCTCGGCGCCGACGAGGGCGGTGGCGAGGCGGACGACGGCGGTGTCGAGCTCGGCCTGGGTGGTCGTCGAGGTGAGGTCGAGGACGGCGTCGAGGGGGGTGGTGGGGGGGGACACGGGATCGATGGAGAGAGAGGTCTCCACCTCATCGGCGATTGTCGGGGTGGATCAAATAGGATGGCCGACAGGCTCCGGGCTACCGTGGCGGCGGCTTGCGGTGCGGCACGCGGCCGAGGCCGATCCAGTCGGGGGGACGGCTCAGGGGGCGGCCGGTGGCCCAGAGGAGCAGGCCGATCGAGGCGGTAAGGGAGATCCACGGGAGGCCGCGCTCCGGGTGGAGGGCGTAGGCGAGCCAGGCGCCGCCGCCCCACAGAAGCGCTGCAAAGCCGATCAGGCCGCGGCGCACCACCGCCAGGAAGATCTTCTCCTGTTCGTGGGCGCTCCTGGGGTGGATGTGGACGCGCAGCTCGTCACGGTCGGCACGGTCCATGACCCGCTGCATGGAGCAGTAGAGGTGCTTGAGGCCGTCGGCCTCCTCGTCGACCAGCTCGCGGAGCGTCCGTTTGATCCCGAGGTTCTCCTCCCGCATCAGCTTGCGGATCACCGGCATGATGTCGCGCACGCCGTTGTAGTTGGGCTTCCACGCCGTCCCCAGCCCCTCTACCAGGGTGGCGGTCTTGAAGAAGTAGACGAGCTCCGGCGGCAGGCGAAAGGGGAAGTCGTAGAAGGTGGAGAGGACCTCGTTGGCGATTTCGGAGACCCGCCGGGCGGTGAGATCGTCGCGGTTGAGGACGTGGTACATGCGCTGCGCCGCGTGCTGCAACAGGGCGGTGTTCGCCTCGTCGCGGATGACCCCGAGGCGGTGGTAGGCGGCGACCACACCGTCGAAGTCCTGGCGCACGGCGGCCAGCAGCAGGCGGGTGATGCCGAGGCGCACCTGGTCGTCGAGCTCCACCACCAGGCCGAAGTCGAGGAGCACGAGCCTCCCCTGCGGGTCGACGAGGATGTTCCCCGGGTGCGGGTCGGCGTGGAACCAGCCATGGATGATCACCTGCTCGGCGTAGAGGCGCACCAGCCGGTGGATGAGCGCCTCCACGTCCATCCCCGCCCGCTCCAGGCGGTCGATCTGGTTGATCGGGATCCCCTCGTAGTAGCGGGTGACGAGGACCGTGGGGAGGGTGAGCTCGGCCACCACCTCCGGGATGACCACCCCATCGCGGCCGTCGAAGAGTTGGTGGAAGCGGGCGATGTTTGCCGCCTCGTGGGTCATCTCCATCTCGTCGAAGATGGTGTGGGCAAACTCGCCGACCACCGTCTCCAGGGATTCGAGGTGGGGGTGGGGGAAGAGGTGGCGGAGGAGCGGCACCAGGTGGTCGAGGATCGCCAGGTCGTTGGCCACCTGGGAGCGGACCTCCGGCCGGACCACCTTTACCGCCACCTCCATACCGCGGTAGTCGGCGCGGTGGACCTGGGCGATGGAGGCGGCGGCCAGGGGCTGGTGGTCGAACCGCTCGAAGAGCGCCTCCGGCGGCTTACCGTAGGCGCGCGCCAGGGCCGCGGCGATCGCCCCGGGAGGCTCCGGCGGCACCTCGTCGTGGAGGGTGGCCAGGGCCTCCAGGTAGATCGGCGGCACCAGGTCGGCGCGGGTGGCGATGACCTGGGTGAGCTTGATGAAGGTGGGGCCAAGGGCGGCGATGCGCCGGGTCAGGCGCGCGGCGCGTTGCCGGTGGGCCGCCTCTGAGAGGCGCCGCGGCGGCCCGAAGAGGAGGAGGGCGTGGAGGTCGCGGGCGAACCCCCACAAGAACGGCGCGGCGGCAAGGAGGATCGCCGCCGCCCGCCGGAGGACCGCCAGCCGCGCCGGTCTAGCCCGCGGTGGGTCGGCCGTCGTCGGGGTGCTCATGGATCCAGTGGCGCGGGCGCCCGGCGAGGACCTGCTCCTTGCCCCAGTTGGCGATCTTGGCGAACTGCTCCGAGTGGACGAACGCCTCGTAGGCGGTCGAATCGTTCCACTCGGAGGTGATGAGGTAGGAGCCCGGCGCGTCCACGTCCTGCCACAGGTGTGACTCGGTGTGGCCGTCGCACGCTGCCATCGCCTTGAGGACCGAGCGGAAGGCGACCTCAAAGACCTGCTCCTTGCCCGGGAGGATGCGGTAGTTCATGCCGACGGTAATCATGGGCGGGAGGCTAGCAGGTGGGGGGGCGCTGTGCGCCCCCTTCGGGGATGGGGAATGAGGGGGAGGTTGGCCGCTCTGCCGCCAGCGATCTGTTTCGTGGGGAGCTTGCCATCGATACATTCATCCGCCCGCAGGGCTGTCCATCCCCCATCCCTCACCCCCAGGACGGGCCCGGCGCGTCCTACCCCACCTTGCCGTAGACCCGGCGGCGGAATCGGGCCCCGAGGTCGGTCTCGGCGATCCGGCGGCACGCCTCCACGTCGACGCCATCCAGGCCGTCCAGGGCGGTGGCCACCACCTCCGGGATGTGGGCGGTGGCGGCGCGGATGAACCCCTTGCAGGCGGCGTAGGCGCCGGGGCGAGACGGGGCGCAGTGGCGGATGTAGGTCGCCTCGTCCTGGGCGTTGAGGCTCACCGAGACCGCGTCGATGAGCCCCGCCATCTCCTCCGTGGTGTCGCGGTGGTGGATGAGGTTGGCGAGGCCGTCGGTGTTGAGACGTACCCGCGTTACCTCGTGCTCCTTCAGCCAGCGAGCCACGCGCAGCATCAGCCCGAGGCGGAGGGTCGGCTCGCCCAAGCCGCAGAAGACCACCTCGCGAAAGGGGGTCAGGTCGCTGATCGCCGCCACCACCTGCTCGAAGGTGGGGCCGCGGTCGAGCTCCAGCCCGTGGCCCTTTACCTCCCAGTCGCCGTTGTGCTTCGGGCAGAAGCGACAGTGGAGGGTGCAGGCGTTGGTGAGGTTGAGGTAGAGGGCGGCGTCGATCCGGTAGGCGATCTCGCCGGTGGTGGGAGAAGTAGGCATGGAGGTAGATCCGGGAGATAGGGTACCGGCGGGGGCTCTGGTGGGTTCACCGACTCTGAGCCGTAGTATGGGCTTTCAGCTTTCAGCGAACAGCTTTCAGAAAGTGGCGCCGGTGGTGTGGCGGAGAGGAGGGGCTTGCAACGGCCGCCCCGCCAGGGTTTTGCTTGGCAGGAGACAACTTGCCGCTGAAAGCTGAGAGCCCCATGCATCCTTCCCCCCTCTCCCCTTCGTTTTGCGCCGACGCCCGAGATGGTCGTATCGCCGTCTCCATCGAGGTGCGCACGGTGGGCGGGGACTGGCTGGTGGTGCTCACCGGCGGCGAACCCCACCTCGGCGCCTGCGCCCTCGGGGTGTGGGATGCGGCGAGCGGCCGGGCGAGTGGTTCGGTCCTTACCGCCCCGGGCCACCGGGAGGAGGGGGTGGCGCTGGCAACGGCCCGGCGGCTGGCAAAGGCCGGCCGGGGACGGGTGGTGGTAGGCGCGGGCATCCACTATCCGGGGGCTACGAGGGGGGAAATCGACACCGCTGTCTCCCTGTGCGGGGAGGTGGCGGCGGAGGCGGCCGAGTGGATCACCGGCGTCGGATCGGCCCCTGCCGATGGCTCGGTAGAGTCGAAAACGGCTTGACGCCGTCCGCCCCACTCTATAACCTCCCCCGCCGCTCGTCAGGGTGTCGTATGGCGACACGGTCTCAGGAATACCGTGGGCCGCGGTTGTAGGCAAGCTGACGAGCGCAGTCCGGTCGGGACCTCTCGGCCATGTCTCTATCGTTCGCAACCTAACCGCGCAACCCCAACGCAAGGAGAGCCAGATGCCTACCTTCGTAATGACCGAGAAGTGCGATGGCTGTAAGGGCCAGGACAAGACGGCGTGCATGTACATCTGCCCGCACGACCTGATGAAGCTGGACCTGAGCATGAGCAAGGCCCTGAACCAGGAGCCCGACAACTGCTGGGAGTGCTACTCCTGCGTCAAGATCTGCCCGCAGCAGGCGATCGAGGCGCGCGCCTATGCGGACATCGTCCCCCTCGGCGGCCAGGTCATCCCGATGCGCTCTTCCGACTCCATCATGTGGACCATCAAGTTCCGCAGCGGTGAGACCAAGCGGTTCAAGTTCCCGATCCGCACCACCGCCGAGGGCTCCATCGATCCGTACGGCGGCCTCCCCGAGCCCGGCAGCATCGACGACGAGTGTTTCTTTACCGAGGCCGGTGAGAGCCTCCCCGCCACCTACTAAGGGCTCGGCGAGAGACGGCGTTCGGCAGTAACTACACAAATCACCAACACCCGTACCAAGGGAAGGAATGACCCATGGCTGATGAGGCAGTGTCTGTACACGACTTGTGCGAGTCGCACTTCTGCAAGAACCCGGTCATCGAGGAGCTTGAGACCGATTTCCTGATCGTCGGCGGCGGCATGGCCGCTTGCGGTGCCGCCTACGAGGCGAAGCGGTGGGCGGGCGACGACGTCCGCATCCTCCTCTGCGACAAGGCGGCACTAGACCGCTCCGGCGCGGTGGCGCAGGGGCTTTCGGCGATCAATACCTACCTCGGCGAGCAGAGCCCCTCCGACTATGTCCGGATGGTCGCCAACGACCTCATGGGGATCGTCCGCGACGACCTCATCTACGACGTCGGCCGCCACGTGGACGACTCGGTGAAGCTCTTTGAGGAGTGGGGGCTGCCGGTCTGGAAGCAGCCGGGGGACGAGGGCAAGTCCCTGCGTGACGGCGGCCAGCCGGTGCGCTCCGGTAAGTGGCAGATCATGATCAACGGCGAGTCCTACAAGCCGATCGTCGCCGAGGCCGCGAAGAAGGCCCTGGGGATGGACAACATCATCGAGCGCTGCTTCATCGTGAAGCTCCTCCTCGACGAGGCCGAGGACAACCGGATCGCCGGCGCGGTGGGCTTCTCCGTGCGTGAGAACAAGATCTACATCATCCGCGCGAACGCCATCATGATCGCCTGCGGCGGCGCGGTGAACATCTTCCGCCCCCGCTCCACCGGTGAGGGCATGGGCCGCGCTTGGTACCCGGTGTGGAACGCCGGCTCCACCTACGCCATGGCGACCCAGGTGGGCGCCGAGCTCACCATGATGGAGAACCGCTTCGTGCCCGCCCGCTTCAAGGACGGCTACGGCCCGGTGGGTGCCTGGTTCCTCCTCTTCAAGTCGAAGGCCCTCAACGCCTACGGCGAGAACTACATGGTGAAGAACGCGGAGATGCTGAAGGACTACCCGCCCTACGGCCTCTCGGCGGTGCCCGCTACCTGCCTGCGTAACCACCTCATGATGCATGAGATGCGCAACGGCTTCGGCCCCATCTACATGGATACCCCCACGGCGCTGGCCGAGCTGTCCAAGACGATGGACGAGAAGCAGATCAAGCACCTCGAGGCCGAGGCGTGGGAGGACTTCCTCGACATGTGCATCGGCCAGGCCGGCCTCTGGGCGGGCATGAACATCAAGCCGGAGGAGTCTCCCTCCGAGCTGATGCCGACCGAGCCGTATCTCCTCGGCTCCCACTCCGGCTGCTGCGGCATCTGGACCGGCGGCCCCGCCGACCTCGCCCCGGAGGAGTGGCAGGTCAAGGACAACGGCGTCACCTACAACCGGATGACCACGGTCATGGGGCTGTTCACCGCCGGTGACGGCGTCGGCGCCTCCGGCCACAAGTTCTCCTCCGGCTCCCACGCCGAGGGGCGGATGGCCGGCAAGAACGCGGTCAAGTGGTGCAAGAACCACGCCGACTTCAAGCCGACGATCACCGTCGACAAGGAGCAGCTCGCCGCGGAGATCTACCTGCCGTTCAAGAACTACGAGGATCACAAGGATTTCACCACCGATCCCTACATCAACCCGCACTACATCCGTCCGCGGATGCTCATGTTCCGTCTGAACAAGATCATGGACGAGTATGTGGGCGGCGTGGCGACCTGGTACATCACCAGCGCCAAGATGATGGAGCGTGGCCTGGAGCTCCTCACCATGCTCAAGGAGGACTCCATGAAGATGGGGGCGAAGGACCTCCATGATCTCCTCCGCTGCTGGGAGAACTACCACCGCATCTGGACCGCCGAGGCCCACCTGCGGCACATCTACCACCGCCAGGAGACCCGCTACCCGGGCTTCTTCTACCGGGCGGACTTCCCGCAGCTCGACGAGCAGAACTGGAAGGTCTTCGTCAACTCCCGCTTCGACCCGAAGACCGGTGATTGGCAGTGCTTCAACCGTGAGCACAAGGACCTCGTCTCGAAGGGTTGATCTTCGAGCAGACCTTGCAGGGTTGGGGGCCCCCGCGGCGTTGCCGCGGGGGCCCCTTTTGTTTGCTCCGAAGGGGCAAGACCACGAAGAGTACGAAGGTTGGAGACCACCGTGGACAGGCCGCGCGCGGGGGAGCCGGTGGGATTCCACACCGTAGGGTGCGCCCTTCCGCGTTCAGATACTGTAAAGGGAGGGATTAATCCAAGCTGGCCATGAGCAGTGAGATATCCCTGAATCGGGTCGCGATGGTGTGGTCCGAGGGGGCATCCGTGCGGTTGCCGTGATACCCCACTCTATATCTTTTCTTTATGCGGGAACGCATACAAGAAACCGTTGAAGGCGGCGGCCGTCCCACGTATAATCCCCCGCCCCGTTTGGTAGCACCCCCCCGACAGGGAGACTTGTTTCGGGTGACGGCGGCGCCAAATTCCCGTACCACTACACGCGCACTGGGAGAGACCTATGGCAACCGCGACCAGTGACGCCCTCCCGATCCTGGTGATCGGGGGAGGCATCGCCGGCCTCACCGCCGCCAACGAGGCGGCCGAGGCCGGACATCGGGTCATCATTGTCGAGAAGGAGGCATATCTCGGCGGCCGGGCAATTCGCCTGGGGAAATACTTCCCCAAGCTCTGTCCGCCGTACTGCGGCTTCGAGATCAACCTCCGGCGAATCAAGCAGAACCCGGACGTCACCGTCCACACCCTCGCGGAGGTGACCAAGATCTCCGGTGGTCCAGGCGACTACACCGTCTCCATGCGCCAGGAGCCGCGCTATGTAAACCAGCGGTGCACCGCCTGTGGCGAGTGCGTTGAGGTGTGCCCGGAGGATCGGGGGGACGACTTCAATTACGGCCTGACAAAGACGAAGGCGATCTACCTTCCCCACGACATGGCCTTTCCGATGAAGTTCGCCGTCGACATGGCGGCGTGCCAGGGGAGCTCGTGCAGCAAGTGCGTGGAGAAGTGCCAGTACGACGCCATCGACCTCGCCCAGCAGGCGCAGGATAAGGAGCTCAAGGTGGGGGCGATCATCGTCGCCACCGGTTGGCGTCCGTACGACGCGAGCCGGATGGATAACCTCGGCTTTGGCACCCATCCAAACATCGTCAACAACGTCACCTTCGAACGGATGGCGGCGGAGAGCGGACCGACCGCGGGCAAGATTCTCCGCCCATCGGACGGCAAGCTGCCGAAGCGGGTGGTATTCGTTCACTGTGCCGGTTCCCGTGACGAGAACCACCTCCAGTTCTGCTCCTCGATCTGCTGCATGGCCTCCCTCAAGGAGGGGCTGCTGCTCAAGGAGCAGTATCCGGACGCGGAGGTTACCGATTTCTATATCGATATCCGTACCCCCGGCCGTTACGAAGACTTTTTCACCACCGCCAAGGAGGCGGGGATTGAGCTCATCAAGGGTAAGGTGGCCAAGATCGAGCCGAGCACCGACGGTCAGTACCTGGTGGTGACCGCCGAGGACGCGGTCTCCGGGAAGAAGGTCCATCGGGTGGCGGATATCGTGGTCCTGGCCACCGGGATGCAGCCTTCCCTGCTGGGTGATCCGCTCGCCGGGTCGCTGGAGCACGATGAGGACGGCTTCGTGATGACGCCGCTTTCCGATGCGGGGATTTTCCCGGTGGGTTGCGCGCGTGCGCCGGTGGATGTCACCACCTCCACCCGTGACGCGACCGCTGCCGCCCTCCACTCGATTCACCAGCTCGTCGCAAGGAGTTGAACGTGGCCAACGATACCGCCGCCGAGCCGAAGCTCGGCACCTACATCTGCACGGGATGCGGCCTCGGTGACGCCCTCGATATCGAGGCCCTCGAGAAGATCGCCAACGGCGATCCGAAGTCGTCGACCTGCAAGACCAACGCCTTCCTCTGTAGTGACGAGGGGGTGAAGGTCATCCGCGATGACATCGACGGCGAGGGTGTCAACCGGGTGGTCATCGCCGCCTGTTCGGGGCGGGTGAACCAGGATGTCTTCGCCTTCGGCGACGATGTCGTCCTCGATCGGGTGAACCTGCGCGAGCAGGTGGCGTGGTGCCACACCCCCAACGACGAGGAGACCGACGCCCTGGCGCAGGACTACCTGCGCATGGGGCTGGTCAAGAACAGCAAGAGCTCGATCCCCGAGTCGTCGGTGACCCAGGAGGTGTACGACACCCTCCTGGTGATCGGCGCCGGCGCCACCGGCATGCAGGCGGCGATCGAGGCGGCAAAGGCGGGCCACAAGGTGGTTCTGGTGGAGAAGGAGGCGGAGCTCGGCGGCTACCTGCGCACCCTCCACCGCCAGCTCCCCCAGCGGCAGCCGTACGCCGAGCTCAGCGAGCCCGACCTGGCGCGCAAGGAGGGGGAGGTCAAGGCGCAGCCCAACATCGAGGTGATGACCTCCTCGGAGGTGGTGAAGATCTCCGGCCAGCCCGGCCTCTTTACCGCCCTGGTGAAGCGCGACGGCGACGAGGTGGCGATGCAGGTGGGCTCGGTGGTCCTCGCCACCGGCGCCTCCTCCTACGACGCCGCGAAGCTCGACCACCTCGGTTTCGGCGCCTCCCCCAACGTGGTCAGCTCCGACACCTTCGAGGCGATGGCCAAGAGCGGCAAGATCGTCCGCCCCTCCGACGGCCGGCCGGCGACCTCGGTCGCCTTCGTCCTGTGCGCCGGCTCGCGGGATCCGGACCATCTGCCCTACTGCTCGTCGAGCTGCTGCGCCACCTCTCTGAAGCAGGCGGCGTACGTGCGCGAGGCCGACCCGGTCAACGGGCGTGCCTTTGTCTTCTATCGCGACATGCGGACCCCCGGCCATCAGGAGTATTTCTACAAGGCGATGCAGGAGGATGAGGGGGTCTTCCTCACCAAGGGCAACGTCACCGAGGTGAAGCCGGTGGGCGCCAACCAGGTGTCGGTGACCGCGGAGGAGACGCTGCTTGGGGGGCCGATCACCGTTGAGGTCGACCTCGTGGTCCTGGCCACCGGCATCGTGCCGTCGACCCTGGAGAACGACATCCTCGCCCTCGAGTACCGCCAGGGAGCGGCCCTGCCGGACCTCAAGTACGGCTTCCCCGACTCCCACTTCATCTGCTTCCCGTACGAGACCCGGCGTACCGGCATCTTCGCCGCCGGCACCGTGCGGGCGCCGATGGACATCGCCAACGCCTATATCGACGGCGGCGGCGCGGCCATGAAGGCGATCCAGGCGATCGAGTACGCCCGTACCGGCATCGCCGCCCTGCCGCGAGCGATGGACCCCACCTATCCAGACTTCGGTCTCGATCGGTGTACCGCATGCAAGCGGTGTACCGAGGAGTGCCCCTTCGGCACCCTCAACGAGGATGAGAAGGGCTTCCCGCAGCTCAACATTAACCGGTGCCGCCGCTGCGGCATCTGCATGGGGGCGTGCCCCGAGCGGGTCATCAACTTCCAGAACTACTCCATCGACGGCACCTCGTCGCAGATTCGTGCCATCGACATCCCGAGTGAAGACTCCGGCAAGCTGCGCTTCCTCGCCTTCATGTGCGAGAACGACGCCTACCCGGCCATTGATATGGCGGGGGTGAAGCGGCTCCAGTACGACGTCCAGGTGCGCTTCGTGCCGGTGCGCTGCCTCGGCGCGATCAACCAGGTGTGGATCGCCGACTCCCTCTCCGGCGGCTTCGACGGCGTCATGCTGCTGGGCTGCAAGCACGGCGATAACTACCAGTGCCACATGATTCGCGGCTCGGAGCTGGCGGTGGAGCGCCTCGGGAAGATTCAGGAGACCCTCGATCGCCTCGGTCTGGAGGCGGAGCGGGTCCAGTACATCGAGTTCCCGATCTCCGAGTACCAGCGCTTCCCCGAGATCGTGAAGGGGTTCGTCAAGCACATCAACAAGATCGGCCCCAACCCCTTCAAGGGCTTCTAGCCCCGCGTCGACCGCGGTCTCCCCCTATTCGATCACCACTGCCTCGTAGGTGCCTACCATGTCGACTCCCGTCGCACCGGATCTCGAATTCATTCGCAGCCTCAAGGCGTTCGGCGGCGAAAATCTGAAGAGCTGCTACCAGTGCGCCACCTGTTCGGTGGTCTGCCCGATCTCCACCGACGATCGCCCCTTCCCGCGGCCGGAGATGATCCACGCCCAGTGGGGGATGAAGGAGAAGCTGGTCTCCGACCCGCTGGTGTGGGTCTGCCACAACTGTCGCGACTGCTCCTCCTACTGCCCACGCGGCGCCAAGCCGGGCGAGCTCCTGTCGGCGGTGCGTGACTACACCATCACCCACTTTGCCTGGCCTCGCCCCTTCGCCCGCCTCTTTAACGACGCCAAGTACCTGCCGCTCCTCTTCGCGATCCCGGCGGTCATCCTGTTGGTGGCCCTCGGGATCGAGGGCCACCTGCACATCCCCGAGGGGGAGATCGTCTACTCGAAGCTCTTCTCCATCCACATTTTGGAGTACCTCTACATCCCGGTCTCCTTCTTCGGCTTTATTGCCGGCCTGATGGGGATGCGCCGCTACTGGACCGGCATCTCCGCCCACCGCGCCGGGGAGTCCCCCAGACGAACGATGGCGGAGGCGGCCGTCTTGACCGGCAAGGAGATCCTCTCCCATACCCAGTTTCGCAAGTGTTCGGTCGAGGGAAAGCGGTACTACGGCCACCTGCCGATGCTCTACGGCTTCCTCGGCGCCTTCGCCACCACCACCCTGGTGACCCTCTACTACTACCTCTTCGATCGCCTCACCCCCCTTCCCCTGTACGATCCGGTCAAGATCCTCGGCAACGTCAGCGCCGTCCTTCTCCTCTATGGGTGTGCCCGCCTGGTGGCGCGCCGTTTCGAGAAGGGGCCGGAGGAGCGCAATAACCTTCCCTCCAGCTACTTCGACTGGCTCTTCCTCGGGCTCCTCACCGCGGTGGCGGTGACCGGGACCCTCACCGAGCTCACCCGCCTGTCGGGCGCGGCCGGGATCGCCTACCCCACCTACTTTATCCACCTCTGCCTCATCTTCATGCTTCTCGGCTACATGCCGTACTCGAAGTTCGCCCACCTCTTCTACCGCACCGCGGCGATGGTGCATGAGAAGATGTACGCGGCGGAGGAGGTCGCGGTGGTCCTGCCGGGGCCGCCTGAGGAGCCGCCGGAGGAGGTCGAGGAGGAGGAGGAAGAGGAGGAGGCCGCCGCACCTGCCGCGGCCGGTGGTCCCGCTGCCACCTCCCCCCTTGGCGGCGGTGGTTCGCCCCTCGGCGGTGGCTCGAAGATCGGTGGCGGTGCGCCCCCCTCCATGTTTGGGGGGTCCAAGATCGGTGGTGGTGCACCGCCCTCCTCGCCCCTGGGCGGCGGCAGCAAGATCGGCGGTGGCCCGCCCCCCTCCTCGCCCCTGGGCGGCGGCGGGGGCATCGGTGGCACCCCGCCCCCGCCTCCGGGTGGTGGCAGCAAGATTGGCGGCAGTCCGCCGCCGCCTGCGGGTGGCTCCAAGATCGGCGGGAGTCCGCCGCCGCCCGCCGGTGGGTCAACGATCGGCGGCTCGCCGCCGCCCCCGGCGCCGGGTGGTTCCAAGATTGGTGGCACGCCGCCGCCGCCGATGTTCGGCGGCGTACCGGGTGGCGCCAAGCCGCCCGCCCCGCCGGCGCCCCCCGCCGAGGAAGAGGCGAAGGACGAGTAGGGGAGAGGCGCCCCGGCCTACCGGCCGGGGCGCCTCTTTTTTCGTCGCCGATTCAGAGCAAGAGGAGCTGGAGCGCCCCGATCGCCGCCCCGAGGAGCGCACCCATCCACTCGAGGTAGCGGAACTCGTGGCGCAGGAGGTCGAGGAGCAGCGCCTCCACCTGGGTCGTCTCCATCGCCTCCACCCGGGCGCGGACCAGCGCCTCCACGTCGACGCGGGTGGCGATCCGGTGGGCGACCCGTTGCTGGTAGTCCCGGGCGCGGCTCGCCACCGCCGCCATCACCCGCCGTTTCAGCTCGTCGTAGAAGCGGCGGCTCACCCGTCCCACCACCGGCACCCCCTCGATGCGGCGGCTGTCGATGCGCTGGTCGATGGCCCGTTCCACCGCCCGTTCTACCTCACCCCTTAGATCGATCTCGGCGATGAGCTGGGCGATCTGGGTTTCGGAGAGGAGGTCGCGCTGGACCGCCCGGGCGATGGCGGCGGCGAGCCGTTCGCGGCGGGCGGGGATGATCCCCTGCAGACGCCACGGGCCGATGGCCACCGGCTCGCGCGGCCGGAAGAGGAGGGTGAGGGCGACCTTATTGGTGAGCCAGCCGATGAAGGCGCCGGTGGTCGGCAGGAGCCACGGGGTCATGGCGCCTCCCCGGGCGGCCCAATGGCGGCCAGGGCGGCCCGGTAGACCTCCCGGGTCGCCACCCGGTGTTGCGCGGCTGCCGCGGCGCAGTCGCCGTACTCGGGGGTGGCCTGGAGCCGCTCGCCTCCGCGCCACCCCTCCTTGACGCGCACCGTGCCGTACGGCGTCGCGACCTCCACGAAGCGGCGGGCCAGGACCGTGCGGGTGACCTCCCGCCGACGCACCCCGAAGGTCGTGGTGTGGCAAAAGAGGGTCGCCTCTACCGCGGCGGCAACGGCGGGTGGGGCGAGGGCGGTGAGGCGGGTGGCGGGGCGGCCGTGTTTGGTGGTGATCGGCGCCAGGGTTGTGTCGAGGCCACCGGCGGCGTGAACGGCGAAGGCCACCTCCGGGTAGCACTCCGGGTGGAGGTCATCGAGGTCGCAGACCAGCTCCACCACCCGCTCCCGGCCGGTGGGTTCAGGGGCGAGGAGGGAGAGACGGAGGCAGTTGGCAAAGCCGGTCTGATCCCGATCGCCGCCGCCGTAGCCGGTGCGCGCCACCGTGTGGGTCGCGGCCGCTGGTGCGGGGGTTGCGAGGGCGGAAAGGAGGGCGGCCCCGGTGGGGGTGGTGAGCTCTCCTGCCTCCGCCACCCCGGGGACGCCGCGACACACCGGCCGGCCCACCAGGAGCCGCTCCACCGCCGGCGGCGGCACCGGCAGGCGGCCGTGGGCGCAGGTGACCCAGCCGTCGCCCACGTTGACCGGCGAGTGGGTGATGCGCTCGACACCAAGCGTGTGCAGTGCCCAGCAGCTTCCGACGATGTCGATGAGGGCGTCCACCGCCCCCACCTCGTGAAAGTGGACCGCCTCGACCGCGACCCCGTGGACCGCCGCCTCCGCCTCGGCCAGCCGGGTAAACACGGCCGTGGCACGGGTCGCCACCGGTGCGGGCAGGGCGGCGCGAGCGATGATCGCCAGACAGTCGGCGAGGTGGCGGTGGTCGTGGGAGGGTGTGCAGGTGGCCCGGGCGTGGGTACACGCCACGCCGCCGCGGGTGGTCCGCTCGACCATGAGCTCCCAGCCGTCGAGACCGAGGGAGGCCAACACCCCACGCAGCGCCGCCTCCTCCACCCCGGCGTCGAGGCAGGCGCCGAGCACCATGTTGCCGCAGATCCCGGCGGCGCAGTCGAGGTAGGCGTCTAGGGACATGGCGTCACCGTCGGAAGAAAAGGGTTTCGGTTGGGCCTGGAAGGCCGGGCTCGCGCAGAGGCGCGGAGACGCAGAGGGGTGATGGGTTGGGGCCACAGCGGCGCGAGGTGCGAGGAGTTTGTGGATGTTGCCCCGGGTCGCGGTGTTCGTATTGCAGGGTCGCGTGGAACATAGGGCAATACGCCTATCCCCTTAGCTCATGACTGGAAAAGGGCAATCGGAAAGAGGGCAAAATTTCAGGGGGAGGAGATACCGCCAACAGGGTCGAGGGACTCACGAGGTGATCACGGCGCAAGCATGGAAGGCGATTTCACCACAGAGACACAGAGGACACAGAGAACTGCATAAGGAAAGGTGCTTTCCTCCTCTTTGGCCTCACAATGGATTGCCACGGGGTTGCCGTGAAAGAGGACGGCACAATATCGCGTTGTTTTCTGATGTAGTTCTCTGTGCCCTCTGTGTCTCTGTGGTGACTTTCCCCTTCGAGGAGTTGTCCATTTCCCGATCGAGGAAGAGTGAGATGTCGTACATGAAAACGCCTCCCCCCTATGCGGGTGGATGCCGTGTCACTCGCCATGCTCAACCTGTTGTTCTCAGAATGAAGTACGCCGTCCGTCATGAGCTAAGGGGATAGGCAGTTAGGGCAATGGCCCACCTTCCCAGCGACACCAGAACCCTGTTCCTATGCCGGAGACGCCCCGATAACGAATCCGCACCTCTCCGCGCCTCTGCGCGGGCTTGGCCTTCCAGGCCGAAGATGTCCCCCGGTCGGCCTCCGGTGACGTCCAACTTTGTGCGTCTATTCGTGTCCATTTGGGGCTCGCCGTTCGTTGTCTGTGGTCGTCTCCCCCAACAGGTTGATCCGGTGGGCCAGGCAGGCGGCGCCGAAGCCGTTGTCGATGTTCACCACCCCGACCCCCGGAGCACAGGCGTTGAGCATGGTGAGGAGCGGCGCGATGCCGCCGAAGTTGGCGCCGTAGCCGGTGGAGGTGGGGACCGCGACAAGCGGCTGATCGCCGAGGCCGGCGGCGACAGTCGGCAGGACCCCGTCCATCCCCGCCACCGCCACCACCACCCGGGCGTCGGCGAGCTGCGGCAGCTGGGCCAGCAGCCGGTGGAGGCCGGCGACCCCGACGTCGTAGAGGGGGGTGACGCGCGATCCGAGCCACTCGGCCACCACCCGCGCCTCCTCCGCCACCGGCAGGTCGGCGGTACCGGCGGTCAGCAGGCAGATCTCGCCGACGCCCGCCTTCGCCTCGCCCACGGTGATCGCCCGGGCCTGTTCGTGGTGCTGCGCCGCGGGCAGCCGCTCGGCCACCGCCGCGAAGTCCTCGGGGGTGGCGCGGGTGGCCAGCAGCCGGCCGCTCTGCTCGACAATCCGGGCGGCGATCGCCGCCACCTGCGCCGGTCCCTTGCCCGCACAGTAGACCACCTCGCCGATCCCCTGGCGCAGGGCGCGGTGGTGGTCGAGGCGGGCATAGGTAATGCCGCCCTCGGCGAGCGGCTCGTACGGCAAATGGCGGAGGGAGGTGAGGGCCGCCTCTACCGAGGTCGCCCCCGCGGCCACCTGCTCCAGGAGCGCCCGCACCGCCTCCGCGTCCATCATCACCCCTTGAGAAAGGCGAGGGTCTCCTTGAAGAGCTCGCCGCGCGCCTCGCCGAGGAGCTCCATGAGGATGGCCTCGGTGGAGGTGATCGAGATCCCCGCCTCGCGCATCAGCCCGAGGCCGATGGCGTGGTTCTCCGGGGTGCGCGAGGAGCAGGCGTCGGCGACCACGTGGAGGTGGTAGCCGCGCCGGGCGAGCGACCGGCAGGTCTGCTGGACGCAGACGTGGCTCTCCACCCCGGCGGCAATGATCTGGGTGGCGCCGGTGGCGTGGATCAGCGGTAGAAAACCGGGCTCGCGACAGGCGTCGAAGTGGGTCTTGGCAAACGGCTTGAAGGGGTCGATCTCCGCGGCGAGGGCGGGGAGGGTGGGGCCGAGCCCCTTGGGGTACTGCTCGGTGGCTACCACCGGCAGGCCGTGGCGGCGCCCCATGTGGAGCAGCCCCCGCAGGTTCGCCTCTACCCGGTCGATCTGGTGGATCGCCGGGAGGAAGGCCTCCTGGACGTCAATGACTAGGAGGCAGCAGCGGTCGGGATGGAGCGCGCCCATGGCGCGGATAGCGTAGTGCGCCGGGGCGGAGGCCGCCACTCGCCAATGACTCCTCCGAGGTCGCGCGGTGGGATCAAGGTCGGACGACCCAACTACCGATGAATAGGGGATCGATGGGTGTGAACCGGGCTTACCCAGGTGGGTAGGGGGTGTGGAATCGGCCGGCGAGTGCCGGTTCCCGCCTGTAACGACCGCAAGGGGTTAGCCGGACGCAGTGTTGGCATCGGAGTTGCTAAATGGGCGACAGAGGTGAGCGATGATGAGACAGGCACAGAGTAGAGAACGCGGCGCGAGCCTGGTGGAGGTGATGGTCACCATGGCGCTCATGTCGATACTGATGACCGCCTTTGCCTCCTCGGTGGAGACCGGGGCGACCGGCTCTCACATGGAGGATGCCTCCAGGTCGCTGCTCGGGGAGCTCCAGCTCGCCCGCCAGCGGGCGATTACCGAGGGGCGCGAGTGCCGGGTGAGCTTCGACCGGGTGAACAACACCTACGTGGTGTGGGTCGATTACAACAGCAATGGCGCGGTGGATGCGCCGGTCGCGGGTCAGGTGCCGGAGATCAAGGCCACCGGTCGCCTCGGGGGTGGGGTGGCGTTTGGTTTCAACGCCGGGGTCATCGCCCCGCCCGGTGCCAACGCCAGCGGTGCGGTGGGGCCGGGCAGCCTCGCCGACGGCCTGCGCTTCAACGGCCGCGGCCGCTGCAGCAATGACACCGGCGTCGGGGTGCCGAAGGAGGTCTACATCACCAACGGCCTCAGCGGCGCGGATGCGCGGATGGCCGCGATCACCGTGCGCGCGGCTACCGGCCGGGCGCGCCTCTGGAAGCTGAAGAAGGGGACTAACGATGTCTGGAGCTAACGCACTCTCTCAATCGGTGGGCCCGGTGCGGCGGAGGGCGCGCGGCGAGCGCGGCTTCACCCTCATCGAGGTGATGATCTCCGTGGCGATCTTCGCCTTCGGCATCTTGGCTGTCTCGCGGATGCAGATGCTCGGTCTGCGTGGCCACAGCTACAACGAGAGCTACGGCACCGCGAGCCACTTCGCCATGGAGATGTTCGAGACCCTGAACAATTACGCCCGCACCCCGGCGAACTTCGTCAACGGCGTCTTTCAGCTCCCCCAGGCGGCGGTGGCGACCTGGCAGCAGGCGGTGTCGACCGCCCTCGGCCCCAGTGCCAACCCCACGGTGGGCGCGGTGCAGTTCGACCCCCTCACCCAAATGAACAAGGTCACCGTGTCGGTGGGGTGGAGCGGTGGTCACACGGTCGCCCTCACCACCTACCTCGCGGGGCAGCTATGAAGGAGGCAACGATGGATCGCCATTTCTCGGCGGAGGCGGGATTCACCCTCATCGAGCTGATGGTCGCCATGACCCTCGGTCTGATGGTGGTGGGTGGCTCCATGGCCACCTTCCACACCCAGCAGGTCGCCTTCGACCGCCAGCAGGCCATGGGCGAGGCGGACGACAACGTCCGCTTTGGTCTCGATTTCATGGCCCGGGAGGTGCGTGCCGCCGGCTATCTCACCCAGCAGGACGTGGACCTCTACCTCCTCACCCCGGACGACAACAACGCGGTGGCGGGCGACGGGATTATCGACGGCACCGACGCGCTCACCCTCCGCTACGGGGTGGGCGATCAGCCGGCCCAGGAGATCGTCCCCGGGACCGTCCAGATCGCCGACCTCGACCTCGACAACGACGGCAGCGACGACCTCGACCCGGTGGCCATCAACCCTGCCGACTCCACGACCTGGGTGCCGGTGATCCTCGCCACCGGCTACCGCAACGGTTGGGCCGAGTCGCTGATGGTGAGCGCTGTCGCCGGTGTGGCCGGGGCGTACCAGGTGAGTGTCCGCAAGGTGGCCAACGATCTGGGCAACGACTCTCTCCCCGACCGCGTCTATGGCGGCGGCGTTGCCCACCTCGCCCTGCTGCGTGAGGTTGTCTACTACCTCGGCGACGGCGCTACCCAGCCCTCGGAGGCGGCACCGACCCGGCCGCGGCTCATGCGCCAAGAAAACGGCGGCACCCCCGAGGTGATCGGCGAAGGGGTGACAAGCATGCAGCTCACCTACTCGGTGGCCGGCTCCTCCACCTTTGTCAGCCAGGTGGCGCCGGCCAACCTCGCCGCCGGCGAGGTGACCGCGGTGCGTATCCAGCTTGGGGGGAGGTCCCTTACCGAGCAGCGCGACGGCAACCCATACCAGATCGCCTTCTCCAACGTGGTGGGCGTGCGCAACGCCCTGTAGCCAAAGGAGCTCGTGATGCAATCAGCCGATTCGAGAGCGGCCGCCTGGGGGGAGCGCGGCGCCAGTCTGGTGACCACCCTCTTGCTCCTTGTCTCCCTCAGCGTCCTCGGCATCGCGGCCCTGACCGAGACCCGCAGCGGGACCAAGGTCGCCTTCAACGACGCCCTCCACAAGCAGCTCCTGATCGCCGCCGAGGCGGGGCTGGAGGCGGGGCGGGGGGTGATGATCCAGCAGCCGGTGGGGGGGGGTGGGGCAACCTGCTCCTCAACCCGGCGCCCGCCCTCACCGCGGTGCAGATGGCGGGGATGGGCAACGTCTACTACCGATACGAATTCATCGACGACGATGACGGCGACGGCAATCTGAACGTCGACGCCAACGGCATCATCCTGGTGCGCGCCTACGGCTACACCGACCCCAACCCCACCAACCCGCCGCCCTACCAGGCACAGGTGGAGCTGGAGGCGGGCTACTTCCGTTCCGCCGCCAACGCCGCCTACGCGCAGGAGAACGTCGACGCGGGCAACACCAACGCCACCGCCGCGGCGCAAAACGTCAACCTCGCGGTCACCAACACCATCCAGTAACCCAACCCCCAACACCGCCACCGCCTCGGTTCAGAAGGTCCACCTTCGGGTTACCGCACCCTGAGCCATCCCGGTCTGGAGGCCACCATGTGTCGTAAATCGCTCATCTCACTCGTTGCCCTCCTCCTCGCCGCCGTGCCGGTACAGGCGGTGGAGCACAACTTCCCCGCCGGTTCGTGGATCATCCCCATGGACAACCCGTACCAGCCGGAGGCGGACCAGGGGCTCTTCGAGGCGTACGGGCTGGTGTGGGAGCTCCTGGCCAACGGGGTGACGGTCCACTGGATCATCGACTCCACCAAGACGACCTCCTCGGCGGTCGACCTCACCATCTTCGACATCGCCACCAACCCGGTGGTGGAGGAGCTGGGCCACGGCGGCGGCACCACGCCGATCCCCGGGGTCACCAACTTCATCAACTACACCGGCGGGCCGTGGGTCATCGATGCCGCGGATGTCGCCAAGGCGATGGTGGTGTTGCAGGACGCGGCGTGGAACCAGGTGAACATCCACGAGGCCAAGGTCGCCTTCTCCGCCAATGTCCAGCGTACCCTCTCCGGTACGCCGCCGAAGATCGCCCTGATGAACGACACCGAGTCGACCACCTCGGGTAACGCGGTGAAGATCCTCGCCTCCTACCTGGTCCTCGCCAACATCTGTGGCGACGCCTACGAGGTGGTGACCCCGAATCAGATCCGTGACGGCATCCTCCAGCGACCCAACGATCCCTTCTCGCTGCTGTGGGCGCCCCACTGGGCCGGCCTGGAAAAGGCACCATACGACGCGGACAACAACGGCAACGGCATCATCGACGCCGATGAGATCACCCAGAAGGTGCGGACCTTCCTGGAGGCGGGGAACTCGATGTTCGCGGAGTGCGCCTCCATCGAGGTTTTCGAGCACTCCCCCTACGGCCACTTCCTCACCGATGTGGGCATCGGCCACAACGGCGGCACCATGGACGCCACGAAGATGCACTACGACGGCGCCGCCTCCCCCTTCGCCCAGACCGGTAACCTCCAGTTTGTCCCCACCGGCGGCCACCTGCACAACTGGCGCCCGTTTGTGAAGGCGCAGGATGTGAGCGGCCCACCGGCGGAGCCGTACAACAAGAAGGGCGGCTACACCCCCGTCCCGACCAAGAATGCCTCTTACAACGCCACCGTCACCCGCTTCGCCTACGACGACGCCAACGGTCTCAACCTCGCCACCAACAAGGATCGGGACCAGTGGGACTACTACGTGGGCGGCTACACCGACGGTGACGCCACCAAGGGGTATGTGGTCTACCTCGGTGGCCACAGCTATGGGGACAAGGCGTGTGCGACCTCAGTCCTCGGCGGCGGAGGCGGCGGAGGCGGTATCCCGGGGCCGGCTGGGACCCACATGTGGTCGATCCAGTTCGACTCCCCGCCGTTGGCCGGCACCATGTTCGACATCACCGTGAGCGGCACCGACGCCACCGGCGCCCCCTTTACCTCCTACGCCGGCAACCTCCATTTCGACGGCAACGACGTGGCGGTGGGGACCACCCTCCAGCTCGACTTCTCCGGCGCCACGATCTCCGGCTCGACGATCAGCAACATCGCCTTCAACAACATCTCCGGTGGGGTGATCACCGTCACCGAGATTCGTGTCCGCCGCTCCGATGGGATCACCACCCCGAACGTGGTACGTGTCTGGGATCAGGATATCCTGGTGGACTTTTACAATGGGCCTGGTCTGCCCCTGGAGGCGGTGACACCGCCGGCAGGGGGCGGCTGCACCTCCAGCTACCAGATCGCCGCTGGGGGGAGCGACAACGTCCGCCTCGAGTGGAAGAAGGATCTCCAGAAAAAACAGTCGACCACCTTCACGGTGAACTACAACGGCGGCAAGTCGCTCGGCATCACCTTTGACACGAGCGGGCAGGCGAAGCCGAGTACGGTCACCTCCGCCGACGGGAGCTTCGAGATCGACTTTTCCGGTGCGGCGGTGGTGAGCGGCGACCGGGTGGAGGGGGTCGTCCTGCGCAACCTCGGCCTCACCGCGATCAACATCGAGTCGGTGGACTTCGCCTGGACCAAGGGGGACTCCGACCAGAAGATGAAGAAGTACAAGTACAACAACGGCTCCGACAGTCTGGAGATCGATGCGCGCTCGGTCGCCTCCGGCTCCTTCGCCAACAACTGCGGCGGCGCCTCCCCCACGGTCCAGATCGCACCTCCCGGGGCGATCCAGCAGACGGTCACCACCTCGTGCGGCGACAACTCGGCGTGTGGTTGGAAGAACGCGGCGGCGGTGCGTTACGTCCTCAACACCCTCTTCAACCTCCAGTTCACGGTGAACAACACCGAGTTTTCCCGCTCCGCGCCGATCGTCGACAAAGACAACCTGCTCCTCGCCGGCTCCTTCGACTACCCGGCGTGGCGCGGCCACCTGCGTGCCTATGACGCCACCGCGCCGGGGGGGGCGGCGCTGTGGGATGCGGCCACCGCCGTGCCGGCGGCGGACGCTCGCACCCTCTTCACCAACACCGGCGGGGTGATCTCCGACGGCCTCGGCCTCAACGGCGGGCCGGACCAGCCGGCGAAGACCCCCTTTACCTTTGCTAACGCCCACCTCCTCGCCCCCTATCTGGCGATGACCGACCCGGTGGACGCGGACGACAACCCGGAGCGGCAGGTGATCAACCGGGTGCGCGGCAAAGACTTCATCGGCGCCGACCCGGCCAACCCGGCCCACTACGCCGACATGACCAACCGTCTCGGGGCCATCGAGCACTCGGCGGCGGCGATCATCGGGCCGACGAACGCCGCGATCCCCGGCGGTGACACCCGCCAGCGGGTCGCCTACATCGGGACCCTCGACGGCATCCTGGAGGCGATCGACGCCGGCCACCAGAACACCGCCGCCCTCGACGCCGGCTCTGGCGCCGAGCTCTGGGGCTTCATCCCGGGGGAGCTCCTCAAACGGCTGCAGAACGACCGCACCGACCCCCTCTCTCCCGTGGACTATGCCGGGGTCGACGCATCTCCCACGGTGACCGACGTGCAGATTGACTACGATGGCGACGGCACCCCCGAGCCGCGCACGGTGCTGGTGGGCGCCGAGGGGTACGGCGGCAAGTCGATCTTCGCCATGGACGTCTCCGATCCGGCGACCCCGCAGCTCCTCTGGGAGGCGACCGACATCCGGTTGCCGGAGGTCGGCTGGGGCAGCCCATACCTCATCGAGGTGGCGGACACCGACGCCGACGGTGACGGCATCGAGGAGTCGGTGCAGATGGGCCATGCCTACAAGACGGCGATCAGCCGCGTCTTCCTCAACACCAACCCGCCTGAGGCGACCTACGTGGCGTACGTCGCCACCGGCTACGCGGTGCCGGGCAACTGGCTCGGCGGGGTGCGGGTCTACGCCTTCCGTCTGGATAATGGCGAGAAGCTGTGGGAGTTCCACGCCAACTACCTGCGCTCGGTGAACGACATCCCCGGCGCCCTCACCTCGGTGGACGCGAACAGCGACGGCTTTGCCGACTGGGTCTTCGTGGGCGACAACAACGGCCGCCTCTGGCAGTTCAACGCGGCCACCGGTGAGAACCCGTACGGTCCGGTCACCCCCCTCTACAACGCCGGCAACGACGATCCTATTGCCACCTCGCCGGCGGTGGCGGTGAACGGCGGCGAGGTGGTCCTCTTCTTCGGCACCGGCGGCGCCGACTGGGCGCCGGCGGATGCCGCCCACCTCCACAAGCTGATCGCGGTGAAGGCGGGCTTCCACCACGCCGACGCGGGCCAGGGGGTGGGCGAGGTCCTCTTCGAGGAGATCCTGCCGGCGGGAGAGAAGGTCTTTTCGTCACCGGTCCTCAGCGGCACGGTCCTCTATCTCGGTACGGTGGTGGGGACGGTGGAGTCCGATGATCCGACCCAGGACCTGCCAGCCGTGGGGGCGACGGTGGGGAGTCTGCGCGCCTACGACGTGGGCAACGCGGTGAATGGCCTCGCCGGCGCGCCGACCGTGGCCGGTACCATCGCCGGGGCGGGCAATGTCCGCGCCACCCTTCACATCCAGAACGACGCCCTCTACGGCGCCACCATCGACGGAGGGGTGGTGCAGGTGGGGACCGCCGGTAACGGCGCAGCCGCCAGCGTCCCGCCGGTGGACCGCTTCTTCTGGCGCCAGGTGCAGTAGGAGCGGGCCATGCCCGCGGTCCACACGGATTCAGCAGAGGGTAGGAGCGGGCTCCCGCTCGCGAAGCGCGCCGAAGGCGCGGCAGGCCGAGGGGTGGCGGGCGGTGCAGCCGCCCGTTACCCCCCGGCCTCGGCGCCGCGCTTGACCGCCTCCTCGTACATGATGCCGGCCAGCCGGGTGGTCGCTGCGTCCACCTGCCTGTAGGCCCCGTTGATCGCCTCGGCGCTCTCCTCGGCGCTGATCGCCTCCCGGAGGGCGGCGAGGGCCGCGTCGATCCGCTCCTCCTCGGCCGGGTCGAGGCGGTCGCTGAACTGGGTGAGCCCCAGCTCCACCGCCTTCATCAGGTTCTTTCCCTT
>JAJRSX010000027.1 GCA_024278555.1 bacterium | reverse complement strand
CGATGCGGCGGAGACGGTGGACACGGACGGCGACGGTACCGGCAACAACGCGGACACGGACGATGACGGCGACGGGATTATCGACGTGCTGGATTCGGCGCCCCTGGACGCGAGCGCGCCGGTGGACGCGGACGGCGACGGTATCCCCGTGGCGTTGGATGCGGATGACACCAACGCCTTTGTGCAGGTGGATGTGAACGGCGACGGGGTCGATGACATCACGCCGCGCGATCCGGTGACCGGGGAGCCGGTGGCACCCACTACGGATACCCCGGCGGTGGGCACCGTGGTGGTGCTCGCCAACGGCGCCACGGTGGCGGTGGACGACAGCCGCGTGAGCCAGCTCGAGGCGGCCGCTACCTCTCTGGAGAGCACGGCCGCCGCCTTGGCCGCGGACGACCCGGACAAGGCCGCCGCGGCCGCGGCCGCCACCGCCGCACGTGAGGCGGCGGAGCGGGCCGCGAAGATCAAGGGGACCAAGGTGGTGGTGCCTACCGGTACGACTACCACCGCGGATGCGGACGGTGATGGTGAGCCGGATACCACCGTGAACTTGGGAATGGCCGCGGCCGATGGCTCGGCCGGAGAGCGCCGCTCCATCGCGGTCGGCGACGGGGCCCTGGAGACGACGATCGTCGGTCAGCCGGTCCGCATGACCCCTGAGGGGGCGACCTTTGATCCGTTCGTGGAGGTGACCCTGGTCTATCCGCAGGCGGACGTGCCGCCGGGTGGCGTTGCCGAGGAGCTCTTCCAGGTGGTGCGCACCGAGGCGGATGGGACGGAGACCACCTTCGGGGCCTGCGACGATACGGTGGACCGCAATGGTGACGGGACGGTGGATGTGGCGGACAGGGAGCGTGACTGCATCGCCGCGCGCGACACGGAGGCGAACACGATCACCGTGCGTACGAGCCACTTCTCGGACTTTACGGTAACCGTGGGCGACAAGGATGGTGACGGGATCGCTGACAACCTCGACGCCAACCCGACGGTGCCCGAGGCGGTGCCGGGTGAGGGCGGCGGCCTGAGTGACCGTGGCCTCTTCTCCACGGTGAACCGCAACGCCAAGGACGCGGTGGGTGGCTGTGTGGCCACGCGTGATCCGTCAGGACACGTGGGCTGGGCGGCGCTCGTGTTGCTCCTCCTGCCCCTCGGGGTCCTGGCAACCCTTCGCAATGGGAGACGCTGGATGCGCGCACTGCTCGGAAGCCTGCTCCTCCTCGCCCTCTGCCTGCCGCGGCCGGCAGAGGCGACGACCACTCTCTTCCCCACCGGTTTCGGCGCCAAGATGGCGGCGATGGGCGGGGCGGCGAACGCCGCCGGCGACGACGCCACCACCCTGGCGGTCAATCCGGCGAACGTCGGCAAGATGGGCGACGGCTGGCGCATCGATCTCGACGTTGGGGCGCTGATCTTCAACGGCAGCTACACCGACCACAACTCGGACCTCGCCACGTCGGTGAACCGTGATGCCCACGGCCGCTTCGAGATCAACGAGTCGACCCTCTTCTTCCTTCCCACCGTGGGGATCGTCTACAAGACGGGGCGGGTGGGGGTTGGCTTCGGGATGTGGGGTAAAGGCGGCGGCGGTTTTGCGGTCCAGGACTGGGGCTTCAACGACACCACCCCGGTGCAGTTGGGCGGCGGCCGGGCCCACTTCATGGCCGAGGGTTCCGACCTGCTGGGTAGTCGCGACCTGACGGCCAAGAACGCCCTGCGCCGCGATAACTACACGTTGATGATCATCGGCCGCTTCGGCCTCGCCCTCTCCTTCGACATCACCGACGATCTGACGGTCGCCGTGGAGCCGCTGCAGGATTACGGCTTCCTGAAGTTTGGGATCTACGGCTCCACCGAGATGGCGCCGCGCGGTGTGGCGGCGCGCCACGTGGGTAGCTCGAACTCCGATGTGGGGACGGATGAGCTGGGAATTGACGGGATCGTCGCCAGGGGGAGTCGGGCGTTCAATCCGGCTACCGAGGACGGGATCATCACCCGCACCGAGGCGAAGATTGCCCTTGGGGTCAGCGGCAGTGGGGCGCTCACCGATACCCAGCTCGCCGATCTGGCGCCGCGCTTCGACCGCAACGACACGGTGGCCCAGGGGAAGGCGTTCGAGCGGTTCCTCGATGAGAGCTACCTGGCGGCCCAGGACCACCTGACGGCGCACGAGAAGTCAGTCGCGCAGAACACCGCCCAGGGCTTCCCGAGCCATGGCCAGCTCTTCGCAGGCCGTCCCTTTCCGCAGTTCATCCTGGATCGTCAGGGGCCGACCTCGGCGGCCGACGACCAGGTGATGGTCGCCTATGACGCCCACGGCAATGTGGTGGAGCTGCCGGTGGACGGGGTGCAGCGGATTGCCGACTTCTTTCACCAGCCGACCGCGGGCGAGGATGCCACCACCACGCCGGCGTTTTTTCGCAAGCGGATCTGGGAGTTCTCCCTGTTGGATGACGCCACCACCGGCGAGCAGCGAGGTCAGGCGACCGGGCAGCTCCTCGACCATCAGGACATCAACTCGGCCCTGAACAACCTCACCCGGAGCCTCATGGCGCAGTCGTTCTACGACTCCAGCCAGTTCACCGACAAAGAGCACGACTACATCATCGATGAGTTCTACGGCCTCTTTCAGGACGTCTTCCCGGACTTCGGTTTTGGTATGGGGGAGGTGACCGGCTACGCCTCCGGGCGTGGCTTCGAGGACTTCGCCAACGCGGTGAAGGTGGGTGCCACTTGGCGGTTGAACGACTGGCTTACCGTGGGCGGCAGCTATACCTCGAAGTCCAGCATCATCATGCGCGACGGTGGCCTGCGTTTTGACTTCACCGATCAGATCCAGCAGGGGCTGGACGTGGGGATGCGCTCCTTCCTCGCGATGCAGACGATCTTCGATGAGCTGGGGATGACCCAGTTCGCCGAGTTCATCGACACGGTCGCGGACGGTGTCGCCACCGATCCGACGATCACCAACGTCGACTTCTCGGTGGCGCCCGGCTCGGACCCGGCGCTGACCAGCTCGCAGCAGATATTCAATGAATTGCCCAAGCTCGGGGACGTCGATCGGCTGCTCAGTGAGGCGCCCTCTTTCGGTGACGCGAGCCACGGGCCGGGTGATCCGAGCGTGTCCGGATCGGACCGGGCCATTCCCACCAACCGGCAGCTCGACCTGATCCTTTCCGGCTCCTCTGGCCGTCCGGAGGACAACTTTACCGGCGACGACGCCTACTCGGTGGAGATGCTTACCCGTGCCGGTGCCGGCCTCTTCCGCACCTTTGCCTCCCTCATGGGGTATGTGGACAACCAGGAGTTCCAGAACGTCACCAGCCAGCCCAACTACAAGATCCCGAAGCGGCTCAACGACTCGACGAACAACACCGCTACCCTCGGCATCGACGCCACCGCGAGGACCTTCCACAACGGCACAGGCTCGATCGTACGGACCACGGATGACCAGGAGGTGGTCGATTACTACCGAGACATCGCCCGCTTCCTGCGCGGTTTCGGCGTGGCGTCCATCGCCGACCCCGACGACGCGGCGACCCAGGCACTCGCGGTGAGCCAGGTCCAGACCCTCCTCGACCCGGCGAACTACGCCACTCCTGAGGAGTTCCTCGCCGCGTACGATAGTCTGCGCGGCCAGTTCAACGTGGTGGGGGACTTCCGTACCGATATCACCATCGAGCTGCCGCAGCAGGCGGAGCTTGGTGTTGAGATTCGGCCGATGAAGGGGCTGCGTCTCACCACGGACGTGAAGTGGGCCGATTACTCCTCCTCGATGCAGCAGTTTGCCGCCAACCTGCGCAACCCGGACAACCCGGTCTTCCAGCGCTTCTTGGGCTTCAACGGTTCGGGCTTTGGCGACGCCAACTCTTTCACCTTCAAGGAGGATCTCAGCTGGCACGACCAGTGGGTCTTCAATTTCGGTGGTGCCTACGACCTCCTCGACAACTTTACCGTCATGGCGGGGTACTCGTTCACCGGCCGCCGTTTCAACGACCTGTGGAATGACTTTGGCAAGGCCAAGTCGGCGATGGATGGCAACAACAATATGGGCGTGCTGCCTGCCTTCGGTTTCCAGACGGGGTCAGTCGGGTGTAGCTACCGGTGGAACAACAAGGAGCTCTCCGTGGCCCTGGAGCGCGCCTTTACCACCACCCTGTTCAGCGATACCAACCTCGCCAACAGCCAGTACAGCGATTCGAAGGAGTCGGCCAATCAGGATACGGTGCATGTGCAGTATTCCCTGCTGTTCTGATTTCGCTGCGCGAAATCAGATATCAAGGGGCGTGGCGGCGTTGCCGCCACGCCCCTTTTGTTTTGTGGGGTAGGTAGGAGCGGGTTGTACCCGCGATCCGGCGCCGCGGCGCCGGCCGGCCCTTGGGGCCGGGGTCGGGGGTGCAACCCCCTCCTACCACCGCGGGGCGGGGGGTGGGGGTGCCGTGGGGATATATGCACGTACGGGAAGGTGGACCTTGTATGGATGTCGTGGTTATACTGTGGGTATGAAAACGGCTGTCTCCATCCCAGATGATGTGTTCTCCCGCGCGGATTATTTGGCCAAGCGGCTGAAGGTGACGCGGAGCGAGCTCTATCGTCGCGCGCTGCGCGAGTACGTTGCCCGGCATTCGTCCGACGCCGTGACAGAGAGACTCGACCATCTGTGCGGAGAATTGGAAGGTGAGGTGGACCCATTTGTCTCCGAAGCCGCGCGTCGTGTTCTGGAACATTGCGAGTGGTGATCTCTCAGGGCGACGTATGGTGGGCCGACCTTGGCGACCCCGTGGGTTCGGCTCCCGGTTTTCGGAGGCCGGTGGTGGTGGTGCAGGGGGAGCCGTTTAACCGGAGCCGCATCAGGACGGTGGTCTGCGTACCCTTGACCAGCAACCTCCGCTGGGCCGAGGCACCGGGCAATGTGTTGCTCCGGGCGCGGGGTACGGGCCTCCCAAAAGATTCTGTGGCAAATGTTTCCCTGGTCGTGGCACTGGATCGCGGCGTGTTGATCAAGCCGGTGGGAAGGGTATCGTCACAGAAGCTGGAGCTCATCCTGAACGGCATCGACGTCGTACTTGGCCGTTAACAGCCTGTCGGGGGATGGCGGGTAGGAGCGGGTTGCACCCGCGATCCGGCGCCCGCGGCGCCGGCCGGCCCTTGGGGCCGGGGTCGGGGGTGCAACCAACCCCAACCCCCGCGGGGGTTGGGGTTGGGGTGGCGAGGGTGCGGCGGGTTGGCTGGATGGTGGCGTCAGGCTGCGATGTTGTGGAGCTCGATGGGGAGCCTGCTCAGGGTCAACTCTTTGAGCTGTACCTTGTGGCTTGCGTTATCGATATCAATTCCAACCAAGTTTCCTTCGCTATCGTAGTCGAGGAGGACGCCCTCGGAAATCTCGCGCGTTTCACTGCTCGGTTTGTTCGAGAGGTCGATATAGAGCGAATCGGTGTCCGGGTAATAGTTCAGCTTCACGGTTTGAACCTCCTGTCGGGGAAGGCGTTGTGGATGGTGATACGGTCGGCGAGGGTAATGACTCTCAAGAAGCGTCCGTCGAGCTCGGGGATGGCTCCCCAGAAGCGGAGACGTTTCTTTTCTTGCGGTTCGCTCCTGAGCGGATTATCGAGAACCCGGATGCACCACTCTTTCCGAATGTACGGCCGCTTTCTCAACACCTCTTTCTCAAAGTAGTCGGTGAATCGGTACTGGGCCATGTGGGCAGCGTAGCGGTTCCTGTCTGGATGGCAAACGCGCGACAGGCGCGAAGAGGCACACCTCGAAGGGTAGGCCCTTGGGGCCGGGGTCGGGGGTGCAACCCCCTCCTGCCACCGTGGTGGCGGGGTTGGGGGTATGTCCCCAATCTCATCTGATTTTGCGCGGCAAAATCAGGGTGCCGTGTAGCCATGCTCTTTCAAGAGCACGCGGTCGAAGGTGGCCACCGTTTCGCAGCCGGCTCTGCGTGCATGCTCGCGGAGGAGGTAGTCGGCGAAGTCGCCTCGGCCGGTGGTAAATGCATCAAGGGCGCGGGTGATGCGATCGGTGGCGTCGAAGGTCATCTGCCGGGAGGTGGTCAGTTTCCGCAGGACCTCGGCGATCTCTGCACGGCGGACGCGGTAGCTGGAGGTGAGAACCCAGACCAGCTCGCACACGACGACATCCGAGACGTAACAGGTCCTCCCCGCAGCTTCTGTCTTCTGGATGAGTCTCTTGGCACGCCGCGTCTGGGCGGCGTCGTCCTCGACCAGGAAGCGGACGAGGACGTTGGGGTCCAGCGCGATCATCGGCGTGTGGCCGCCTTGCGGATGGCCGCGTTCATCTGCTCGATGGTGACGTTGCGGACCTTGGGCTTGATGATTCCGCACAACGACAATACGTCGAGGGTCTCGGGTTGCACTTCGACGACACCATCATCACGCATCCGGAAGGTGAGTCGACTCCCGGGTTCGAGCCCGAGGGAATCTCTCACCTCTTTGGGAATGGTGATCTGTCCTTTGCTGGTTACGACCGCAGATGGCATGGGAACTCCTTGACATGGTCTCCTTACCAAAAGTAAGGCGTGCACCTGTTTCTGTCAACGGATCGGGTGTGGTAGGAGCGGGTTGCACCCGCGATCCGGCGCCCGCGGCGCCGGCCGGCCCTTGGGGCCGGGGTCGGGGGTGCAACCCCCTCCTACCAACGCGGATTTCGTGGTTAGCCCAGGAACCACGGGCGGATGGCGAAGCCACTACGCATGCGGGCGTGGTCGCCCCCGTAGACGAGGAGACCGCCGGTGTTAGGGTTGACCTTCAGCCCCGTCCACCAGCGTAGGTTGTCGAGGGCGTCGGCGGCGACCGTGCGGCCGGATTTGATCTCCACGGGAATCTGTCGTTCTCCCAGATCGATGAGTACGTCGATCTCATGGCCGGTGGCATCGCGCCAGTGGTACAGAGGCGCTTCACGGCCCTGATGCTCAAACCCCTTGGTCAGCTCTCCGACCACGAAGCTTTCGAAGAGCGCGCCGCGCAGGGGGTGGCGACGGAGCTGGTCGGGGGAACGGATCCCCAGCAGGTAGCAGGCAAGGCCGGTATCGAGAAAGTGGAGCTTGGGACGCCGGCGCAGCCGCTTGCGGTAGTTTTCGTGATAGGGCTGGAGGAGGGTCACGATGAATCCCACCCGCAGGGCCGTGAGCCACTGCTTTGCCGTCGGCTGGCTGATCCCGGCGTCCGCCGCCAGCCCGTTCAGATTCAGCTCCTGGCCGGTGCGGGCCGCCAACAGGCGGACGAAGGACTCGAATCGGTCCAGGTCCATCACCCGTAAGACCTCGCGAAGGTCACGCTCCACGTAGGTCCGGAAGTAATCGCCAAGCCACTCACTGGCGTGCAGCGCCTTGTCGTGGATGCGCGGGTAGAGCCCGGACCAGACGGTCTCCCATAGTTCCCGATCGATGGGAGGGGGTGGCGCCTCCACGACGTTCAATTCGCTCACCTCCACCGGCGGGCGGCTACATAGCTCGTTCAGCGACAGGGGTAGCAGCCGTAGTAGGGCGATCCTTCCCGCCAGGGTCTGGGAGATCCCCTCCATCAGTAGCAGGTTTTGCGATCCTGTCAGAATAAAGTGACCCGGCCGATCTTCGTCGTCCACGATCCCCTGGATGTAGGAGAGCAGCTCCGGTGCCCGCTGCACCTCATCGAGAATCATCCCGTCCGCCGCCTGGCCTAGAAATCCGAGGGGATCTTCCAGCGCCTCGGCCCGTACATCGGGCCGCTCCAATGAGAGGTAGAGGTGTCCGCCAAAGAGCTCTCGCACCAGGGTGGTCTTCCCCGACTGCCGCGGTCCCACCACCGCCACGACCGGCATGGTCTGCGCCCGGCGTCTGAGGGTGTGGGCAAGGAGCCGTTCAAACATGGTCGAGCTTATCCTCGTACGGGGTGTTTGTGTCAATTTCAAAAAATGTTTTTTGAAATGACGATCGGTGGCTCAACGCGGAAGAGGGGAAGAGGAGGTGGGTAGGAGCGGGTTGTACCCGCGTGCGGTCTGCGTTGCAGATCGCAGAATGTCGGGCGACAGCTAGCTGGGGGCGGGGAAGGGAGAAAGCCACGGAATCCACGGAAGGGCACGGAAGGGAAGCGAGCCACGGGCAGAGGCGTCGCTGGCGGTGAACACCAGGGGCACGGCAACAGCTTGGAAGGCAGGGCTCACCGCGAAGACGCCAAGGGCGCGAAGACCACGAAGGGGAACAGGTCAACGCAAAGGCGCGAAGACGCTAGGGCGCAAGGGGGAGGCGGGCCCGAGGGCGGGGCGTCTCCGGCGGTGAATCGAGGAGCGGCGGGGGCCGGGAAGGCGGACTGCAGGAGACAGTAGGTAATAGACAGTAGACAGGGGGGAGTTGGACTGGAGGGTGGTGTCGTTGGCGGTGGGCCGAGGGATGGCGTGGGCCGGGAGCGGTTGTCACCACCGGGGGCACGGAGGGCTCGTCGAGGCGACGCGCAACATCACCCCCCTTTCCGTGCGATTCCGTGGGTTCCGTGGCTGAAAACCCTGCCAGGAGCTCCCCGCCTCAGGGAGACTACCTGCGCCGCCGCGTTCGGGATCACCCTTGGCGTCTTTGCGTCTTTGCGGCTTTGCGCGAGCCCATGCCTTCAAGGCCGAGAGGGATCTCGGTTGCATCGCCCGAGACACCCGCCCTCCCCTCACGCGGCGAGCTTGCGCTTGATCTCCGCGACCTCGGACTCCAGACGCTCCATCTTCTCCGCCAAAACGACGTGCTCGTCCCGGCGGACGATCACCTCGTAGAGATGGTTGAGGCGGTCATTCGTCTTGTCGATCCGGTT
>JAJRSX010000002.1 GCA_024278555.1 bacterium | reverse complement strand
GCCTCGGCAAAGGCGAGAGCCTCTTTCGAGTCGTAGCCCGCGTCCGCCGCCATCTCCAGAACGCTCGCCTCCGGCACCCCGGCCGCGCGCGGGAGCGCTTTTCGGCGCGGATGCTCGCCTTGGATGCATTGGCCCGAAGACGGACGCTGTCCACCGCCAGGGCCTCGGGATCCAGCACCCCCTGCTGCTGGGCCATCTTCAGCGTCCGCTCCATCGCCTGGGCGAAGAAGGGCCGGTGGGTGCGCCGGAAGGTGCGCGGGAGGGTCTCTTTCATGGTGTTCCCGCCGGAGACGAGCCAGAAGGCGTGATCCGTCTCCAGAGCCCGCGCCACCTGGGTGGCCGCGTGCAGGCCCGTCGGGCTCGCATAGATCCACACGCCCAGGACGTTGCGCGGGTGGATCCCGTGACGCCCCAGCGAGGAGTACTCCGCCTCCAAGGCGCTCGTATCCAGCACCTCCACCCACGCTCGCACCTTGCGGGCGAGGTGGTCGGCCGGAACCATCTCTTTCGGGCATCCGCGCCAGGGATCGAGCTGACTCGTGCACTCCTCCCGGAAGCGCGGTGCCGGTCGTCCCTGGCGCAAACGCACCTTCGCCGCTCGCTCTACAGGCTGGAGCACCCGCGAGGAGGCGCCCTCAGGGAGCCTTCCGGTCCCCTCCGAGGCCGCGGTTGGGGTGGTCGAAACGGGCGGGGTAGGCATGTTTATGTCTGCATGAAATGTATCTATAATCAATAAAAACATTGAGATGTTTTCGCTGATCCTCAGAGGCGCGGAGGGGTGGGGATCGGGGGCATGGCCCCCTCCTACCCGTGGCCATGGATGATCTCGACCCTTCCGGTCCCCACCGGCGACACCCACTCTCCAATACCACCTCCCCCCTTTCTACTTTCTACTTTCTACTCCCCCCATGCCCGACTCCCTCGACCACCTCCGGGACCGCCTGCGGGAGTTTGCCGGGTCGCGCGACTGGGAGCAGTTTCACACCCCGAAGAACCTCGCCATGGCCCTGACGGTGGAGGTGGCTGAGGTGGTGGAGCACCTCCAGTGGCTCACCGGCGAGGCGAGCTGTGACCTGCCCGAGCGAGAGCGAGCGGCCGTCGCCGAGGAGATCGGCGATGTCCTCATCTACCTCACCCGCCTCGCCGACCGCCTCCACATCGACCCGGTGGCCGCGGCGCACGCGAAGATCCGGGTGAACGCCGCCAAGTACCCGGCTGATCGGGTGCGCGGCTCGGCGGCCAAGTACACCGAGTACGAGGCGGAGTGAGGTCGGGCCGCGGTCCGGGGGATGGGCGGTCCGCTCATTCCACGGTTGGGTTGGATGATAAATCTGAAGTGAGCTGTTTTCGATACTTCGGCTTTCGCGTTCGCCGGAGGGCTCGGTGGCTGGGGCTGCTCGTCGCTGTCGTGGCGGCGGCGACCACCAGGGCCGGTGCGGAACCGGTCGCCGGTCCCGCCTTCTCCCCGACCACCGTGGACGCCACCCTGATGGCGCCGGGTTGGGCGGCGCGGCCGGTGCGCCACGCCGGTGCCCACGCCGCCGCCGACCTGGTGGTCACCCTGGATCAGCAGATCTATCCGGCGGTGGCGCCCGCCCCGGCCGCCCTGGCGCGGGAGCGGGGGGGCGCATCGATGTGGAGCGGGGAACCTGCGGGGTCTCCGGCGGGGCGGGAGGTGGAGATTGCCGGCTATTGCTGCCCGCCCGGTCCCGATGACCGGCTGCCGGGGGTGCGCTACCGCACCCTCGGGATCGCCGCCATCGCCCTCATCGTCCACCCGGACAACCCGGTGCGGGATCTCTCCCTCGCCGACGCGCGCGGCCTCTTCGGCGGCCGCCTGCGCCGCTGGTCCGAGGTGAAGGGGGGCGGCCCGTTCGCCCAGCCGGTGGTGCCGGTGGTCCGCCTCCACTGTAAACACCGGCCGGGCCACTGGCGCCTCATCCTCGACAACGAGGACCTCTTCAGCGCGCGGGCGGTCGAGGTGGGGGCGATCGAGGACATGGTCGCCCAGGTGGCCAAGCGGCGCGGGGCGGTGGGCTACGAGACCGCGTGGATGGCACGGCGCCACGGCAGGGTGCGGATGGTCCGTCTCGACGGCGTCGATCCCCTCGACAGGGCAGCCCTCGCCGCCGGCCGCTACCCCCTCTATCGCACCTTCACCCTCGCCACCTTCGATGGGGCTGAGACGCCGCTGGTGAGGGCCGCGGTGGCGGAGATGGAGCGGGCCTTCGCGGCGACCGCCAAGCCCTTCTCCGCGGTTCCGGCGGCGACCCTCGCCCACCACGGTTGGCGCTTCACCGACGGCGAACTCCATGGGGCTCCGGTACCGTGAAGCGCCTCTCCCTCCCGCTCCAGGTGAAGGCGGTGGTGGCCGCACTGCTGTGCAGCGCGGTGGCGTGGGTCGGCCTCGATCTGTGGCAGAGCCGCCGACTCGCCGCGGTGGTGGAGGGGAAGACGGCGGCGGTGCCCCATGAGAAGGTGGCGGTGGCGATGCTCGCCCGCCTCGGTTGCACCGTGGAGGTGGCGGAGAACGGCCGCGAGGCGGTGGCGCGGTTCCGCGATGGGGAGTTCGACCTCGTCCTCATGGACTGCCAGATGCCGGAGATGAACGGCCTGGAGGCGGCCCGGGCGATCCGCCGGATGGAGGCGGACCAGCAGCTCCCGGCCACGCCGATCGTGGCGATGACCGCCAACGTCGGCCACGCAGATCGCACCGCCTGCATCAAGGCTGGCATGAACGGCCACCTTCCGAAGCCGATCGACAAGCAGCGGCTCCGCGAGGTCGTGGCCGGTATCGCATGCACCGCAGCCGGCTGAGCCACCGGCCGGGGCCACCGGCGCCACGACTCATGCGTGGCGCCGCCGGAGGACCCCTACCGGCCGTACCGGTCGAGCACCCCATCCTCGCCGAGGCCGAGGGAGAGGACGTAGTAGACGAGGTCCCACCGCTGGTCGTCGCTGAGGGCGTCGCCGTAGGAGGGCATGGGGGTGCCGTCGAGGCCGGTGGTGAAGGTGCGGTAGATGTCCTGCGGGCGGTTGCCCCCCTTGATCAGCTCCGGGTGGGTGAAGTCCGCCGGCCGGATCGGGAAGCCGCGGTGGTCCTTGAGCCCCGGTGCCGACGGGCCGTCGCCCTTGCCGCTATCGCCGTGGCAGTGGGCGCATTGGACCAACCCCCACAGCTTGCGGCCGGAGGCGATGCGCGCCGGCGTGGCGGGCGGCGGCTCGGGGATCTCGATCGGCTCCTCCATCTCGTCCGGGTCCTGCCACCGGTCGGAGAAGGTCTTGATGTAGTGGACCAGGGCCCACCGCTTCTTCGGCGATAGGTCCTTGAAGGGGCGCATGTTCTTCTCCGGTTCCATGGAGAGGCGGATGCCGTGGGTGATGGTGCGGTAGAGGTCGTCGTCGGTGGGCAGGTAGCCCGACGGGGTGGTGCGGAACTTGAAGACCGCCTTGGTAAAGTCCCGACAAATAAGGCCAAGGTCCTTCGCTCCGGTGCCGAGACCGTTGCCCTCTTTGCCGTGGCAGTCGACGCAGTTTTGCTTGTAGAGCCGCTTCCCCTTCTTGATCAGCTTCGCTGTCGCCTTGTATTGCTTGCCCTTGGCGTGGGCCGGGGGGGTGGTGGCGACGGCGAGGCCGACAACGAGGGCGATGAGGATGGCGGCAGGACGCATCGGTTGGCCCTCCGAAGCGGCGGGGGGGGCGGGCCGCGCGGCCCGCCCCCCGGGGGATGGTTAGAAGCCGAACCGGGCGATGAGCCGGCCGGAGGTGGTGTCGTCCATGTCGGCACTCTCGG
>JAJRSX010000026.1 GCA_024278555.1 bacterium | reverse complement strand
GAGGCGAAAGAGGGCGGTGCGGTCGACGTTGTCCACCGGCGGCCGGCCCCGCGGCCGCAGGCGGATGACCTGCGAGTCGACCTTCGGTGGTGGTTAGAAGCTGGCGGCGGGGACCGGAAGGAGCGGCTCCACCTCGGCGTCGAAGGCGACCCGCAGGGTGAGGCGGCCGAAGTCGCGCTCCCCCGGCGCGGCCAGGAGCCGGTCGGCGACCTCCTTTTGGACCATCACCGTCAGGTCGGTGAAGCAGGCGCGCTGGGCGAGCAGGTGGAGCAGGAGCGGCGAGGTGATGTGGTACGGCAGGTTGGCGACCATCCGGTAGGGCGGGTCGGAGAGGGTAGTGAAGTCGAAGCGCAGGGCGTCCGCCTCGACCACCGCCACCCCCAGCTCCGTGGGCAGGTGGGTGCGGAGGAAGCCGGCGAGGCGGCTGTCGAGCTCAATGGCGGTGACCTGCCGGCAGCGGTGGGCCAGGGGCAGGGTGAGGACCCCGAGGCCGGGGCCGATCTCCACCACCCGGTCGGTCGGTCGGATCGCCGCCCGCGCGACGATCTGCTCGACCACCGCCGGGTCATCGAGAAAACACTGGCCGATCCCCCTGCGCGGCGTCAGGCCGTAGCGACGGCAGAGCTCTCGGGGGGAGGGGGAGGGGGCCATGGGGGCGGGCGGCGGTGGGGGTTAGCGGGAGGCCGGACCGGTCGCCGCGAGGTCACACGCCAGGCGGATCGCGGCGATCAGCGAGTCGGGTCGGGCGACCCCCTTGCCGGCGATCTCCAGGGCGGTGCCGTGGTCCGGGGAGGTGCGCGGGAAGGGGAGGCCGAGGGTGGTGTTCACCCCGTCGTCGAAGGCGACCATCTTCAGGGGCGCCAGCCCCTGGTCGTGGTACATGGCGACGATGGCGTCGAAGTCGCCCCGGTAGGCGGCGTGAAAGAGGGTGTCGGCGGGGAGCGGCCCGGTGGCCGCCAGACCCTCTGCGACGAGGCGCGCCACCGCCGGTCCGATGGTGTCGATCTCCTCGCTCCCCATGTCGCCCCCCTCCCCCGCGTGGGGGTTGAGGCCGGCCACCGCGATGCGCGGCCGTGCAATCCCAAGGCGGCGACAGAAGGCGTGGGTGAGGCGGGTGACCGACTCGATCCGGCCGCCGGTGACCAGATCGGGGACCCGCGCCAGGGGCTCGTGGATGGTCACCAGGGCGACCCGCAGGGGGCCGCCCACGAGCATCATCGCCACCTCGTCGGTATCGGTGAGGGCGGCGACCATCTCCGTGTGGCCGGGGTAGGGGGAGCCGGCGAGGTGGATCGCCCGCTTGTGGATCGGCGCGGTGACCAGGGCGGCGCAGGCGCCAACGTTGCACAGGTCAACCGCCGCCTCGATGGCGGCGACCGCCTGGCGGCCCGACTCGGCCGAGACCGCGCCCGGGGTGACCGGCGGCGCCCCCTCCAGCCCCGCCGGATGGCAGTGGAGGAGGCCTGCCTCGGGCGGCGCGGCCGGCGGCCTGTCGGCGACCACCACCTCGGCGCTCATCTGGAGCCGCCGCACCGCCGCCCGCAGCGCCGCCGGCGGCCCGACCACCAGCGGACGGCACGGCGGTAGCGCACCGGAGGTGAGCGCCTTGACGGCGATCTCCGGTCCGATCCCGGCAGGGTCTCCGAGGGTGAGGGCGATGGCGGGGGCGGTCATGGCATGGCGTGGGCTCGACGTGATCGGTGCGAGGGGGAGGAGCGAGCCTGCCCGCCAAACGGGGCCGGCGGCCCCGTCGCCCCCCCGGTCTCGGGATGGGGCCGGTTTCGCCGGCAGGAGCCGGCCCCTACAAGATCTTCATCACAGTGCCGAGCGACAGGCGGTCAGTACGACCCCAGCTCCGTCGCCGCCCCCTTGCCGTAGGCGGTGAGGACGGTGGCCCACCCCACCTGTCCGTCGGCGTCGGCCACCTCGCTCTTCACCACCTCGCCCGGCACCCCCTTGGCGCGCCACAGGTGCAGGCTCCCCTCGCCGACACCAGCGGCGAACTCCAACCGATCGGCGGTGAACCGCCCGGCGGGGACGGTCACCTGCACCGACCGGCGGGTGATGCTCCCCTCCACCGACTCGGGGGTGAGCTTCGCCGGGGCGGTGTACCAGCTTTCGGTGACCGGCATCTCCTTCGCCTCACCCTTACCGATCCGCTGGCGCATGCGACGGATAGAGCGTTTCTCCTTGCTGAACAGGACCTCCATCACCATGGTCTCGTCCGGCTTGTCGCCGGGGACGCGGATCTGCCACCACTCGTCGCCGTTGGCGAGCCGCTTGAGACACGCCTTGCGCATCGTCACCGGTTTGTTGTCCGTGTCGCCGGTGGTGAGCTGCCACTCGGTCCACTCTCCGGGTTGGTAGCGGCTCATCTCCATGCTGGTGCAGTTGGCCGCGAAGAGCGACTGGAACATGAGGGGGTAGAACCCCTGCACCATCCCCCCCATGAGGTTGCCGAGGGAGTTGAGGCCGGCGACGTTGATGTTGATGTCCTGCTGCTTCACCAGGCGGATGGTGCGCACCTTGGCGCGGTCCAGCGGCATGGTGGCCGCGAAGGTGGCGCTCCCCCGGTCGGCGGCGCTCACCCGCACGGTGAAGACGCCGAGGCTGGCGAAGTGGACGGTGGCGTGGCCGTCGCTGTCGGTGGTGGTCTGCTCGCCGTTGACGACCTGGACCACGGCGCCGGCCACCGGCTGGCCCGCCTCGTCCACCACCGAGACCTCGGTGGTGAGCAGGGGGACCTTCAACAGGTCCTGGGTGACGGTGGAGCACGCCGCGGTCGCCACCAGGGCGACGGCGATGAGCAGATGGGTGCGGTGGATCGGGTGGACGCGATGCATGGTTCCCTCCTCCGGGGGCGCGAAAAAATACTCCGTATTTTCATGGGCCCCAAGGTTGTCGATTCCGCTACCGCGAGACCGCGGCACGGGCGCCATTGTGGCTCCGCTACCACTCCTCCGCCACCGGCTCCACCCTCTCGACCCGGTAGAGGTCGGCGGCGTCGGCCTTGCGGACTCCCCGCTCGGGGACCGCGAGGATGGTCAGGTGGAGGCGCTGCCGGCGGGTGCGGACCGCCACCCGGTCGCCGGCGTGGACCGCGCGTCCCGCCTTGGCCACAAGGCCGTTTACCGTCACCGCCTCGTCGTCGCACAGCTCCCGCGCCAGGGTGCGGCGCTTCACGATCCGGGCCACCTTGAGAAACTTGTCGAGGCGCATTAATGCTGTTTGATGTCCACGAAGGCCTGCTCGTGGAGCTCCTTCATCCACTGGTCGTACTGCTCGGCCATGCGGTTCGATTGGAGCTGGAGGACGATGTCGTCCTCCACGTCGACGAAGGGGCGGGCCTCCCCGCGATCGATCTTCTTCACGTAGAGGAGGGAGTAGCCGTCGGCGGTGCGGATCAGCTCGGAGACCTCGCGCTCCTTCAGGCCGAAGGCGTAGCGGTCGAGCTCCGGCTGCATCTCCCCCTGTTTGAAGCTGCCCAGTAGGCCGCCCTGGCCGGCGGTGGGCCCCTCGGAGAAGGCCTTAGCCACCTCCTCGAAGGGAACGCCGCGCTTGATCTGGTCGATGGCGGCGGTGATTCGATCCTTCGCCTTGCCCTTGCGCACCTCCTCCCACGCCGCGTCGTAGCGGAAGAAGATGCGGCAGATGGTGCGCCGCTCCGGGGCAGTGAAGAGGTCGGGGTGGCCCTTGTAGTACGCCATCGCCTCCTCGTCGTTGACCACGATGCGCGAACGCACCTCACGGTGGACAAGGCGGGCGATGGTCATCTGCTCGCGGATCTGCTGGCGGTAGTCCGCCATGGTGAGCCCCTGCTCCCCGAGGGAGGCGGCCAGCTCCTCCTCGCTCATCCGGTTGCGCTGGCGCACATCGGCAATGGCGCCGTCCACGTCCGTCTCGGAGACCATGATCCCCAGCGTCCGGGCCCGCTGGAGCTGGAGCTTCTTGTCGATCAACCGCTCCAGGAGGCGCGCGCGGACCTTCGGGTCGGTGGTCTCCCGATAGGTGATGAACCCCTTGTTGCCCAGGGGCATCTTCAGGTCCTCGAGCTGGCTTTGGGTGATCACCTCGTCGTTGACGATGGCGACGATTCCATCCACATGGGTGGCGTGGGCGGCCAACGGGGCGAGGAGGAAGAGGGCCACCAAGGGTGGCAACAGGCGTCGAATCATGGACGGCATACTACCCTGCCCGGCCGTGCCGGGGCACCGTAGACCTCCCCATCATCGTCGGATGGATCGTCGCGCAGAGAGGCGGTGTCGATGGTGGTGGGCCGGGGGCTCGTGCCGAGTGGGCTTTTTTCACGCAGAGGCGCGGAGAGGCGGGAGACGCAGAGGGGAGGTCCGGCCAAGGGTCAAGCGTCACCGGTGGGACGCCAAAGAGGGCAACCGCTCAACGCAAAGGCGCAAAGAGGAGCCGACGGTTATGGCGGCTGGACCTTCGCTTGACTTCGCGTTGATCCGTGTCGATACGCTGGCAACGGCTTATTTGTTACTCCCCCCCGTACGGTTTCGCGGCCTCGCCTGACGCGGTCCACCCATACCCGGCGCCCGGTACCCCACAGGAGCCTCACCCATGAATGCCCTGGTCACCGGCGGCGCCGGCTTCATCGGCTCGCACATCGTCGAGCGACTCCTCGCCGAGGGCCATCGGGTGCGGGTCCTTGACGACTTTTCCACCGGCAAGAGGGAGAACCTCCCGGACCACCCGAACCTGGAGGTCGTCCGGGGCGGGGTGGAGGACTACGCCACGATAGAGGCGTGTGTCGAGTCGATCGACTGGATCTTCCACGAGGCGGCCATCGCCTCGGTCCCAAAGACCATCGAGGCCCCCCTCGCCAGCCAGCGGATCAACTACGGCGGCACCCTCAACCTCCTGGAGGCGGCACGCCACCACGGCGCACCGCGTCTCGTCTTCGCCGCCTCGGCCGCCGCCTACGGCGACCTGCCCGGGCTGCCCAAGGGAGAGGCGTCCGCGGTATGCCCCCTCTCCCCCTATGCGGTGGACAAGGTCGCCTCGGAGCACGCCCTGGCCGCCTACCACCACCTCCACGGCATGCACACCGTCTCGCTCCGCTACTTCAACGTCTTTGGTCCGCGGCAAGACCCCTCGTCGCCCTACAGCGGGGTCATCTCCATCTTCGTCGACCACCTCCTCGCCGGAACCACCCCCACCGTCCTCGGCGACGGCGAACAGACCCGTGACTTCGTCTATGTGGCCGACGTGGTAGAGGCCAACCTCCGCGCCATCACCACCGACGCCGCCGCCGGTGGCCGCTTCAACGTCGGCACCGGCCACGCCGTCACCCTCAATGAGCTCCTTACCGCCCTCTACCGCCTGCGGGGGAGAGAGCCCCACCCGCAGCACGGCCCCGCCCGTGCCGGTGACATCCGCCACTCGTGCGCGAACATCGCCCGTGCCCGGGAGGTCCTTGGCTGGCGCCCCGCCACCGCCCTCGTCGAGGGTCTCCAACGGCTGGTGAGCTCACTGGAGGGTTGATTGTCGGATACGGTGGTGCAGATCGCAGCTTCCTGACGCTCCGCGCCGGCCGGAGGCCGGCGTTAGAGGGTCATCAGGGAGAAGGGCGGGGGAGGGGCGTCCAACATGGCGCCAGGGAGGGCGCGGGGCGGGTGGGTTTTTGACGCAGAGAGGCAGGGGGGCGGGGGACGCAGAGGGGGGAGGCGAACGGGGGGATGGCGTCGCCGGTGCCGGCCTTGGGGGCGGCGTGGGCCTTGAAGGCCGGGATTCAACGCAAAGGCGCCAAGGCGCGAAGAACCGCGGAACAACGATGGGTGGGAGGGGG
>JAJRSX010000025.1 GCA_024278555.1 bacterium | reverse complement strand
TGGAGCAGGGGCTCGCCGCCATCGCCCAAGAGCTCGCCTGCGACGTGTCGGTGAAGGAGATCGAGGAGTATCCGTTGTGAATGGACGGGGGCCGGCCTGCGGCCGGCGGGATGGGCTCACGGCGCTCGCGGGGTGGGGGATGGGGGATGCGGGAGGGGTTGGCCGCTTCGCGGCCAGCAAATGATCTCGTGAGGGCTCCTACCGGCATCTCATCAGCCCGAGGGGCTGTCCGTCCCTCACCCCCCAATTCTCAATCACTGCGAGCGTAGCGAGCCGATGCCCATCCTCCCCATCCTCACCTACCCCGATCCGCGCCTGAAGCGGATCGCCGAACCGGTCACCGACTTCGGGCCGGACCTGGCGGCCCTGCTTGGAGACCTGGCCGAGACCATGGCCGCCGGCCCCGGCGGGGTGGGGATCGCCGCGCCGCAGGTGGACCGGTGCGTGCGCATCTGCCTGGTGGACTGCTCCAAGTCGCGCAGGCCGTGTGTGAACCACGGCCTCCTGGAGCTGATCAACCCGGAGATCGTCGAGTGGTCGGGGATGGAGGTGGGGCGCGAGGGGTGCATGTCCCTCCCCGACTTCACCGCCAACGTGGTGCGCGCCACCGAGGTGGTGTGCCAGTACCAGGACCGGGAGGGCAACGAGCAGGTGGCCCACGCCGAGGGGTTCGAGGCGCGCGCCCTCCAGCACGAGCTCGACCACCTCGAAGGGACCCTGTTTATCGACCGGGTCGTGTCGAAGAAGCGCGACGTCTTCCCGCGCAAGCGGTACCGGTAGCTTTTCCGGAGCTGCGCTCCGGAAAAGCTGAGGGCGGGCTGCGCCCGCCGGGCAACCTTCAGGCGCGCCGCCGCACCACCAGGAGGGCGAGGCAGGGGGCGAGGAGCAGGAGGCTCACCGGCTCCGGGACCGGGGCGACGTAGTAGGACTGGGTGGTGTTCCAGCCCGAACTGCCGAAGTACTGGCTGTTCTGGCGGTAGAGGAGGGCGGTCGGGTCGACGGGGTTGAAGGGGGGGCCACCGAGACTGTAATCGAGCCCCACGAGGTTGAGCTCGGCGCTCACCTCGCAGGTGTCGTCGAGGCAGGGGAGGAGCCCCTCACCACCGGGGTAGCCCACCGTGCGGAGGGTGCCGGTGTCGTAGTCACCGTTGTAGAAATCGAGACCAATCCGCCGGCTCGCGTGGCCGGCGACGGCGACGGCGTCGGCAGAGGGCATGGTCACCGGCAGGTTGGGGGAGCCGTTGCCCGCGAATCGGTCACCGCCAAACCACAGGTTGTCCGGCGTGGGGGTGACGAAGTCGGTGTAGAGGGTGAAGGGGACCTGGGTGAGCGCCGGCCCGAAGGGGTCCGGGGGCATGGAGTCCGGCGCCTCCAGCCAGATGTAGCCGGTAAGCGGCGTGGTCACCGTGGTCCAGGTGCCCGAGCCGTCGTCGGTGGCGGCCACCCGACTCGAGGCGGGGTCGAGGGGGTAGCGGAGGAGCCACTCGACCGAGCCGCCCACTGGGACGTACGGAAATGCGCTGCGGCCGTTCGAATCGAGGCCGGTGGAGGTATTGAGGGTCGCTCCCGCCGCGACGCCGTCCTGGATCGCCTGGGGAAAGTCGGTGAGGGGGAGGGTGATGGCAACGGCCGGTGGGGCGGCCGCGAGGAGTGCGCTACCGAAGAGAGCGAGCCACCAGGGGTAATGGGGTGTCAGAAGCCGCATGACCTCCTATTGCTAATAAATGATTACGGTAAGTCATGTTAGCGACCGACGCGGCCGGTTGCAGAGTGATGGCGTGGACGCGGCCGGCGCCGCTGGCGGAACATGGCGCCCATGGTTCGCTTCACCCTCCGCCAGATCGGCCAGCGGCTGGTGCTGCTGGTGGTGATCTCGATCATCTCCTTTGCCATGGTCCACCTGGCGCCGGGGGAGCCGTCGCTGGTGGATCCGTCGAACCCGAGGCTGAAGGCGGAGGATGTGGCAAAGATCCGCGCCGCCTTCCATCTCGACGAGCCCCTCTACGCCCAGTACGGCTACTGGGTCCGCGATCTGGCCACCGGCCGCCTGGTCTCCTTCAAGGATGGTCAGCCGGTGGTGGGGAAGATCTGGGAGCGCTTCCTCAACTCCCTGCCCCTGTTTCTCACCGGCACGGTGATCACCTGGCTCCTGTCGTTTCCGGTGGGGATCCGGGCGGCGGTGGCGCGCGGCTCCACCTTCGACCGCGCCACCACCTTCGCCGCCTTCGCGATGATCTCCATCCCCGGCTTCTTCCTCGCCTACCTCCTGATCCTGTGGACGGTGACCCACCTGCAGGTGTCGGTGGTGGGGATGCGCACCTTCGGCTTCGAGGGGGTCTCCGGGTGGTTCCGGGTGAATGATCGCCTCTGGCACCTGGTGGTGCCGTCGATCATGTCGGCCTTTGCCGGGATCGCGGTCCTGTCGCGTTACGTCCGGTCGCAGATGGTGGAGGTCCTGGCCCAGGACTACGTGCGCACCGCCCGCGCCAAGGGGGTGCCGGAGGAGGCGGTGACCTACGGCCACGCCCTGAGGAACGCCCTGCTCCCCTTCATCACCATGTTCGGCCTCATGCTGCCGGCGCTGATCGGCGGCTCGGTGATCTTCGAGACGATCTTCGCCTGGCCGGGGATGGGCAGGCTGGGCTACGACGCGATCCTGTCGCGCGACTTCCCGGTGGTCCTCACGATCAACTTCTTCGCCGCCGCCCTCACCCTCGCCGGCACCCTGGTGAGCGACCTCCTCTACGCGGTGGCGGATCCGCGGATCCGGCTGGAGTGAAGGCCCGTTAAGGGCAAAACCACGAAGGGCACGAAGGGGAACAGCCGTGGTAGATGAGAGAGGCAAGAGAGGAGGCGCGATGGGGCCGCGGCTTGCCGCCGTCGCCCCCGGCCCGTGGCGTGCCGCCTGGCGCGCCTTTCGCCATGACCGCCTCGCCGTCGGCGCGGCGGCGGTGCTGCTGCTGCTGGTGACCACGGCGATCGTCGGCAAGGCGCTCACCGAGTGGTGGCCGCTCCTCGACCCGGCCACCGTCCGCCTGGTCGACCGCCTGCGGCCCCCCCTCAGCAGGCCAAGCGACCTCCTCGCCCCGGAGGCGCGGCCGCTCCTGGGTCTCTACCCCCTGGGAACCGACGACCTCGGCCGCGATGTCTTCGCCCGGATGCTCCAGGGGGCGTCGGTGTCGCTCTCGGTGGGCTTTATCGCGGTGTCGATCTCGCTCCTCATCGGCATCTCCCTGGGGGCGGTGGCCGGCTACTACGGCCAGGTGCGGCTCCTCGGGGTGAGCGTCGACTCCCTCGTCATGCGCCTGGTGGAGGTGATGCTCTGCTTCCCCACCTTCTTTTTGCTGCTCGCCGCGGTGGCGCTGCTGCCTCCGTCGATCTACACGATCATGGCGATCATCGGCGCGACCTCGTGGATGGGGACGGCGCGCTTCGTGCGCGCCGAGCTCCTCTCCCTGCGCGAGCGCGACTTCGTCCTCGCGGCGCGCTGCCTTGGGCTGCCCGAGTGGCGGCTGATCTTCCGCCACCTGGTCCCCAACGGCCTCGCCCCGGTCTTCGTCGCCGCCACCCTCGGGGTGGCGGACGCGATCCTCACCGAGAGCGCCCTCTCCTTCCTCGGTTTTGGGGTGCCGCCGCCGTACGCCACCTGGGGCAACATCCTCGCCGACGGTCGCAGCTTCCTCTTCGATGCCCCGTGGCTCACCTACCTGCCGGGGCTGGCGATCTTCGTGGTGGTCCTCGCCTTCAACCTGGCCGGGGAGGGGTTGCGGGAGGCCACCAACCCGAAGCTCCGGGGGTGACGGGGGTCTTGTAGCTCTCAGCTTTCAAAATTGGGGTCAGGCTTGCAAACTTGCAAGTTTGCCGTTGGTGGCCAACAGCGAGGTCCAAACTTGCAAGTTTGCAAGCCTGACCCCAGAGCACGAGCCCCCGGGCCACCACCGGCGACACATCCTCCCCCCCCTGCCTCCCCCTCTTTGCGCCCTGGTGCCTTTGCGGTGCGCCGCCTTCAAGGCCAATCCGCTCTCTCTGCCTCGGGGTCAAGCCGGAGTGCAACGTCACAAACGGACCCGGGGTCTGCCGGCTGCATCAGTCGCCGAAAGGGCAGCCCCGCCACGGTTTCACCCCCGATGGAGTGAGAGGGGGGCGCTGAGGACGCTCACAGCCGCCGCTGAATCTCTTCCAGCAGGCGGTGCTCCACCACGGTGGAGGAGGGGGAGTCGACGTAGTGGTCGGCGGCGTAGTAGCGGCGGATCCCCTCGGTGTAGCGGCGATTTTCCAGAACCTGGCGGTGAACCGTGATGCGGCTGCCGACGCCGACGGTGGCGACCGCCACGGTGATCCGTTCGCGGGTCTCCACCCAGCGGCTCTCCACCTGGTCGCCGAGCTGGACCACCTCGCGGGTGGTGTCGCTCTTGCCGAAGCTCCACTCGGTGGTGAGGGTGGTCGCCGCCTCATCCACCTCGGCCATGGGGTAGGCCGCCATGACCGCCTTGACCGCCGCCCACGCCCGCGCTCGCGGGGCGTCGACAATCGCCTCAGTGGCGTAGGTCGGATGGTCGAGGGCGACGTAGTGGACCCGGTTGGCGACACACGCCGCCACCGCCACTACCAGGAAGAGGTGGAGGAAAGGGCGCCGCATCAACGTACCTTGCAGGCCGGGATGGCGTCGCTGACCCGACGGATGCCCTCGATGGAGATACGCATGGAGGCGGGGAGTCTCCCCTCCTCCTCGTCCGCGACCCGGCTCGATCCCCACCCGAGGACCAGGAAGGGGGTGCCGAAGGGGAGGTCCGCCTTGGGCGGCCGCGTCTGTACGTGGGGTCGCCCGAGGGCGACCTCCTGGGCACACTCCGGCAGGGTCACGAGGGTGCCCGACGGCTTCCACTGGACGAAGTTGACCGGCATGGAGAGACGCGACGGCAGGGCGTGGAGGCGTCCGCGCACCTCCAGACACCGTTGCCGGCCGCTGGTGACGCTGATCTCGAATCGGCCGACACCGTGGGGTCTCCGCTCCGTCCCAACGTGGACGTCGGTGGCGCCGGTGGAGAGGGAGGCGCCAAGGAGAACCGCCAGCCGCTTGTGTTGGCGCACCACCCCGACCACGACCCGGCACCGATATGCTGCCCGACTGACGGAGGGGGCGGCGGAGAGGTAGAGGCCGGAGAGGGTCCGGCGCGGCGCCAGGGCGACCAGGGAGAGGGGCGGGCGCCAGCGGCGCTCGGCATCGGCGACCCGGGTCCAGAAGAGGATCAGGTAGTCGCGCCGCCCGGCAACACCGTCATTGCCACCCCATCGATGGATGCGCCCGTTCACAAAGCCCAATATAGCCCTGTGGTTCCGTCGTCGCACCCCTACGCCGCGGCGAGGGCCGCCAGCTCGGCGGCCTGCTTCCGCTTGTGGCTGTAGTTCACGATGATGTCGGTGGGACACACCTGGATGCACTCGCCGCAGTTGTCGCACTTGGTGTAGTCGATCTCCGCGAGGTCGCTGTTGATCGCGATGGCGTCCACCGGACACGCCTTGACACACTTGTTGCAGGCGATGCAGCCGACCAGGCAGACCGACTTGGTGGCCTTGCCCTTGTCGTGGGAGGAGCAGGCGATGTGGACGTCCTGGGTGATCGGTACCATGTCGATGACGTTTTTCGGACACACCTCGGCGCAGATGCGGCAGCCGGTACAGCGGGTGTAGTCCACCTCCGGGAGGAGGAAGGCGTTCATGTGGATGGCGTCGAAGGGGCACTCGACGGTGCAGGTGCCGAGGCCGATGCAGGCAAACGAGCAGTCCTTCTGGCCGCCGCCGATCAGCGCCAGGGTGCGGCAGTCGTGAGGCCCCTCGTAGACCATCTTGTCCGAGGCGTTGTGGGTGCCGCCGGCGCAGTAGACCATTGCCACCAGGGGATCGCTGGAGCCCTCCACCACCTCCATCCCCATGATCTTGGCCACCTCCATCGCGGTTCCGGCACCGCCCACCGGGCAGCCGTCGGTCTCCGCGTCGCCCTTGGCCACCGCGGTCGCAAAGGGACGGCAGCCGGGGAAGCCACAGGCGCCACAGTTGGCGTGGGGGAGGGCGTCGTCGATCTCGTCGACCTTCGGGTCGACCGGGACGTAGAACTTCCGCGCCGCCACTCCGAGTCCAAAGCTGGCGGCCAGCGCCATCCCACCGAGACCTGCAACTGCCTGGACTGCCTCGATCATGTCGTTCTCCTCATCGGTGCAAATGGAGGGGAGGGGCCATGGCACACGCGAGTAACGCCCCAAGTTTTCGGGCCCTTATCCGCCGAAGACCCGCGCGATCCCCTTGTCGATCCCGGCAAACCCCATGAAGCTCAGGGAAAGGAGGCCGGCGGTGACCAGCTTGATGGCGTTGCCCTGAAACGCCTCCGGCACCTTCGACAGGACGATCCGCTCGCGCAGGCCGGCAAAGAGGAGCAACGCCAGGGCGAAGCCCACGGACGCGGCAAAGCCGAAGATCGCCGCCTCGATGAAGCTGTCCTGCTGCTGCAACGACAGGAGCGCGACCCCGAGGATGGCGCAGTTGGTGGTGATCAGCGGCAGGTAGATCCCCAGGGTCTCGTAGAGCGCCTCGCTGGTCTTTTTCAGAACCATCTCCACGAGCTGCACCAGCGACGCGATCACCAAAATGAAGGCGATGGTCTTCAGGTACTCGATGTGCAGCGGCACCAGGATCATCCGGTAGACGAGCCAGGTGGCGATCGCCGCCATGGTCATGACGAAGGTCACTGCGGCGGACATCCCGAGCGACGTCTCGACCTTCTGGGAGACCCCAAGGAAGGGGCAGATCCCGAGAAAACGGGCGAGAACGAAGTTGTTGACCAGGATGGCGCCGATCACCAGCACCAAGGCGTCGAGCATGGGGTACCTCCGCGGAAGCCAAACGGGGACGGGCCGTACAGTCTACCCGCCGCCCCCTGCACTGCTCAATCAGGGGCTGCCGCCCCGTAATCGTCGACGCCATCCGGTGCCCTTCGGGCAAAACCCCTTCCCCCGGGCAAGACCAGGAAGGCCAGGAAGACCTCGAAAGCTGCAGCGGCAATAGGACTGCCAAACCGGTTTGACAGGTCGGAGCAACACGCTGTGGCGGTGATCCGGTGGCCCGGCAACGACGCCCCGCTCCCCGCGCAAGCCGTTCGCGCCCCATTTGCGGCTCAATCTATGGCTCGGCCTGCCGGGCCGCGCCCTCCCCCCGCTCTTCAACGCTGGAGATGCCACCCACGCCGGTGGCCGACCGCGGACCGCTCCCCCCGGGGTGGCGCCTTCGCCCTTGTGTCCCCATCCTGAACGGGACTACCCACCACAGGCGGAGACGAGCCATGGAGCGCGATCCATCCGAGCAGGACCCGACCGAGGAGCCCGACGCGGCCGGCGAGACCCTCGAGGAGAGCGTCGACACCACCGAGATCGCCCGCCAGGGCGATGTCCTGCCGACGATCCTCCACATCATCCCGGTCTGGGAGCGCCCCTTCTTCCCCGGTCAGGGGATGCCCATCCTCTTGGAGGGGGAGCGGTGGCTGAAGACGATCGAGGCGATCGGCGAGACCGGCCACCACATGGCCGGCCTGCTCCTTGCCCGTGGCGAGGAGGGCGGTGACCTCTCCACCGACACCGCCTACGAGGTCGGCTGCGTGGCACGGGTCCACGAGCCGGGGCAGCGCCAGGGGGTGGTGCGCTTCATTGCCCAGGGGATCGAGCGGTTTCGGATCGTCGAGTGGCTCTCCACCGAGCTGCCCCTGGTGGCGCGGGTCGAGTACCCGGAGATCGCCACCCCCAGCGACGAGGAGCTACGCGCCTACGGCATGGCGATCTCCACCACCCTCAAGGAGCTCATCCCGCTGAATCCGGTCTACAGCGAGGAGCTGAAGCTTTTTCTCGGCCGCTTCGGCCTCGGCGAGCCGGGCCCCTTTGCCGACTTCGCCGCCGCCATCACCACCGCCACCAAGGAGGAGCTGCAGGCGGTTCTGGAGACCTTCCCCCTGGTGGAGCGGATGGAGCGGGTCCTCGGCCTGCTCAAAAAGGAGCTGGAGGTGGCGAAGCTGCACGCCAAGATCCGCGACTCGGTGCAGGAGCAGATGACCGAGCAGCAGCGCCGCTTCTTCCTCAAGGAGCAGCTCAAGGAGATCCAGAAGGAGCTCGGCATCTCCAAGGACGACAAGACCGCCGAGCTGGAGCGGTTCAGCAAGCGCCTCGACGGTCTCACCCTGCCGGAGCAGGCGCAGACGCGGGTGGATGAGGAGATGGAGAAGCTCTCCGTCCTCGACGTCGGCTCGCCCGAGTACGGGGTCACCCGCAACTACCTCGACTGGCTCACCCAGCTCCCGTGGGGGGTGACCTCTGAGGATCGCTTCGACCTGAAGGAGGCGCGCGCCATCCTCGACCGCGACCATGAGGGGCTCGACGACGTGAAGGAGCGGATCCTCGAGCTCCTCGCGGTGGGCGCCCACAAGGGGGAGATCGCCGGCTCGATTCTGCTCCTGGTGGGGCCGCCGGGGGTGGGCAAGACCTCCATCGCCCGCTCCGTGGCCGAGGCGGTGGGGCGCAAGATGTACCACTTCTCCCTCGGGGGGATGCGCGACGAGGCGGAGATCAAGGGTCACCGGCGCACCTACATCGGCGCCATGCCGGGCAAGCTGATCCACGCCATGAAGGAGGTGGAGGTGGCCAACCCGGTGATCGTCCTCGACGAGATCGACAAGGTGGGCGCGAGCTACCAGGGCGACCCGGCCTCGGCGCTGTTGGAGGTCCTCGACCCGGAGCAGAACTGCGACTTCCTCGACCACTACCTCGACGTCCGCATCGATCTCTCCCAGGTGCTCTTCATCTGCACCGCCAACCAGCTCGACACCATCCCCCGGCCGCTGCTCGACCGGATGGAGGTGATCCACCTCGCCGGCTACATCACCCGCGAGAAGGTAGCGATCGCCAAGAACCACCTCTGGCCGCGCACCCTGGAGAAGGTGGGGCTGAAGCGCGGCGACCTACGGATCACCGACGCGGCGCTCCGCGAGCTGGTCGACGGCTACGCCCGCGAGGCCGGGGTGCGCGCCCTGGAGAAGCAGCTCGGCCGCATCGCCCGCAAGGCGGTGGTGGCGCTGCTGGACGGCACCAAGGCGCCGATCCGCATCGCCCGCGGCGGCCTGGAGCCCTACCTCGGCAAGCAGCGTTTCCACACCGAGCAGCCACAGCGCGGGGTCGGCGTGGTCACCGGCCTCGCCTGGACCCCCATGGGCGGGGTCACCCTGGATGTGGAGGCGGCGCGGGTGCACGGCAAGCAGCGCGGCTTCAAGCTCACCGGCAAGCTCGGCGAGGTGATGCAGGAGTCGGCGTCGATCGCCTACAGCTTTGTCGCCGGCCACGCCGAGAGCCTCGGGGTGGAGGCGGACTACTTCGACGACGCCTTCCTCCACCTCCACGTCCCCGAGGGGGCGACCCCCAAGGACGGCCCCTCGGCCGGGGTCACCATGGCCACGGCGCTCCTGTCGCTGGCGCGCAACAAGAAGATCGCCCGACCCTTGGCGATGACCGGCGAGCTCACCCTCACCGGCCAGGTCTTGCCGGTGGGCGGCATCCGCGAAAAGGTGATCGCCGCCCGCCGGGTGCGCATCCACGAGCTCATCCTCCCGGAGGCCAACCGGGGCGACGTGGAGGAGCTCCCCGACCACATCACGGAGGGGCTCACCGTCCACTTCGCCTCCACCTACGCGGAGGTCGCCGCCATCGCCTTTATGCCGCGCAAGCGCGGGGCAAAAAGGGGGCGGTAGGGGCAACGGCCGGGAGGGCGCCTCACCCGACGACGGTGAGCCCCACCTCGCGTGCCACCGCGGCGAGGCGGCTGTCAAAGGTGGCGAGGCGCACCGCGTGGCCGGCCATCGCCTGAAGCTCGAGGGCGGTGGCGACGTGCAGGGCATCGAGGCTGCGGCAGTGGGCGAGACGGGGGTCTTGGCGCACCCGCTCGGCGACCTCAGAGAGGCGGTCCACGAGGGAGAGGGCCTTCAGGTCCAGGTCGAGGCGGGTGAGCAGTGCACCCGCCGCGTCGCCGAGGGCGCGACGCAGGACCACCACCGCCTCCACGGCGAGGAGCCAGGAGGCGACCTTGGGCTCGTTCGTCGCCAGGATCGCTCGTGCCTCCTCCGCCCGTGGCTGGCGGAGATAGAGCTGGAGCAAGACGCTGGTGTCGAGGTAGATCACCCGAGACCCCGTTCGCTCCGGGTCTCGTCCAGCACCGCGTCGAGATCGACCTCCCCCTCGGGCAGCGCCACCGGCGGCTCGTGGACGCTGGCGGGCTCACCGCTGCCGACGCGGAGAATCCCGGCCCGCGCCAGGCGGTGGAGCGCCTCGACCTCCCCCTCGTAGGGTGAGGTCGGGTAGGCGGGGGGCGGCAGGAGCTGGGCGACGACCTTGCCCCGGTCGCTGATGAGCACCGTCTCGCCCTCGCGCACGAGGCGCAAAAAGGCACTCAACTGATTCTTCACCTCACGAATACCGGCCACACGCATGGAGAGAATGTAGCTACGAGCGCCACATATGACAACGGGACGAGGGCCTCACCAGTGCTGCAACGCAGTTGGGACGTGGCCCGGAAGGCCAATCCATAGATCAAGCCGCAAATAGGGCGCGAATGGACGCGAATAGTGGGCGCCTCCAGTCTGCCGTCACCGGTGCCGCCAACCGGCCCGCAACGCGCCTGGAAGGCGGGTTTTTAGCCACGGAACCCACGGAAGGGCACGGAAGTAGGGGGCTTCCGCTGGGTTGAGCGAGAGTTCCGGACCCCTTTCCTCCTCGAAACACGGTAGGCGTCACCTCGTTTTCTTGCCCTCGCGGTGCGCTCTCGCCCCTTCCGTGCCCTTCCGTGGATTCCGTGGCCAATTCCCTGCCAGGCAAGATGGAGTTCCAGTTCTGGCGCTTGTGCCGTCCGTAGTTCGAGATGAGACCTTCGTGCCCTCGCGTCTTCGCGTGGTCCCGCCTTCAGGGCCGCCACCTACTCCCCCCTCGCGCCGCCAATGACGCCTCCCTTGGTCCCCTGCAAGCTGACCGCTGACGGCTGATCGCTGTCCGCCCCCCCCCTCACTCGGCCATGTGGGCGCTGATGTCGCACTCCGGTAGGGCCTCGGCGAGGGCGGCGACGCCCGGAATTGGGGTCAGGCTTGCAAGTTTGGACCTCGCTGTTGTCCATCAATGGGCAAACTTGCAAGTTTGCAAGCCTGACCCCAATGTTTCTTGTGACCCCAATGTTTCTTGAGCAAGAGTTCCGGACCCCTTTCCTCCTCGAAACACGGTAGGCGTCACCTCGTTTTCTTGCCCTCGCGGTGCGCTCTCGCCCCTTCCGTGTGCTTCCGTGGATTCCGTGGCCAATTCCCGCCAGGCAAGCTGGAGTCCCAGTCGTGGCACATGCGCCGTCCGCAGTTCGAGATGAGACCTGCGCGCCCTCGCCTCTTCGCGTGGTCCCGCCTTCAAGGCCGCCACCTGCTCCCCCCTCGCGCCGCCGATGACGCTACCCCTCGGGTCACCTGCAAGCTGACCGCTGAAGGCTGTCCGCTGTCCGCTCGCCCCTACCCGGCCATGTGGGCGCTGATGTCGCACTCCGGTAGGGCCTCGGCGAGGGCGGCGACGCCGGCGTCGGTGACCTGGGTGCTCCATAAGATGAGGTCGGTGAGGCGGGTGAGGCCGCGCAGGTGGTCGAGCCCCGCGTCGGTGATCGGGGTGTCCCAGAGGATCAGGGTGCGCAGGTCGGCCAGGGTCGCCACGTGGGCCAGGCCGGCGTCGGTGATCGGGGCGCGGGTGAGGTAGAGGGCCTGGAGTCGGGGGAAGGAGCGGACGATCGCCAGGCCGGCGTCGGTCACCCGCGTCCCCTTCAGGTCGAGGATGCGCAGGTCGGTCAGCGGGGTGAGCTGGGTGACGCCGGTGTCGGTCACCGGGGTGTTGTCGAGGTGGAGCTCATGCAGGCCGGTGAGGCGCGCCACGTGGGCCAGGCCGGCGTCGGTCACCCGGGTGTCGGCGAGGGAGAGGAAGCGCAGCTCGGGCAGCCCGTCGGCGAGGCTCGCCAGGGTGGCATCGGTGACCGGGGAGTCGTAGAGGTCGAGCTTCTGCCCCCGCCCCACCCGCGGCCACTCGAGGAGGTTCTCCATGAGGGTGAGGACCGACTCGGCGCCGTCGGTGATTGCCAGGAGCTCCCCCGGCGGCGGCGCCGGGTGGTCGTGGCGGGCGGCCCCGTGCAGGGTCGTCCCCGCCTCGGCGAGGGCGGCGACCGCCGGCCGCAGCTCCTTGGCGAGGATGGAGAAGAAGCGGTCCTTGGTGGCGTTGAGCTCGCGCAGCTCGGCGATCAGCCCCTGGATTCGCAGGTGGGTGCGCACCCGCGCCTCCACCTCCGGCTGCTTGATCGGCTTGGTGATGTAGTCGACCCCGCCGACCGCGAAGCCGCGGGCGAGGTCGTCCACGTCGGTGCGGGCGGTGACGAAGATCACCGGGATCTCCGCCACCCCCTCCACCCTCTTCAGCCGGGTGCAGGTCTCGAAGCCGTCCACCTGCGGCATGTTCACATCGAGCAGGATCAGGTCGGGGAGGGCATCGGTCGCCACCCGCACCGCCTGCTCGCCGCCGGTGGCGAAGAAGATCCGGTAGCCCATCGGGGCGAGGATGTCGCGCAGGAGGTCGAGGTTCGCCGGGGTGTCGTCGACGATGAGGATCTTGGCGCCGGGCAGCGCCGTGGGAGGGGGGTCAGCCATGGGTCACACGCTCCAGGGTGGTGAGGATGGCGTCGCTGTCGTAGCGATCGAGCAGGGTCCGCAGGTGGGCGGCGAGGACCTCGCCGCGGTCGCCGGTGGCCGCCACCTCGGTGAGTAGGGCGTCGATCTCGGTGAAGGCGTTGAGGCGCGCCGCCGCTATCAGCCGCTCGTGGAGCGAGGCGGGGAGGGTGAGGGCGGCGGGGGGGAGGGGGGGCTTGGCCG
>JAJRSX010000024.1 GCA_024278555.1 bacterium | reverse complement strand
GCAACTCCTCATCGATCGGGGTCGTGGTCCCGAGATCGGGCTCCTCGCGCCCCTCCTCCTCCTCCGCCACCTTCAGGTGGATCTGCTCGGCCCGCTCGTACTCCCCCCGGCTGAGAAGCCAGTTCGCCTCGTGGCCCCAGAGGAAGCGCCACAGGTCCATCGCCTTCGGGTTGTCGCGGTGCAGCGGCCGGGCGTCGGCGTGGGAGAGGAGGTCCAGCCAGTGGTGGCGCAGGCGGGCGGAGTCGTGGGTCCGGTGGCTCCGCTGCCAGACGTTGAGGAGGATAAAGAGGAGCGGCCGCGCCTCCTCCCACAGATCGTTCTCCTCGGCCAGGGCGAGGGCGTGGCGCAGGTTCGCCTCCTCGACCCCGCAGAAGGCGAGGATGTGGGGGATGAGCTCCTGATCCGGCAGCCCCTGGGTACGCAGGGCGTCGGCCGCCGACGACCAGTAGCGGGCCGCGTACACCTCCAGGGCTCGGAGCTGATCGCCTTCGTGGGCCACCGGCCAGAGGGCGATCAGGGTGTCTTGGGCCGCCGGATGCGGGTGGAGGACAAAGAAGCGATCCGGATCGGGGCTCACCACCCCAAGCTCGCCGGCGTGGCGAATCGCCGCCTCCAGGGTCTCATCGGAGCGGTCCTGGATTACCTCCGAGGGGAACTCCTCACCCTGCACGAAGCCCATCAGGCTCCGCTCCCAGAAGGTACCGCGCAGGACGCCGATCATCATCATGGACGCCCGCCGGCTCTCGGGCAGGGTATCGAGGGCGAGGCCGAGGGCGGCGCCGACCAGGGGACTGGGGAGCGGCGCCTTGTTCTCCACGATCGCCGCCAACCGCGCCTTGATGCCGTCCACCACCTCCGCCAGGTCGAGGTGTCCGAGGCAGAAGGCCGCCATGCGGGTCGCCAGGGGGTGGCCGGCGAGGAGATCAATGAGGGCGTTGCGATTGGCTTCGCTGCCCTCCTCCAGGTCCCGCAACGACTCGAAGTAGGCGCAGTAGGTGTGCAGCATCTCGCCACGCCCGTCGCCCTCCACCCCGGTCACCGCGACACGCCTCACCCCCCCGTCGATCAGGGACTCCGCACCGGTACGGGCGGTCACCAGGAGGCGCACGGGCGCGCCAACAAGGTGGCCGAGAAAATCGCGGATCGCCTGCCGCTCCTCCGGCAGGTACGGCGCCGCCTCATCCTCCACCACCTCCCCGTTGTGGATCGCCACGACCAGTCGCCGATAGGCCTCGTCGTTCAGCATCGCGCCCAGCTCCGGCAGCCGCTCGACCGCATCGCGCTCGGTCCAGGCGTTCCCGGCCAGCTCCGGCGGCGCGGTGTTGGTACGCGCCAGGTACCCCTCGACCTGCGCCGCCAGGACCGCCGTCGATGGCGCCCCGTGGAAGGAGAATTCGATCCGCTCGATCCCCTCCTCGCTGGCCTCCACGAGCTCCAGCACCGCCCCGACGAGGGCCGACTTCCCGACCCCGGCCTCGCCATGGACCACCACCTGCCGCGCCTCGGCCAGGGCCCGCCCAAGGTCGGCTACCTCGCCCTCCCGCCCCACAAAGGGCGGCGGCGCAACCCCCTCGAGGATCGGGGCGGGGATGTCATCGTGCGGCGTCGGATCGCTGCTCATAGTGGCTCCATCTCCAAAAAGGGGGAGGCATTGTACACGCCGCCGCCCGACCATGCAGGCGACCCGGCGATGGGGGCCACGGCTGGGTGTCACCGGAGGAAAACCGGCAGAGGGGGTGGGCCCTGAAGGCGACCAATGGCCACGGAATCCACGGAAGGGCACGGAAAGAGGGGGCGCGGCTTACGCCGCCGACGACCTCCACCTCGCCCGCGACCTGCTCCACCCTGCCCCGCCACCGTAGCCTCGGGGTCTGTTCTTTAGCCTCGGGGTCTGTTCTTTACCTTATAGCCTCGGGGTCTGTTCTTTACCTTATAGCATCACCCCACGACATGATTGAAGGCAGCTCGGCATCCCGTGTATCGCCCGACTGTGAGAACGCCTTCCAGGTTCCGGCATCGTCCAGCCCGCGCCATGCGCGAGGCCGCCGGCAGTCCTGTTTGGCCGCCCGCGACGCCACCCGTCCATCCCCCCATCCGCGTCCATTTGCGGCTGGCGGTTCCCCTACTAGGCAGACCTGTCCTTCTTCGCAGCTCACACGCCGCCGGTCCCGCGATCGCCACCCATCTGCGTAAATCTGCGTGATCTGCTGCCAACCCGGCCTTCAAGGCCCCCGCCATCCCTGAGGCCAGCCTCGATGACCCCCTCCCCCGCCTACCCCCCTCCTCAGCGCCCTCTGTGGTGAACCCCGCCTTCAAGGCTGCCCCCTGCCCACCTCACACCACCCCCCCCGCCCCCCCTCTTTGCGCCTTGGTGCCTTGGCGTCTTTGCGTTTCGCGCCCTTCGTGCCATTCGTGGTTCTGCCCACATTCACAGAGGATGCACTGCCAGACCGCTCTTCTTGAAGTGTCGGACGTTGAAGGTGGCGATAGCGGTGGCGTGCGCATCATGGGCGTTGGCGACGACGTAGGCGTCCGCAAAGTCGAGGCCGTGTTGCCGCGCAACTGAGACCGCTCCGCTCACCACCACGGCATCGGTGAGCTCCAACCCCGGCATGGCGATAATCCGTTCCACCACATCGAGAACCGACTCTCGATCGAGGTCGTAGGCAGAACGCAGGGTCCAGGCGACCTCAAAGAGGACCGGTGGTCCGGTCACGAGGGAGATCTTCCCCCCGATCGCCTTCCGGAAGAGACTCGCCGCCTTTTCGTGCTGGCCCGCATCATCCACGGCGAGAAAGCGGAGGAAGACGTTGCTGTCTGCGTAGACCCGCTTCACCCCTCTCTCCCCAGGGCGCGAGCCGCCGCCGTCGTCTCTACAGCGGTCTTCTCATCGCCCTCGGGGCGGGCGGGGCCGAGGAAGCCTTGCAACTCCATGAAATCCCGTACCGGCCGGATGACGATGGCGTCGTCGACGCTCTCGATCACCACCCGGTCGTGGGGTTCGATCCCTAACTTCTTCCGCAACCCCAATGGCAGGGTAATCTGCCCTTTTGTCGATACGGCGGCGATTGTCATTTAAGTCTCCCAAAGTCAATCCGTCTTTACAAAACGTACCCAGTAAAGATCGCCCCGTCAAAGCCGCAAATGGAGGGGCCGGGCTTCCACCACAGGATGGAGGGTCTCGAAAGCTCGCCGACGCACGGCGGATGGCAGTCCCCTGGACGCCATCCTCCTCGCTGCCCGCCGCGCCCAAACCTCTTCGCAGCCCGATCGCCCCCCCTCCGCCTCTCTGCCTCTCTGCGTCAAAAAACCCACTCGGCACGTATTCTCGGCCCACCACCGACGACGCCTCCCCTCAGCTATTCTCCCCTTGCGCCCTGGCGTCTTCGCGTCTTTGCGTTGAGCAGTTCCCCCTTCGCCCCATTCGTGCCCTTCGTGGTATTGCCCCTACCCCCGGAAGCGGTCGGTGGCGCGGATGAGGGCGTCGGTGATCCCCGGCTCGGTGGCGGAGTGGACGGCGTCGGGGATGATCTCGAGGTCGGCCTCGGGCCAGGCGCGGTGCAGTGCCCACGCATCTTCCATGGGACACGGAAGGTCGTAGCGCCCCTGGACGATCACCGCCGGGATGTGGCGGATGCGATCGATGTCGCGGAGGATCTGGTCTTCCGCGAGGAAGCTGTCGTGATGGAAGTAGTGGCACTCGATGCGCGCCAGGGCGGTGGCAAAGGCGTCCTCGGCAAAGGTGGCGACAAGGGCGTCGCTCGGCAGGAGCTTCGAGGTCGCCCCCTCCCACACCGACCAGGCGCGCGCCGCCTCCAGTTGTTCCGCCGGGTCCTCGCTGGTGAGCCGGCGGTAGTAGGCGGCCACCAGGTCGTCGCGCTCCACCTCAGGGATGGGGGCGAGGAAGTGCTCCCAGGCGTCCGGGTAGATGCGGCTGGCGCCGTCTTGGTAGTACCAGCGGATGTCGCGCGGCCGGCAGAGGAAGATGCCGCGGAGGATGAGAGCCGCCACCCGCGCCGGGTGGGCCTCGGCATAGAGCAGCGACAGGGTCGACCCCCACGAGCCGCCGAAGACGACCCACCGGTCGACGGCGAGGTGGTGGCGGAGGCGCTCGATGTCGGCGACGAGGTCGGCGGAGGTGTTCTGCTCCAGGGAGGCGTGGGGGGTGGAGCGGCCGGCGCCGCGCTGGTCGAAGAGGCAGATGCGGTACGCCGCCGGGTCGAAGAGGCGGCGGCACCAGGGGTCGCAGCCGGCGCCCGGGCCGCCGTGGACAAAGAGGATCGGCCTACCTTCGGGGTTGCCGCACTCTTCGTAGTAGAGGCGGTGCGGCCCCCCCACCTGGAGCCATCCGAACCGGTACGGCTCGATCTCCGGGTAGACCCCGCGCCGAGTCACCCGGCCGCCCCCCATGTCTCATCGGGGCCCGTCACGCAACAGGACGAACGGAGGGAGAGGACGGCCGGCCGACCACCGTACCCGCGGCCACTGCGGTAGGAGCGAGCTCCTGCTCGCGATACCGCCCCGCCGGCCGCACCGGCCCTGGCGGCCCCGATCGCCGGCCGGAGTCGGCTCCTACCCATAACAAGGAGCCGAGCGGCAGATGCCTCCTGCGCCATGCGGACTATTCCGCGGCGGCGGCCTTCGCCTCGGCGGCGGCGGCCGCGGCCTCGGCCGCGACCATCTGGGCGATACGCCGCTGGTCACGCTTCGTCCGGCGCACGACGCCGCGGGCCTGGCGTGCCTTCACCTTGTCCTTGGCCTCGTGGGCGGCCTTCAGCCGCTCCCGCGCCCGGCGCAGACGGGCATCGACCTGCTGCTTGTCCTTCGGGCTGAGGGGGGTCTTGGTCTTCTTCTTTTTCGT
>JAJRSX010000023.1 GCA_024278555.1 bacterium | reverse complement strand
GTGGTAGCCCGCTTCATGGTCGCTCTCCTTTGCTTGTGGGCTCCGAGCCCGTGGTTAGCATTGAGCCAGGTGAGAACCTGAGCCCGCGAGGAGAGCGGCCTCCTCATCCCATCTCCGCGCGACAATTGCCTTCCGGCGCCTGCTCCGACCCTTGCGGTCCGCCGTCCCGATCCTCTCTACTGGCGCCATGACTCGTTGCCCATCCATCCTCGTCTGTCTCGCCCTTGTGCTCACCGCCTGCGGCCACGCGCCGCCGGCCGGCGAGCAGGCGGCGCCGGTGGTGGCGGTGGTGACGCCGTCGGCGCCGGCCAACGCCCGCTTTGCCTTCCGCCATCGGATTCGCCTCGATCTGAAGGAGATGCGGCTCGATCGCGGGGAGGTCCACCGTGGTGAGATCCTGGAGGCGGTGCGTGGCGCCGAGGTGGCGCGCCTGGCCCGTGCCGGCTACCGCCTCGCCCCGGAGGAGGGGCGGGGGGAGGTGGAGGCCACCCTCGCCGGAGCGGCGCGTCTCGACCGCGCCACCCTGCGCCGGGTGTTGCGAGCCGACCTCCTCCTGCTGACCACGGTGGGTGAGTGGGACGAGCCGCGCACCGACGAGCTGAAGAATGCAGTGACCGTGTCGATCGAGGTGAGCCTCCACGACCTGCGTGACGGCCATCTCGTCTGGCGCAACCGGGTCCGGGGGGCCCTGGTGCGGACCCTCAACGACCTCGACGACACCCCCGACGACCTCGCCCGGGCGGCGGTGGCCGAGGTGATGCGCGCCCTGCCCGCGCCCCACTGAATTCTCCCGCCGAGGCGTAGAGGGGCGGGGGGCTGGCGTCACCGGTGGGGGCAAGCGGACCGCAACGGCCTGGAAGGTGCTTTGTTGGCCACGGAACCCACGGAAGGGTACGGAAGTAGGGAGGGTCTGTTGGGTTGCGTGAGAGAGCCGGACTCTGTGGCTGCTCGAAACACGGTAGGCGCTACCTGGTTCTCCACCCGCCCGCCGTGCGCTCTCGCCCCTTCCGTGTCCTTCCGTGGCCGTGACGAAAAGATCAGGGCCGACGATGGTGGAGACCCTCGTCCGGCTTGACACTAGGGTCGGCCGTGCGGGAGGCTCGCGCGCCTAATTTTTTCTGGTGATCTGCGTGTCTAAACTGCCTCTGCGTTCTCTCTTTGTCTTTGTTCTGGTGGCCACGATGGCGGCCGGCTGCGCGCGGTTTGAGCGCTTCCACCGCCACCAGACGGCGGCGCCGGCGCCGGCGACCGAGGCGGTCGCCGAAGGCGCCGTGGCCACCGCCGGCGTGGCCACCGCCGATGGCGTTGTTCACCCGCAGGCGGAGGTGGCACCCGGGGTGGCGGGCCACAGCAAGGAGGGACGGTTTGCCCGCCTCCGCTTCTGGCACCGCAAGGCGCCGGCGGGTGAGGCGGCGGCAACCGCCGCGGCTCCTGCCCATTTGCACGCGGAGGTCGAGTCCCTCGGCTCCGCCGGCGGTCCCGGCCTCGGCATGCGCCAGCTCCGCGACGTGGCGCCGTGCGGGCCGCTCCTCGCCCTCCTCCCGGACGGCGGCGTCCTCTACGCCGATCGCGGCCACCTCCTCGCCCGTCAGGGCGTCGACGGCCGGGTCGCCCGCCTCGGCCCCCTCGGCAAGGGGCCGTACGCGGTGGCCGTTGCCCACGGCGGCCGCCTGGCGGCGGTGGGCGACGGGAGTGGTCAGGTGTGGGTGTGGGACCTCGGCAGCCAGCGGGTCAGCCAGCGGTTGGCCGCCGGCGTGGCGCCGATCACCGCCCTCGCCTTCACCCCCGATGGTCGCCTCCTGGTGGTCGGTGACAAGGGCGGCGGTGTCTCCCTGTGGACCGCCGAGACCGGGACCCGGGTCTCCACCCTGCCGCGCCACGGCGGCGCGGTGAGCTTCGTCTTTGCCGACGCCAAGCGGGTGTGGAGCGGCGGCTGGGACAAGTCCCTGCGCCAGTACGACCTCGCCACCGGCCGCCTCCTGCGCCGCTACACCTTCCCCGATGTGTGGGGCGACGCGGCGGCGATCGATCCGGGTGGCCGCACCTTCGCGATGGAGAACTACAACGCCATCCGCCTCTGGGACCTGGAGAGCGGCGGCGAGCTCGCCGCCCTGGAGGGCCACAAGACGTGGGTGCGGGCCCTGCGCTTCGGTGACGACGGCCGCTCCCTGCTCTCGGCCGCCGAGGACGGTGAGGCGATCCTCTGGGAGATCCCCTCCGGCAAGCTGGTAGAGCGGTGGCAGCCGGTGGCCGACGGCTGCGGTGTTGCCATCGCCGCTGACGGCTCCACCCTGGCGGTGGCGACCCACGATGGTGCCACCCTGGTGCCCACCGGCGGCGTCGACGACCTCCTGGCGGTGGCCCGCCTGCGCGCCCAGGGGATGGACCTCGACTGGTCGATCGGCCGCAACGACCTGCCCCCCTATCCGGTCGCCGAGGTGCGCTCGTCGCCGAAGAACGGCCAGGTGGTGGCGGGCGATCGCCTCTCCATCACCGTGGTCCTCTACAACCGCGGCAAGGGCGACCTCTTCCGTACCAAGGCGCGTCTCACCTCCCCCCACCCGGCCCTCGACGGCCGCACCTACTACTTCGGCCGCGTCGCCCCGGCGAGCCGCCGCGAGTGGACCGAGACCATCGACCTGCCGGTCGACCTGGCGGTGGGAGAGATCCCCTTCTCCATCGAGTTCAGCGAGGCGGCCGGCTACGTGCCGCGCGGGGTCGAGGGGGTGTTGCAGGTCGATGCCCTGCCGCGGCCCGAGTTCCTCTACAGCGCCCGGGTGGTGGACGACATGAGCGGCGACTCGGTGGGCAACGGTGACGGCGTCATCCAGCTCGGCGAGGCGGTGGACGTGGCGGTGGCGGTGCGCAACGGCGGCGCCGGCCCGGCGCGCGACGTGCAGGTGGAGCTCACCCCGGTGGAGGTGGCCGGGGTGGCGGTGCGCGGCCTCGACCGGCCGATCGCCCTCCTCGCCCCCGGCCAGGTGGTCGAGGTGACGCGGACCCTGGTGATCTCGCCGAAGCTGGCGGTGCGCGAGGTCCCCCTGCGGGTGCGGATCCACGAGGGCGGCTTCGGCATCGACTTCACCGACCGGCTGAGCCTGCCGGTGGACCCGCGGCCGCCGCGGGAGATCCGGCCGGTGAGCGGCAACGTCAAGGTGGGCAGACCCCTGGAGATTCGCGCCGGCGCCGACCGCCGTACCGCGTCGGTGGCGCAGGTGGGGCCGGGCGACCTGCTGGAGGTCACAGGTGAGCTGCCCGGGTGGGTGCAGGTGAAGCTGGCGGGCGAGCGCACCGGTTGGGTCGACGCCACCGCCGTGGAGAAACTCTACTGATGGAAACGCGCGAACAGCTCTACGAGGGCAAGGCCAAGACCCTCTACGCCACCGACGATCCCCGCCTCCTGGTGCAGCACTTCAAGGACGACGCCACCGCCTTCAACGCCCAGAAGCGCGGCACCATCCACGACAAGGGGGTGGTGAACAACCGCATGTCGGAGTACCTCTTCCGCTACCTGGAGGAGCACGGCATCCACACCCACTTCGTGGAGCGGACCGACGACCGGCGGATGGTGGTGCAGCGGCTGACCATGCTGCCGATCGAGGTGATCGTGAGAAACCGCATCGCCGGCTCCCTCGCCAAGCGCCTCGGCGTTGCCGAGGGGACCGCGGCGAAACAGCGGATCATCGAGTTCAGCCTGAAGAGCGACGAACTCGGCGACCCCCTCCTCACCGACGACCACATCCTCGCCCTCGGGCTGGTGGAGGCGGCGGAGCTGGCGCAGGTGAAGGAGGTCACCGGCCGCATCGCCGACCTGCTCACCGCCTTCTTTGCCGAGCGCGGCCTGGAGCTGATCGACTTTAAGATCGAGCTCGGCCACGACGCCGACGGTCGCCTCACCCTGGGTGATGAGATCTGCCCCGACACCATGCGGTTGTGGGACATGGCCACCGGCGAGAAGAAGGACAAGGACCGCTTCCGCCACGACCTCGGTGACGTGGAAGAGACCTACCAGGAGGTCCTGGCGCGGGTCCTCGCCGACTAGGCCTTCGGGGCTCGACAGGTGCGCCGGGGCCGGGCCGTTCGGTCCGCTGCTCGACAACTGACTCCATTCTCAAGGCGATCCCGATGGCGAAAGCAAGAATCCACATCACCCTCAAGCAGGGGGTCCTCGACCCCCAGGGCAAGGCGGTGCGCCACGCCCTCGACTCCCTCGGCTTTCAGGGCGTCGAGCAGGTGCGGATGGGCAAGCTGGTGGAGATCGACCTTGCCGACGGCCCCCGCGGGGAGCAGGAGGCGCAGGTGCGTGACATGTGCGAGCGGCTTCTCGCGAACACGGTGATCGAGGAGTACACCTTCGAGATTGCGTAAGTGCGCTCCCGCCCCTCGCGCGCGGTCCACAGGTTCACGACAGAAGCACCCGCGGGCGAGAGGTGCAAGAGACCATCCATTCCGATCGGGCTGCAAGCGGATCACTGAAAGCTGAGAGCTGGTTTCATGAACTTCGGCATCGTCGTCTTCCCCGGCTCCAACTGCGACCACGACTGCTACCACGTGGCCAAGCATCTGGTCGGTGGCGAGGCGGTCTACCTGTGGCACAAGGAGGCGCGCCTGCCGGACCTCGACTGCGTCATCGTCCCCGGCGGCTTCTCCTACGGCGACTACCTGCGCGCCGGCGCCATCGCGCGCCTGTCGCCGGTGATGGCGGCGGTGGCCGACTTCGCCAACGGCGGCGGCCTGGTGATCGGCATCTGCAACGGCTTCCAGGTCCT
>JAJRSX010000022.1 GCA_024278555.1 bacterium | reverse complement strand
CTTCTTCGGGAACACCGCCTCGGCCTCCCTCCCCATGGCCTTTGCCCACGCGGTGGGGGAGGAGGCGATTGTGCGCGGCGACCGTGTCCTTCTCGCCTGCCCCGGCGCCGGTGCGGTCTCCTCGGCGATCACCCTGATCTACTGATAGAGCGCATGTCCTCGACGGCAATGGAAGATATCGGGTGGGGGGCGGCGGTCGCCCCGCTCCCGGCCCGGTAAGGAAGCAGGACGATCAGACCACGGCGGCCAGGAGACGGATCATGTCTCCCACGCAGGGGTGTGTGGTGGTTGCGGCGATCCTCTTGACGGCGGCGCTAGGGGCGCCGCGAGGGGCGCGGGCCGGCCCGAAGTTTGATTGCGGCAAGGGGGTAGAGGTCATCTTCTGTCCCCTGCGGATCCCCGCCTTCGTGATCCAGGCGCGTCTCGACTTTGCCGAGGCGGTCATGGACCACGGGGAGAACGTCGCCTTCGGGATCCTCGACGGCATCAACTTCTACGGCGAGCTCGTCAACGAGATGGCCGATCGGATCACCACCACCGAGGCGCTCATCGTCGACGTGGCCGAAGACCTCCTCCCGGGGGTGATCCTCGCCCGCACCCTGGAGCGGGGGGTGGCCAACCTCTCCGACCGGGGCGGCGACGACCTCCTGCCGCACGCCATCCTCGATGCCAACTCCCTGGTCATCCGTCAGCAGACCCTGCGCCGGCCGCAGCGGCCGGACCTCACCCGCCACCGTGCCCAGCAGGTAGAGTAGGGACCCTGCCCCGGACCACCCGCGGGGTGGAGGGGGGCGCCGCGTGGTCTGTCCCCCCTTCCACCCGCGGCGGGGGCTACCCCGCCTGCCGCTGCTGCGCCAGGTAGTTGAGGGCTGAGCCGGCATCAAACCAGTCGATCTGCTCCTGGTTCAGGGTGTGGCTGCACGCCACCGTGTCGGTGGAGCCGTCCTCGTGGGTCACGGTGAGGGTGACCTCCTTGCCGGGGGCGAGGGATGCCATGTCGTTGAGGGTGACGCGGTCCCTTTCCTGGAAGAGGTCGTAGTCCGCCTTGTTCTTGAACCAGAGGGGCAGGATCCCCTGCTTCTTCAGGTTCGCCTCCGCGATGCGGGCAAAGGAGCGGGCGACAATGGCGCGGCAGCCGAGGTGGCGGGGCTCCATGGCGGCGTGCTCGCGGGAGCTCCCCTCGCCGTAGTTCTCGTCGGCGATGACCACCCAGCCGAGCCCCTTGGCCTTGTAGTCGCGGGCGATCTGGTTATAGTCGACGCCGGTCTCGCCGGTGAGGACGTTCATCCCCTTGCCCGCCTCCTCGGTAAAGGCGTTGATCGCCCCGATGTACATGTTGTTGGAGATGTTATCGAGGTGGCCGCGGAAGCGGAGCCACGGGCCGGCCGGGGAGACGTGGTCGGTGGTGCACTTGCCGAGGGCCTTGACCAGGATCGGCAGGTCCTGGAAGTCCTTTGCCGGGTCGCGCGGCCCAAAGGGCTCCAGCAGGGCGATGCGCTCGCTCGTCGGGGAGACCACCACCTCGCCGCTGTTCGTGGGGGCGACGTAGCCGCCCTCCTTGGTGGCGAAGCCGCTCTCCGGAAGCTCGACGCCGGACGGCGGCTCCAGCCGGAAGCGTACCCCGTCGGCCCCCTCCAACTCGTCGGTTGCCGGGTTGAACTTGGTGGTCCCGGCGATCGCCGCCGCCACCACCACCTCGGGGGAGCCGATGAAGGCCTGGGTGTCCGGGTTGCCGTCGGCGCGCTTTTTGAAGTTGCGGTTGAACGAGGTGATGATCGTGTTCACCCCGTCGCCGTCGTCGCGCTTCCACTGGCCGATGCACGGCCCGCAGGCGTTGGCCAGGACGACCCCGCCCACCTTCTCGAAGTCGGCGGTGAGGCCATCGCGGTCGATGGTCGCCTGTACCCGGTCGGAGCCTGGGGAGACGAAGAAGTCCGCCTTCGCCTTCAGGCCGTGGGCCGCCGCCTGGCGGGCGATGGAGACGGCGCGGGTGAGGTCCTCGTAGGAGGAGTTGGTGCACGAACCGATCAGCGCCGCGGAGATCTCCGTGGGCCAGCCGTTCGCCTCGGTGTCCGCGCCCCACTGGGAGACCGGGCGGCCGAGGTCCGGGGTGTGCGGGCCGACGATCTGCGGCTCCAGCTCGGAGAGGTTGATCTCCACCACCTCGTCGTAGAAGGAGGCCGGGTCGGCGTGGACCTCCGCGTCGGAGCGCAGCGCCGCCCGGTGGGCGTCGGCGAGCTCCGCCACCTCACCCCGCTCGGTGGCGCGCAGGTAGCGCCCCATGGCGTCGTCGTAGTTGAACATCGAACAGGTGGCGCCGATCTCCGCCCCCATGTTGGTGATCGTCGCCTTGCCGGTGCAGGAGATCGCCTCGGCGCCGTCGCCGAAGTACTCGACGATCTTGCCGGTGCCGCCCTTCACCGTGAGGAGCTGCGCCACCTTCAGGATCACGTCCTTCGGCGAGGTCCAGCCGGAGAGCTTGCCGGTCAGCTTGATGCCGATGAGCTTCGGGGCGCGGGTGCCGAATCCCTGGCCGGTCATCACGTCCACCGCGTCGGCGCCGCCGACGCCGATGGCGATCATCCCGAGGCCGCCGGCGTTCGGGGTGTGGGAGTCGGTCCCCACCATCATCATCCCCGGCACCGCGTAGTTCTCCAGGACCACCTGGTGGATGATCCCGGCGCCCGGCTTCCAGAACCCCATGCCGTACTTCATGGCGGCGGAGTGGAGGAAGTCGTACACCTCGCGGTTGGTGTCCAGGGCGATCGGCATGTCGGCGCCGGCGCCGCTGTGGGCCTGGATCAGGTGGTCGCAGTGGACCGTCGAGGGCACCGCGGTGGTCGGCAAGCCGGCGGTCATGAACTGGAGGATCGCCATCTGGGCGGTGGCATCCTGCATCGCCACCCGGTCGGGGCGCAGCAGCAGGTCGGTGGTACCGCGCTCGTAGTCGACCGCGGTGGGGTCATCCATGTGGGAGAAGAGGACCTTCTCCGCCAGGGTCAGGGGTCGCCCCAGCTTGGCGCGCATGGCGCTGTGGGTCGCCTCCAGGGAGTCGTAGAGGGAGCGAACGGCGTCGAGCTCGATCAACATGGGCATGGCCTCGATGGTGGGGAAGAGGGGGCCGCGGGGAGCGACCGCGAAGGGGTCATTGTCGTGGATTTTCGTGTCGCTGATCAAGGTTATGCGTCGCCCGCGGCCGCGCGGTTGAACCGTTGGGGGGAAGCAGGGAGGATGCCGGACGCGCGCCCTCGTTCTCTCGCTGCCCACCATGTCCTCCGTCACCACCGGTCTCCTCCTGGCCAACCTCGGCACCCCCGAGGCGCCGACGCCCCGGGCGATCCGTCGCTTCCTGCGCGCCTTCCTCGGCGACCGCCGGGTGCTCGACATGAACCCGGTGGGGCGCGCGGCCCTGCTCAACCTGATCATCCTCCCCTTCCGGCCGCGACGGGTGGCGGAGCAGTACCGCAAGGTGTGGCTCCCCGAGGGGTCACCGCTGCTGGTCCACGGCCGCTCCCTTGCCGAACAGGTGGCGGCACACCTCGGCCCGGATACCCCGGTCGCCCTGGGGATGCGCTACGGCGAGCCGAGCCTGGCCACCGCCGTCGGCGAGCTCTGTGACAAGGGGGTGCGGCGGATCCGCCTCCTGCCCCTCTACCCCCAGTTTGCCGCCTCCACCACCGGCGCGATCCTGGAGGAGGTCTACCGGGTCGCCGGCCGCCTCTGGGATCCGCCCCACATCGAGGCGATCCTCCCCTACTACGCCCACCCCGCCTTTATCGCGGCGTGGGCGGCGGTGGCGCGGCCGGTGCTGGAGCAGGCGCAGCCGGACTTCCTCCTGTTCAGCTACCACGGCCTGCCGGAGCGGCAGATCCGCCGCTCCGACCCCACCGGCCGCTGCCTCACCAACGGCTGCTGCGACGGCGACGATGGGTGCCGTCGACTCTGTTATCGGGCCCAGTGCCTCGCCACCAGCCGCGCTTTGTGCGACGCCCTCGTGGTGGCGGAGGGGGGCTCGACCACCGCCTTCCAATCCCGCTTCGGCCGCATCCCGTGGATCGGCCCGGCCACCGACAAGACCATCGTGGCCCTCGCCGAGCGCGGCGTCCGACGTTTGGCGGTCCTCTCTCCCGCCTTCACCGCCGACTGCCTGGAGACCGTGGAGGAGATCGGCATCCGCGGCCGAGACGCCTTCCTCGCCGCCGGCGGCGAGGCGTTCACCCTGGTCCCGTCGCTCAACGCCGAGCCTGCATGGGCGGATGCGGTGGCCGGGCTCGCTTCGCTCGCCCGCGAGGAGGTAGGGAAATAGGGATGTAGGGAGGTAGGGGGGGGGATGGCCGCTGCGCGCCCAATGAAATCGTTTCAGGGCGAGAAACAGCGGCACAGACATCCAGCCCGAAGGGCTGACCTGCCCTACCTCCCCACCTCCCGGGCGCGCAAAGCGCGCCCTCACATCCCGTCCACATCCTCCTCCACGGCCACCTCCTCCGATCCCGGGAACGGCGGCCACACCGCTGCCGCCCCCTCTTCGCGGAAGCGGCCGATGCACCCCATGAGCCAGGTGGCGCCGTCGCGGGTGGCGCGCAGCTCCTCGTGGGTCTCGTCGAGGAGGGTGCGCAGGTTGCGGCGTGCCACCTCCACCTCCGGGTGGTCGTCGCCGAGGGCGGCGGCGGCCTGCTCCACGGTCTCGTCGATCGCCAGGAGCGCCTCCCCGGCCGGCTCGTACGCGCCGGTGCGCGCCAGGTGGCGGAGGCGTCGCGCCACCACCGCCGCCTCCAACAGGGCGACCTCGTGGTGCAGGGCGCGCACCGCCGGTCGCAGCGTCTCCCCCTCCTCACCCCGGTGGGCGTCGATCAGCCGGTGGGTCTCTGCCTGGAGCCGCTTCAGCCACGCCCGCTCCTCCGGCACCACCTGCCGTGCCAGACGGCTCAGGCGGTCGGTCGTGTGGCCGAGGAGCTCCACCCCGCTGCCGTAGGCGTCGAGCACCCGTTCAACCCAACGATTCCGCCGTTCCATGGCTCTTCTCCTTCGCTGTACTCCCCTTGGAGATGATAGCGAAGGACGAACAGGGACCGGTCAGCCGATCCCGAGGATGCGGTCGATCTTGCCCTTGTCGAAGCCGACGATCGTCTTGCCCTTGAGCAAGATCACCGGCACCGCGGTCCCGCCGGAGCGGCGCCGGCACTCGGCCAGCGCCCGCGGATCCTTGGTGATGTCGCGCTTCTTCACCGGGATGTCGAGCCGCTTCAGATACTGCACCGCCTTCGTGCAGTAGCCGCAGGTGGGGGTGGTAAAGACGGTGGCGTAGAGACCCATGACGGAATCTATAGACCCGTATCCGCGGCCAAGGTTTCACGCCCGACCACCCCGCGGTCGTCCACGGCCTCCACCACCACTTTGTCGATCTCGTTGGTCCGCGGTGTCGGTGACCGGCCGGTCACCCGTACACCGTGGCGGCTGCGGCCGGTGAGGCGGTAGCCGTCCCCTTCGCGCCGCGACGACTCCCACAGGACCGTGACCTCGCGCCCCACGAGGCGGTCGCGGTACGCCCGGCCGCTCGCCTCCACCACCGCCCGCAGGGCGGCGGCCCGCTCCTTGCGCAGCGGGGGCGCTACCTGCCCGGCCATGGTCTGCGCGGCGGTGGCCGGGCGCGGAGAGAAGGGAAAACAGTGGCCGCCGGCCAGCCCCAGGCCGGCGACGAAGGCGACGCTCGCCCGGTGGTCCGCCGCCGACTCCCCCGGGAAACCTCCGATCAGATCGGTGGTGACCGCCACCTCCGGGATCGCCGCCCGCGCCGCCGCGACCACCTCCGCAAACCGCTCCGGCGTGATCCGCCGTCGCATCCGTCGCAAGGTCGCCGCGCACCCGGACTGGAGCGGCAGGTGGAGCCGTGGCAGGAGGCGCGGGTCACGCCACAGGGCGAGGAGGTCGCCATCGACCGCCCACGGCTCCAGGGAGGAGAGGGCGACCCGCTCCACCGTGGTGCGCGCCAGGAGCGCGGCGATGAGGTCGGAGAGACGTCGGCGCGGGGTCAGGTCGCGCCCCCAGCTCCCCAGGTGGACGCCGGTGAGGACCACCTCCCGCGCCCCGCCCCCCTCCGCCGCCGCCACCTGGGCGACCACCGCGGCCACCGAGAGGGAGCGGCCGCCGCCACGGGCCACGGTGGTGACGCAGAAGGCACACCGCTGGTCACACCCATCCTGCACCTTGATGAAGGCGCGGGTGCGGCCGCGCACCCCGGGCAGGGGGCGTCGCGGCGCGGCAGAGACGAAGGAGGCCCCGGAGAGGCCCAGCAGGTCGATGACGAGGCGGTCCTTGCGTCCGTTGGGGACCACCTCCGTCCCGGCCGCGAGCGCCGCCGCCTCGGCGGCGGCGAGGGTTGCCCAGCAGCCGGTGGCGATCACCCGGGTCTCCCCGCCGGCCGCGCGGCGCAGCTTCTTGCGCGAGTCCGCCGCCGCTGCCCCGGTCACCGCGCAGGTGTTCACCACCGCCACATCCGCCTCCGCCGGGGTCGCCACCACCGTGTGGCCCGCCGATTCGAGCTGCCGTGCATAGAGCTCGATCTCCGCCTGGTTCAGGCGGCAACCGACCGTGTCGAGATGGACCTTCATCCGTGGTTGTGTCCCGTCATTTCGCCAGGAGCTGGCTCAGGTAGTAGAAGACCGGGGCGGCGAAGATGAGGGAGTCGAGGCGGTCGAGGAGGCCGCCGTGGCCGGGGAGGATGTGGGAGGAGTCTTTGATCCCGGCGGACCGTTTGAGCATCGACTCGAAGAGGTCGCCGAGCTCTCCGGCCATCCCCGCCGCGAGGCCGAGGAGGGCCGCATGGGGCGGGGTCAAGGGAGGGTAGACGGTGGCGGCGGCGATGGCGGCGGCGACCATGGCAGTGACGAGGCCGCCGATAGAGCCCTCCCAGGTCTTCTTCGGGCTCACCGCCGGGAAGATGCGGTGGCGGCCGAGGTTCTTGCCCACGTAGTAGGCGCCGGTGTCGGTCGTCCAGATGGCGACGAAGAGGACGATGAGCGCCCCGCGGCCGTGGGGGAGGTGACGGAGGAGCATCAGGTGGCCGAGGTTCCACGCGGTGTACGCCATCCCAAAGAGGGTGATGGCGGTGGTGTGGATGGCGCGCTCGCGGTTGCGCTCCAGAAAGAGGATCCAGGTGAGCATCGCCATCGCCGCCAGAGACAGGGTCGCCGCCGCCGCCTCCACCCCCCAGTAAAAGGAGAGGGCGACGAGTGCCGAGAAGGCGAGCCCCAGGGGGCGCTTGGCGTGCTCCGGGCGGCCGGTGAAGAGGTTGTAGTACTCCCACTGGGTGGCGAGGATCACCGCCGTGAGGAGGAGGGCGAAGAGGGGCGGCGGGGCCAGCAAGAGCGCCGCGAGGGCGGCCGCGGCGAGGCAGAGACCGGTGAGGAGGCGGGTCATGGGGAGGCGCGCAGCGCCCCCCCGGGGGTGGGCTCGCTACGCTCGCGGGGTGGGGGGTGAGGGGTGGGGGAGAGGTTGGCCGCTACGCGGCCAGTAGATGTTTCAGGGGGAGTTTGTGCTCTATCTCATTCGGCCCGTAGGGCCGTCTACCCCCCCATCCCTCATCCCTCATCCCCCATCCCGGGGCGCGTAGCGCCCCTGCCCCCGCCTATCTGCTCCCCGGTGCGGCCGAAGCGGCGCTCGCGGCCCTGGTAGGCGCGGATCGCGTCGAGGAAGTCGGCGGTGGTGAAGTCGGGCCACAGGGTGTCGGTGACGTAGAGCTCGGCGTAGGCGAGCTGCCAGAGGAGGAAGTTGGAGAGGCGCAGCTCGCCGCTGGTGCGAATCATCAGGTCGGGATCGGGATAGGGAGCGGTCTGCAGGTGGCGGGCGACGCACGGCTCGTCGACCTCCTCCGGGCGCAGGGTTCCGGCAGCCACCTCTGCGGCAATCGCCCGGGCGGCGGCGGTGATCTCCTGCCTCCCCGAGTAGGAGAGGGCGAGGTTGAGGACGATCGCCTCGCCGGCGGCGGTCTCGGCACGGGCCCAGGCGAGGGTCTTCTGGACGTCGTGTGGGAGGGCGTCGATGGCCCCGATCGCCTCCAGGCGGACCCCCTTGGCCTGCATCTTGGGCACCATCTTCTTGAGGTAGCCCTTGAGGATCTGCATCAGGGCCGCTACCTCCAGCTTCGGGCGGCTCCAGTTTTCGGTGGAGAAGGAGTAGAGGGTGAGGACCTCCACCCCGATCTCCTTGCCCACGTCGACGATCCCCTCCACCACCTCGGCACCGCGCCGGTGGCCGTCGAGACGCGGCAGGGTGAAGCGCTGTGCCCAGCGACCGTTGCCGTCCATGATGATCGCCACGTGGCGCGGCACGCGCTCCGGGTCGAGGAGGGCGATCCGGTCGAGGAGCTCTTGGGAGAGGGGGGAATCGGCCACGGCGCGCATCATCAAGGGGAGAATCGATCTTAGGGCTCGTGGGGAAATAACTCCATATTTTCGCACCCCATCTCCATGCTCTCTTGGGTCGGTGCGCCGCGCTCTGCTTGGCGCACCCTACCGCTTGGCTTCGTGTCGGCCGGTCGGCCGTAGGGTGGGGTGAGCGCAGCGCGGCGCACCGATACCCTCTCCGAGGAGCAGCGGAAATCATGGCTGGCGAGAAAGTCGATGTTCCCGAGACCTCGAGGGGGTGGGGACACGAAGGCACGAAAAGTTCAAAACACGAAGGAATTCAATGGGTTGTTTTTCGTGCTTTCCCTCTTTCGTGGTTTCGTGTTCCAGCGGTGTGAAGGACGGCGGAACGCTCGGGGCTATTTCCGCTGATCCTCTCCCCGCCTCCCCGCGGTGAAGCGACGATTAGCGCCCCGCCCGTCGTCTTGAGTCACCCCCCCACCGGTGCGACCCTCGCCGGACATGGTCCCCACCGCCGCCGTCTCCACCGCCGCCCCCACGGCCCCCGCGCCGCCCCGCATCGAGCTCCCCGAGGCGGAGATGGAGGGCGAGGCGCGGCGTCTCGCCGCGGCCTGCGGGGTCACCCTGCCGGTGGCGCGGATCCTCACGGCGCGGGGGATCACCGGGGAGGCGGTGGAGCCGTTTCTCACCCCCCGCCTGGACCGGATGCACGACCCCCTGCTCCTTGCGGACATGGGCCGTGCCGCCACCCGCCTGGCGGACGCGGTGGCGGCGGGGGAGGCGATCGGCATCTTCGCCGACTACGACGTCGACGGGGTCACCTCCTGCTCGCTCCTCACCGAGCTGTTCACCGCCTGTGGCGCCACCCTCCACCGCTACCTCCCGGACCGGCTGAAGGAGGGGTACGGCCTCAACGGCCACGGCCTGGAGGTGCTGGCGGAGGCGGGGTGTCGGGTGGTGGTCACCGTCGATTGCGGGATCAACGCGCGAAAGCCGGCGCTGCGGGCGGGGGAGCTGGGGCTCGACCTCATCATCACCGACCACCACGAGGTGGAGATGCCGATGCCGGAGGCGTTCGCGGTGATCAACCCGAAGCGGCCCGACTCCGCCTACCCCTTCCGGGAGATCTGCGGCGTCGGTGTCGCCTTCAACCTGGCGGTGGCGGTGCGCCGGGAGCTCATCACCCGGGGTCACTTCGGCGACGGCGAGCCGCCCGACCTCAAGTCGCTCCTGGACATCGTCGCCCTCGGGACGATCGGCGACATGGTGCCGCTGATCGACGTCAACCGGGCCTGGGTGCGCCGCGGCCTGACCCTGATCAACGGCCGCCACCGCCCCGCCTTCCGCGCCCTGGCCCACGCCGCCGGCCTCGCCGACAAGCCGCTCACCGCCGGCCAGGTCGCCTTTCAGCTCTCCCCGCGGATCAATGCCCTCGGCCGCCTCGGTGACCCCACCGCCGGCGTGGCCCTGCTCACCAGCCGCGACCCGCGCGAGGCCGAGCCCCTCGCCGAGCTGTGCCAGAAGGAGAACCAGCGCCGGCGCGGGATCGAGGGGAGGATCCTGGTGGAGGCGGTGGCCCAGGCGGAGGCGGCCGGGGGGGCGGCGCGGCGGGCCATCGTCGTCTCCAGCCCGAAGTGGCACCCGGGGGTGATCGGCATCGTCGCCTCGCGCCTGGTGGAGCGGTACCACCGGCCGGCGGTGGTCCTGGCGGTGGCCGAGGAGACGGCGCGCGCCTCGGTGCGCTCCATCCCCGGGGTCGACATCCACCGGGTGCTCACCGGCTTCGCCGACCGCCTGCTCAACTTCGGCGGCCACCCGTACGCCGCCGGCCTGACCGTGGAGACGGCGCTCATCGACGAGCTCGCCGATTACCTCCACGCCACCCTGGAGCGCGAGGTGGCGGCTGCGCGGTGGCAGCGGGCGGTGCGGGTCGACTCGGTCCTGCGCTTCTCCGAGGTCACCCTGCGGCTGATGGAGGAGCTCAAGCGGCTGGAGCCCTTTGGCATGGGCAACCGTGAGCCCCTCTTTCTCACCCGCGGCGCCCGGCTGACGCGCCTGCGCCGGATCGGCGACGGCTCCCACCTGGCGATGGCGGTGGAGGAGGGGGGGACCACCTTCCCCGGCGTCTGGTTCCGCGCCGGCGACCGGCTCGAGGCGCTGCGGGAGGCGGGGCCCGTGGACCTCGTCTACCGCCTCAAGCTCGACGACTACCGCGACCAGCTCCGCATCCAGGTGCAGATCCAGGAGGTGGTGTAGGGGCGCGCAAGGCGCCCGAGGGATGGAGGCGTTGCCCCCGGCCGGCCCTGCCCGGGGTCCGTGGGGAGGAGCGGGTTGTGCCGGTGATCCGCGCCACGGGCGCGGCAGGGCCGAAGGGGCCGGGTCGCCGCCGGCGACGTAATCCAGCCGCATGGATGATCTCCAGCGGCCCAAGCCCCCCCTCATCTCCCACAGCCACCCTTGTGTTACGGTTTACCATCGTGACTCGTTCTACCTTCCCCCCTCCTCACCCTTCCGAGGCCGGCACCTCCCTGGTGGAGGTGATGGTGGTGATGGCGCTCCTAGTGGTGTTGCTTTCAGGGTTCGCCGCCACCGCCCGTAACATCGGCCCTGTCCGCCAGTGGCAGGCGTCGAGCCGCGAGGTGGCGACCCTGTTGCGGGCGGCGCGGGTGCGGGCGATCGCCAGCGGCCGCGACGTCACCGTGGACCTGGCGGCGGACCGGGTGGGGGTACGCGGCGACCCCACCCTGGCGGTGGAGCTCCCCGCCGGCGTCACCCTCTCCCGCTTCCCGGCGGGCGGGACAATCACCTTCACCCCGCGCGGGAGCAGCGACACGAGCGGCCCCCTCGAACTCTCCGGCGGCGGCCCCGGCCACGCGGGCGAGGTCAACAAGATCACCCTGGTGATGGCCACCGGCCGGGTCCGCCTCCAGCGGTAGTTTCATGCGCTCGTGGCCCCTCCCGATCGGGTGGCGTCCGAGGCGCCGCCGTGGCCTTCCGGCCCGCCGTCGTTGCGGTCCCATTCCCGCGACCTTTGCCGCCGGTGGAAATCGAGGCTTCTCCCTGGTGGAGGTCCTCGTCTCCCTCGCCATCTTCTCCATCGGTCTGGTGGGGGTGGGGGCGATGGTGGTGACCGCCCAACGCGGCGCCGCGGTCGACGAGATGCGCACCCGCGCCGACCTGCTCGCCCAGTCGATCCTCGAAGAGGTGATCGCCGCCGCCCGCCTCCCGGGCGCCTTCACCCCGGCGGGGGCCTTGCAGCTCGATCCGGCACGGGTGGCCGCGTGGCAGGGGGAGGCGGCCGCCGTCCTGCCGGGGGGCACCGCGCAGGTCCTCCTCCAGCCCCTCCCCAACGTCCCCGGCAGGAGCCTCACGGTGACCGTGGGGTGGCAGGATACCTCCGGCAGGCAGTATCAGCTCGTCGCCAGCGAGCGCCTAGCAGCCCCATGAGCTCCCCCATGTCGATCCGTGGTACGCATCTCTTCCGGCCTCAAAGAGGCCTATCTCGTTGTCCGCTGGGATCCCGCCCCCCTCTCTCCCGCCGCATCTCGATGTTCGCCGCGGGCGAAGATCGAGGCTTCACCCTCATCGAGCTGATGGTCGCCCTCACCCTGTCGATGCTGGTGGTCGGCGGCGCCCTGCGGCTCCTCTCCGCCCAGCGCCAGGGCCACGAGCGCCACGACGCCATGGTCGACGTGCGCCAGCGGGCCCGCTTCTGTCTCGACGCCATCGCCCGCGACCTCCACGCCGCCGGCCTGTGGGCGCGGGCGCTGGACCCCACCACGGTGATCGCCAGCGCCAACAACACCGGTCCCGTAGCCGGCACCGACACCCTCACCGTGCGCTACGTCTCCGGGGTGGAGCAGGCCACCTACACCACCCTGCCGCCGACCCTCACCCTCGCCTCTCTCGACTGGGATGGCGACGGCCGCCCGGATCTCGATGGCGACGACTTCGGCAATATTGGTAGCGATGGCAACAAGAAGACGGTCGACCTGGTAGTCAGCGAGGGTCCCTTCGGCGAGCGCGTGGAGCGGGTCGTGGCGACCGGGGTGGCGGGGAACACCTTGACCCTCCGCCCCCCCGGGGTGGTGGGGAGCTATGATCGGCCGATGGCCGGGGAGCTCAAGCAGGTGGTGTACACGGTGGGATTTCCCGCAGCAGGGCCGCGGATCCCGTGCCTCTACCGCGAGCGGGTGCGATTCGACACCGGCGGTACCCGTATCTCCCGGCGCCAGCAGCTCGCCACCGACATCGACGACCTCCAGATCCGCTTCGGTGGCGCCCCGCCGGTAGCCGACGACCTCGCGGTAGTGGGGGCGGCGAACGTCATCTCGGTGATCATCACCGTGGTGGCGCGCAGCGAGCAGGAGGTCCTCTCCGCCGTGGCCCCCTTCCCTCAGACCCAGGACTCCACTCGCGCCCCGGCCGCCGACCGCCGCCTGCGAGGCAGCTACTCCCTCACCGTAGCCCTGCGAAACTGACTCGGAGCGGGCCGCGGAGGGTAGAGGCCCAGGTGGGAAGGGCGTCGTGGGTGGGAGAAAGGCGCTGCGCGACACGCCCCTTGTCGCGTCCGTGACGCGAACACCCTCTGAGGATCAGCGGAAACAAGATGGGGTTACCAGACCGTAGGGTCGGCTTCAGCCGACCGACGCCGTCATCTCAAGAGATGGAGACTGCCCTTAGCTCATGACCGGCGATGGGCACTCGGAGAGAGGGCAAGATCCCGGGGGGAGGGGAGACCGCCAACAGGGTCGAGG
>JAJRSX010000021.1 GCA_024278555.1 bacterium | reverse complement strand
CGACGCTGTGTCCGCTGTCCGCTGTCCGCTGTCCGCTGTCCGCTGTCCGCTGTCCGCTGTCCGCTGTCCGCTGTCCGCTGTCCGCTGTCCGCTGTCCGCTGTCCGCTGTCCGCGATCTACCCCACCGGCAGGGCCACCACCTCCAGGTGCCACTCCTTCCCCTTCCGGTTGCGCGACCGCAGGGTGGTGGCGGGCAGCGCCAGGTCGCGCTTTACATAGCCCAGGGCGAGGGGGCGGCCGAGGGTCGGGGAGTCGACCACCTGGGTAAGCCAGCCCGCCTCCTTGCCCTCATGGATCAGCTTGTCGCCGGCCGCAGGCCTGCCCTCCTCCTCCGCCGACACCACCAGACCGGTGAGGGTGCGATTCACGTGGCCCTGGCTGCGGATCCGGCAGATCACCTCCTGGCCGAGGTAGCACCCCTTGTTGTAGCTCACCGCCCGCTGCTCGATCCCCGCCTCCTGCGGCAGGTTGCGCTCGGTGAGGTCGCGGCCGTAACGCACCACCCCCGCCTCTACCATGAGGGTGGAGAGCGCCGCGTCACCAAAGGGGGTCGGCCGGACCCTCTCGGGCGCGGAGAGGAGGCGGTTCCATACCGGGATCAGCGCCTGGGTCCAGAGGAAGAGGTCGTACGCCGCCATCCCGGCGAAGTCGCTGCGCGCCACCACCACCTGTTGGCCGGCGATGGAGATGCCGGCGAAGGTGAGGGGCCCAAGCTCGTCGACCTCGCCGTCCGCCACCGACCGGATGGTCTCCAAGGCGTGCGGCCCCACCACGCTCACCGTGTTCATCTCCTCCGAGAGGTCGGTGATGGTCACCTCGTCGGCGATGATGTGGTGTTGCCACGACGCCACCGTCTGCTCGGTGGCGCTCGGCTCCAGGTCGACCATCAGGGAGTCGGGGAAGCGGTAGATGTACGGATCTCCGAGACACCGCCCCTTGGCGTCGGTGGCCGCCGCGTACACCCCGTGGCCCACCTCCAGGTGGGCGAGGTCGTTGGTGACCTGGCCGTTGAGAAAGGAGATCGCGTCGGCACCCGCGATGCGCAGCTTTGAGCGGTAGTACCGATCGATGAAGCCGGCGCCGGAGGCCACCGCGCGGTGTTCTGCAACCGGATCGCCGTAGTGGTTGACCACCACGTGGTCGGGGGCGATCTGGGTGAACTTGGCGTCGAGGGCGCGATGCTGATCGATCAGGGAGGTGACGGCCATGCGAGCTCCTTGGGAGACGGAGGCGGCGAGTCTAGCCCGGATCTCGTGTGTCGCTCTAGCGTCAGGGAGGCCCCTTCAACATCGGCTGTCTATCTCGCGCAGAGACGCAGAGACGCAAAGGTCGGAAGCCTCCGTAGGGTGTGCCAAGCGCAGCGCGGCGGCATCTCACTCCCATTCCCCTTCATGGCCTTCATGCTCTTCATGGTGAAACCCCTGTCAGGGATCTCCCCTCCTCAGCCCGCGGCCGGCGCGGTGCCGCCGTCGAGGGGGGCTTGATCGGGCGGCGGTTGCCATGAGCGGATGTGCAGGTCACGTTGCGGGAAGGGGATCTCGATGCCGGCCTTGGTGAACGCGTCGGTGATCGCAAAGCGCAGCTCCGAGCGGAGGCCACGCAGGCCGGTGGTGGCGGGGTTGCGCACCCAGCACAGGAGGACGAAGTCGAGGGAGCTGGCGCCGAAGTCCTGGAACCAGATGCGCGGCGGCGGCACGGTGAGGACCTGGGGGTGCGCCTTGGCGACCCCGAGGAGCAGCGCCTCCACCCGGTGCGGGTCGGTGCCGTAGGCGACCCCGACGCCCACGTGGATGCGCGTCTTCGGGTCCTCCAGGGACCAGTTGGTCACCGACTGGGAGATGAGCTCCGAGTTGGGCACCACGATGGCGATGTTGTCGCGGGTGCGGATCTGGGTGGAGCGGGCGCCGATCCGCTTCACCACCCCACGGGTGGTGCCGAGGTCGATGTAGTCGCCGGTCTTCACCGGCCGCTCCAGCAGCAGAATCAGGCCGGAGACGAAGTTGTTGGCGATGTTCTGCAGGCCGAAGCCGAGACCGACACCCAGCGCCCCGGCGAAGACGGTGAGGGTGGTGAGCTCGATCCCCACCGCCTGCAGCGCCACCAGGACGCCGAGGGTGAGCAGCCCGTAGTTGATGAAGTTGTTGATCGCGTTGCGCACCCCGGCGTCGATGCGGGTGCGCGGGTAGACGCGGTCGCGCAGCAGCCGTCGCAGGAGGCGGGAGGCGAAGATGAAGGCGGCGAAGATCAGCGCCCCCTGCACCAGCGACAGGGTGGTGACCTCCACCCCGCCGATGTGCAGCAGTGGATGGCGGAGGGCGCCGGCGAGGAGGCGCCATAGGGGGCTGGCAAACAGCGCCTGGGTCGGGTCCTTCCAGACGACCAGGCAGAGGGCGAGGATGAGGGAGGTGGCGCGGGTGAGGGTACGCGCCAGGTTTGCGGCCTCCTCTCCCTTCAGCGACGCGAGGCGGGCGAGGCGTCCCTCGGGTGGTATCGCGAGGCGCCAGAGGTCGGCGGCGACCACCGTACCCACCCCCCAGGCGAGGATCAGGCCGAGGGTGATCGCCGCCCCAACGGTGATCGCCAGGGCCAGGTTGTGGTACCCGGCCAGGGTGATGAGCAGGAGGATGGCGGCCGCCGGGAGGAGGAGGCTGAAGCAGAGGCACGCCAACCCGGAGGTCCGGAAGACCGGCGGCCGTCGCCACCAGAGGAGCGGCAGGAGGACGAGGGTGGTGAAGGCGGCGCCGTCGTTGAGCAGGGCGATCGACGCGGGTGGCGCACCGAGCTCCACGAGGCCGAAGCAGATCGCCATGTAGAACCAGACCAGGTCGCCGAGGCGAGCGAACCAGCGCCAGCCGCGCCGGCGCCCCACGGTGATGGCGAAGATGCGGCCGCCGCGCAGGACCCAGCGGAGGTAGCGGAGGCAGATGCGCGTCGCCGCCGACGCCCACGCCGCGCCCACGAGGTAGAGGAGGGCGAGCCCTGGGGGGCCGGGGAGGGTGAGCCGGAGCGCCACGCCGAACCCGGCGGCGGCGAAGGTCGGTGGCGCGAGGCCGATGATCAGGCCGATCAACGCCACCACCGAGCGTACCCCGCGGTAGCCCACCGTGCGCTCGCGCAGGCGCGCCCGCGGCCGGCGGGTGCGGAGGCGGAGCCGGTGGGCGCCGCCGGCGAGGAGGAGGCCGAGGAGCGCCGTCCCAACGGCGGCAGCCAGCCGCCCCGAGGTGGTCGGAGATACCGGCTCCAGGTGGCGCAGCATGGTCACGAGCTCGGCGACGGTCGCTGGGAGCTCGGTCACGGACCAGGCGCGTGGTGAGCGGTAGCCGAGGCGCACATCCTCCCGACCGCTGAGGGCCTCCTCCAGGTCGTCGATAAAGGCCGTCTCCGCCGCGCGGCTGTCGGTCAGGAGGCGGGCGTGCTCCTCCACCAGGGCGAGGGTCTTGTCCACCGTTGCCCGGCGTTGCGCCACCGAGACCCGTCCGGCGTTCGCCCCCTCCTCTTTGAGGGCGGCAAGGAGCTCCGCCTGGCGCTCCAGGGCCTGCTTGCGCCGCTTGTAGAGGTCGCGGCGTCGCGTCAGGTCGGCGATCTGGTGCTCGAGGGTGGCGGCCCGGCGCCGCTCCTCATCGAGCTGTCGGGTGATGGCGCGGGGGGTGGCCACGCTCGGGTCGGTGGCGGCGCGGCGCTGCTCCAAGTCGATGGAGAAGCGTACCGCCGTGTAGTGGGCGCGGGCGGTGGCGATCGCCTCCGCGAGGCGGTACCCCTCCAGGGCGGCGAGGTCGGCCTGGGCGCGCAGGAGCTCAACCTGCGCCGCCTCTCTGCTGCCCGTCTCGGCCTTCTGGATCTCCTCCTCCAGGCCGGTACGGCGGCCCTCCACCTCCCGCTGCTCCGCCTCCAGGGCGGCGATCCGTCGCGCCGCCCCCTTCGCCTCCGCATCGAGCCGCGCCCGCGCCGCCGCCTGCTGCTCGCTACGGTGGCGCTCGTCGAGGAGCCGGGCGCGCAGGGCGGCGAGGGCGGCGCGGCGTCCCTCCAGGCGGCGCTGGAGGGCGACGATCTCCCGGGCCGGCCCATCCGAGGCGAGGAGGGCGTCGAGGGCGGCCAGGCGCGCCTCGAGGGTTGCCACGGTCTCGCCTTTGGGCGCCGTGCCCGTGGTCGCCTCTCTGCTCTTTAGCTCCGCGGCGATGCCGTCGCGTTGGACCTCCCACTGCGCCTTCAGGGTGGCGATCGCCACCTCCTCCAGGTCTCCCCCCACCCCCTCCTGCGCCAGCTCCGCCTCCAGCCGCGCCAGCTCCACCTCCCGCTCGCTCACCGGCCGGGCGCGCGCCGCGATGCGGGCGGCGATGCGCCCCTCCTCGCCGTCGAGCCGGGCCAGGCTCTGCTCCAGGGCCGCCCGCCGTTCGGCGAGCAGGCCGTCGCTCGGCACGGCCGCCGCCGCCACAACCGAGGCCGATGCCACACACCAGACGACGTACCAGAGAAGAAGTCGCATGGCCGAGTATGGCCACCGGCCGACGACGGCGACAACGGCGCCCCTTTCCCACCGGCCCGCCGGCCGCTACCTTGTGCGCCCTCGCGCCCGGTGGCGCTGAGGCTCGCGCGCGATGGAATCGTTTCACGGCACCACCATCCTCATGGTTCGCACCGACGCCGCCGTGGCGATGGCCGGCGACGGCCAGGTGACCCTCGGTAACTCGGTGATGAAGGGCTCCGCCCGCAAGGTGCGGCGGCTCTACAAGGACCAGGTGATCGCCGGTTTCGCAGGCTCCACCGCCGACGCCTTCACCCTCTTTGAGCGGTTCGAGGCCAAGCTGGAGGAGCACAACGGCAAGCTCACCCGCGCCTGCGTCGAGCTCGCCAAGGCGTGGCGCACCGACCGCGCCCTGCGCCGTCTGGAGGCGCTGCTGTTGGTCACCGACGCCGAGGCGAGCCTGCTGGTCTCCGGCACCGGCGACGTGATCGAGCCGGAGGAGGGGTTGCTGGCGATCGGCTCCGGCGGTGACGTGGCGCGGGCCGCCGCCACGGCGCTTTTGCGCCACACCGAGCTGACCGCGGCGGAGGTGGCGCGCGAGGCCCTGTTGATCGCCGGGTCCATCGACATCTACACCAATGACCGCATCGTGGTCGAGGAGATCGGGCTGTGAGCGGCTACGAGCTCACCCCGCGCGAGGTCGTTGCGGCCCTCGACCGCTACATCCTCGGTCAGGGCAAGGCGAAGCGCGCGGTCGCCCTCGCCATCCGCGACCGGTGGCGGCGGCAGCGGCTGGACGAGGAGATGCGCGCCGAGGTGATCCCCAAGAACATCCTCATGATCGGCCCCACCGGGGTCGGCAAGACGGAGATCTCCCGCCGCATCGCGGCGCTTACCGACGCCCCCTTTATCAAGGTGGAGGCGTCGAAGTTCACCGAGGTGGGGTATGTGGGGCGCGACGTCGAGTCGATGATCCGCGACCTCACCGAGCTGGCGGTGAACATGGTGACCGCCGAGGCGACCGAGCGGGTGGCGGCGCAGGCCGAGGCGGCGGCGGAGGAGCGCCTCCTCGACCTCCTCCTGCCTCCCGCTCACCCCACCACCACCGCCGGCGGTGAGATCGAGGCGGCGGGGGAGGATAGTGAGGAGAGCCGGAAGCGTACCCGCGAAAAGCTGCGGGCGCGCCTGCGCGACGGCCTCTTCGACGACCGCGAGGTCGAGGTGACCGTGGAGCGGGCCGGGGGTCCGAACGTCGAGGTCCTCGGTGCCGCCGGCATGGAGGAGATGGGGATCAACCTCAAGGAGATGTTCGGCAACATGTTCCCGAAGCAGAGCCAGCGGCGCCGGGTGAAGGTGGCCGAGGCGCGCCACCTCCTCAAGGAGGAGGCGGCGGCGCAGATGGTCGACCAGGATCAGGTGCGCGAGGAGGCCCTGCGGCGGGTGCAGGAGACCGGCATCGTCTTCATCGACGAGCTCGACAAGGTGGCGGGCAAGGGGGGCGGCCAGGGGCCGGACGTCTCCCGTGAGGGGGTGCAGCGCGACATCCTGCCGATCGTCGAGGGCTCCACCGTCACCACCAAGTACGGGCCGGTGAAGACCGACCACATCCTCTTCATCGCCGCCGGCGCCTTCCACGTGGCCAAGCCGGCCGACCTGATCCCCGAGCTCCAGGGCCGCTTCCCCATCCGGGTCGAGCTGGAGTCACTCGATGCGAGCGCCTTCGTGCGCATCCTCACCGAGCCGAAGAACGCCCTCACCCGCCAATACCGGGCCATGCTCGCCACCGAGCAGGTCGAGATCCGCTTCACCGACGAGGCGGTCGCCGAGCTGGCGCGCATCGCCGCGTTGGCCAACGAGCGCACCGAGAACATCGGCGCCCGGCGGCTGCACACGGTGATGGAGCGGCTGCTGGCCGACCTCTCCTTCGACGCCCCGGAGCGCGGCGCCGGCGAGGTGATCATCGACGCCGGCTACGTCCGCGAGCAGCTTGCCGAGGTAATCGAGGACGAGGACCTATCGCGGTACATCTTGTAGCCACCGAGAGGTTGTCCGGGCTACCGGTAGGTTGATCGCCGGGGGGGGGTCTTTCTATATTCAAGATATATTGATAGAAAGGGAGATTTTCATGGCCCTGAGCATCAAGCACCCGGAGGCGGACCGCCTCGCCCGAGAGCTGGCGGCGCGTACCGGCGAGAGCCTCACCGAGGCGGTGGTGAAGGCCCTGCGCGAACGGCTGCGGCGCGAGGAGGGGCGGGTCCGAGGGCTCGATCTGCGTGAGGAGCTTGCCGCCATCCGGGAGCGCTGCGGTACTTTGCCGGTGCTGGACGATCGAACCCCGGACGAGATCATCGGCTACGACGACCACGGCGTGCCAACGTAAACACTCGTTGCGGCTGGATTCTCTCCATGGTCATCGATACCTCCGCCATCGCCGCCATCCTCTTTGGTGAGGTGGAGGCGCCACGCATGGAGGGGGTGATTGCGGACGATCCGATACGACTTGTCTCTGCGGCCAACCTTCTGGAGGCATCGCTCGTAGTGGAGGGCCGGTACGGTGACCCCGGGGGGCGTGAGCTCGACCTCTTCCTTCACGTTGCCGGCGTGGAGGTGGTTTCGGTAACCCAGGCGCAGGTCGAAATCGCCCGGCGCGCATTTCGGCGTTTCGGCAAGGGGCGGCATCCTGCTCGACTCAATTTTGGAGACTGCTTTGCCTACGCCCTGGCCAAGAGCTCCGGTGAGCCCCTCCTCTTCAAGGGGGACGACTTCACGCGCACGGATGTGAAGGCTGTCGCCACGTGACCATGCCGGACGGTCTCCTTTGTACGGCCGCACAAACTCTCACCCCGGGCCCCCCATGCAAGCGCTCATCGAAAAGGCCTCCGTCCTCATGGAGGCGTTCCCCTATATCCGCGCCTTCTCCGGCCGCACCGTGGTCATCAAGTACGGCGGTTCGGCGATGGTCGACCCGAAGCTCGCCGAGGGGTTCGCGCGCAACGTCGGCCTGATGAAGCTCATCGGGATGCGGCCGGTGGTGGTCCACGGCGGCGGCCCGCAGATCGGCGAGCTCATGCGCAGGCTCGGCAAGGAGCCGCGCTTTATCGACGGCATCCGGGTGACCGACGCCGAGACCATGGACATCGTCGAGATGGTCCTCGGTGGCCTGGTGAACAAGCAGATCGTCGCCCTGATCAACCGCCACGGCGGCCGCGCCGTGGGGCTCACCGGCAAGGACGGACGCCTCATCGAGGGCAAGCGGATCCGCTTCGAAAAGAACGATCCGTCTGCCAAGACCACCGAGATCATCGACCTCGGTGCGGTGGGTGAGGTGGCCCGGGTCAACCCGGAGGTGCTGGAGTCTCTGGAGGGGGGCCGCTTCATCCCGGTGATCGCCCCGGTGGGGGTGGCCGAAGACGGCACCGCCCTGAACATCAACGCCGACTCCGTGGCCGGTGCGGTGGCCGCGGCCCTCTCGGCGGAGAAGCTGGTCCTCCTCACCGACGTGAACGGTGTCCTCGACAAAGAGGGCAGCCTCATCCGCCACATCGCCCGTACCGACCTCGACCGCCTGCGCGGCGACGGCACCCTGCACGGGGGCTTCCTTCCCAAGGTGGCGGCGTGCGAGCGGGCGCTCGCCGGCGGGGTGAAGAAGGCCCACATCATCGACGGCCGGGTGGAGCACGCGGTTTTGCTGGAGATCTTCACCAGCGAAGGCATCGGCACCGAGATCGTCTAGAGACGGGCGCGTCTGGCACCGCATCTTCGCGCCGCGTCCTCGCCCGGGATCCTCACCGTACGACCAGTACGCCTCCGGTCCCGGGCTGCGGGTCGGCGCGAACCTACGGCACCAGCCACGCCCTACAGTTGTGCGCGCGAGGCAAATCTGACCCACCTGGCGCGCCCTTTCCGCGCCCTTCCGTGGATTCCGTGGCTGGTGATGGCCTTCCCGGCCCCCGCCGTCCCCCGGTGTTCACCACCAGCGACACCACCCTCCAGTCCAGCTCCCCCCTGTCTACTACCCACTGTCTACTACCTCCCCGGCTCTCACTGTTTCTCACCTTATTAAAGGCGATGCCGCCACTGTGAGCCTTCTCCCCCTCTTTCTTGACCACCAGGTCGGCCGACGATAGGTTGACTGACAGGCACCGGCAGGAGGCTGGTGGTCACTACTCAAGGAGGAGGAGAGGGGATGAGCCTTATGGACGCGGTTAGGGATGCCATCAAAGAGCTGGTCCTACCGGAGCTGGCGGCTCTGAAAGAGTCGGGGGCTCGCATGGAGGAGCGATTCTCCGGGGTGGAGAAGCGGCTTGACGACGTCAACCTCCACCTCGTGGACCAGAGCCGGCGGATCGATCTACTCAACGGCCGGATCGACGAGACCAACGGACGAATCGACGCTGTGCGCGAAGAGCTCGGTGGTCGGATCGACGAGACCAACGGCCGGATCGACAGCATGCACACCGACGTCATCAATCGGATCGACAAGACGAATGATCGCCTCAACCATCTCTACGAGGTGATCGTGCGTCGGGACGAGCATGTGGTCCTCGCGGAGAAGATGGAGCGTTTGGAGTCCGAGGTCGCGGAGATCAAGCGGAGGCTCGCGGCGTGAGGGGAGGGCGGGTGCCCCCTGTGTCAGCGTAGAGGTCGCCTCAGTTTGAAGCGTCGTGGGTGAATGGGGGCGTCACCAGGTAGGGGCCGCTGGCGTCTCACCGCGCCGCCTTTACAATCGCGCCTTCTTTTGTGAACCGTTCCCCGGAGCGAACCGCATGCTTATTGAGCTGGCCCAGAAGCGTGACACCCTCCGCCGTCGGCTACTCGATCTTCGGGGGTTTCTTTGACCCGGAGGGAAAGCAGGCGCGGATCGCCGAGCTCGACCGCCTCGCCGAGGCGCCCGGATTCTGGGACGACCTGAGCCGCGCCCAGGCAGTGCAGAAGGAGCGCGCCCACCTCGCCCGGGTCGTGTCGGGGTGGGAGCGGTACACGGCCGCCTTCGACGACCTCGACGTCCTCTTCGAGTTTGCCGAGGCCGAGCCGGAGGAGGCGGGCCACCAGGCCGAGATCGAGACCGAGCTCGACCGCCTCGAAGGGGAGCTGGCGGAGCTGGAGATCGCCACCATCCTCTCCGGTGAGACCGACGCCAACAACGCGATCGTCGAGATCAACCCGGGCGCCGGCGGCACCGAGTCGCAGGACTGGGCGCAGATGCTCCTGCGCATGTACACCCACTGGGCCGAGCGGCGCGGCTTCCGCCACCGGCTCCTCGACTACCTCCCCGGCGACGAGGCGGGGATCAAGTCGGCGACCCTGCTCATCGAGGGGGAGTACGCTTTCGGCTCCCTACGCGGGGAGACCGGGGTCCACCGGCTGGTGCGCATCTCACCCTTCGATTCCGCCAAGCGGCGCCACACCTCCTTCTCCTCGGTCTTCGTCTCCCCTGAGCTCGACGACCAGATCGTCGTCGAGGTGGAGGAGAAGGATCTGCGCATCGACACCTACCGCTCCTCCGGCGCCGGTGGCCAGCACGTCAACAAGACCGACTCGGCAATTCGCATCACCCATATCCCGACGAACACCGTGGTCGCCTGCCAGAACGAGCGCAGCCAGCACAAGAACCGGGCCACCGCCATGAAGATGCTGCAGGCGAAGCTGTACGAGCTGGAGCGCCGCGCCCAGGAGGAGGCGCGTGACGCGACCAACGCGGAGAAGAAGGATATCTCCTGGGGGAACCAGATCCGCTCCTACGTCCTCGCCCCCTACCAGATGGTGAAGGACCTTCGCACCCGCCACGAGACCAGCAATGTGGAGGCGGTGCTCGACGGCGATATCGACGGCTTCATCAAGGCCTACCTCCTGCAGCCCCGGTAGACGGGGAGACGGGCGCGCCATGCAGGAGGGGGTGAGGGGGAAGGACTGGCGGGTGGATGCCACCATGTTTGGGCCGCATCCTTAGGTGCTGATCCTCTCCCAGATAGGAGCCGGCTCCCGCCGGCGATCAGGCCCGAAGGGCCTGCCGCGGCCGCTGGCCGCGGATCGCGAGCGGGAGCTCGCTCCTACCCCGCGTGCACAGCGCCCGGCGCCTAGACCTTCGGCAGGCGCGCCAGGGCCGCGTCGATCTCCTCTTGCGGGTAGGCGTAGTCGTGGAGCTTGCCGGCGAAGTAGTCGTCGTAGGCGGCCATGTCGAAGTGGCCGTGGCCGGAGAGGTTGAAAAAGAGGGTCTTCGCCTCGCCGGTCCGCTTGCACTCGAGCGCCGCGTCGATGGTGGCGCGGATCGCGTGGCTCGACTCGGGCGCCGGGATGATCCCCTCGCTGCGGGCGAAGGTGACCCCCGCCTCGAAGGTCCCGAGCTGCGGTACCGCCACCGCCTCCACCAGCCCCTCATGGACGAGCTGCGACACCAGCGCCGAGTCGCCGTGGTAGCGCAGCCCGCCGGCATGGATCCCCGGGGGGATGAAGTCGTGGCCGAGGGTGTACATCTGCAGGAGCGGCGTCAGGCCGGCGGTATCGCCGAAATCGTAGGCGTAGTGGCCGCGGGTGAGGGTCGGGCACGAGGACGGCTCCACCGCCACCAGCCGCACCTCCTTGCCCGCCGCCTTGTCGGCGAAGAAGGGGAAGGCGACGCCGCCGAAGTTGGAGCCGCCGCCGCACGCCGCGAAGATCGCGTCCGGGTAGTCGCCCACCTTCTCGAACTGCGCCTTCGCCTCCAGACCGATCACCGTCTGGTGCAGGAGCACATGGTTGAGGACCGAGCCGAGGGCGTAGTTGGTGTCGTCACGCGACGCCGCCTCCTCCACCGCCTCGGAGATCGCCAGGCCGAGGGAGCCGGTGCAGTCGGGGTCCTCGGCGAGGATCTTGCGGCCGGAGTTGGTTTGATCGGTGGGCGAGGCGAGGACCTCCGCCCCCCACGTCTCGATCATCGAGCGGCGGAACGGCTTTTGCTGGTAGCTCACCTTCACCATGTAGACCCGCACGTCGATACCGAAGAGTTGGCCGGCGAGCGCCATGGCGCATCCCCACTGGCCGGCGCCGGTCTCGGTGGAGATACGGCGGATCCCCTCTTCCCGGTTGTAGTACGCCTGCGGGACCGAGGTGTTCGGCTTGTGGGAGCCGGCCGGGCTCACCCCCTCGTACTTGTAGTAGATCCGCGCCGGTGTCCCGAGCGCCGCCTCCAGGCCGCGGGCGCGGTACAGGGGCGAGGGCCGCCACATGCCGTAGATGCGTCGCACCTCCTCGGGGATCTCGATCCACCGCTCCGCCGACACCTCCTGCTCGATCAGGGCGTTGGGAAAGATGGCGGTGAGGGCGTCCGGGCCGATCGGCTTGCCGTCCGGCCCCAGCGGCGGCGCCGGCGGGTTGGGCATGTCGGCGACCACGTTGTACCACTGCTTCGGGATGTCCGACTCATCGAGGAGGATCTTCTTTGTCTTCATGGCAGGTTTCATTTGGGGAGTGTGAAGGCGCAAACGGGCCGCAAGCGTCGCACGTCGCCGCCGCGGGGCTCAAGGTCATCGGCGGTGGCTCGGAGGGCGGCTCGGCCTGGAAGGCGGGGGTCACCACAGAGACACGGAGGGCACAGAGCAGGGGGGAAAGCCGGGGGGAGGGGTGTCGCCGGCGGCGTGTGACCTGCGAGACAAAACCACGAAGGAACGGAAGAACTGCCTCAACGCAAAGGCGCGAAGGTGCCAGGGCGCTTTGTTTGCAGAACTATACCAACCGGTGAATTCAGAGTTAGGTTTCCCTAAAACACCGAGCGTAGACCAAGGTGGGTCACGAATGGTTCAAAATCCCGGTCGGCGTGAAGCAGGATAAGGCCACTTTCGATGCATCGTGTCGCAATCACGGTGTCGATCGTCTTGCGCACCGTGATACCGAGTGCCCGCAGCGCACGAAAATTCTTGGCAGCCTTTATGGCGATGTCCTGGCCACCAAGGTCGGTCGCCACCAAAGAAGTCAGCAACTTCTTGGCGTGATTGAAGTCTTTGTCGTTAGCGAATCCTTGGAGAACCTCAGTGAGTATCAAGTCGCCTATGGCCAGCAGCTCCACTCCCAGAAGGTCGTCAAGCCGGTCGCTCTGGGGCGTCGGGTTCCCTCGGAAGTAGTCGATCCAAACGCTGGAATCGACCAGGATCACTTGTCGCTCCTCATTGCATCAAGGTCGCCTTCCCAGGCCAGTTTGCCGCGCAAGCGCCGGATCTCTTCTTGCTTGCGTAGTCGAAGCAGGGTGCGCAACCCAAGCTCCACAGCCTCGCGCTTGGTCTTCAAGCCGGTGGCACGAAGCGTATCTTCCATGAGCTTGTCGTCAATCACGATATTGGTACGCATGATGTGTACTCCTTTTTCATTTCGTACACATCATATCTTACGGGCGGCCGATTCGCAATCGTGTGCGGGCCTCGGGGTCAGTGCGGGCCTCGGGGTCAGTTCTTTACCTTATAGTCTTACACATAGCGATGGTCGCTTGCGATGAATTTGAGGCTAACGAGGCGCTGCAGGCGACCCGGCCAAAGGTGTGCTCCTCCACCTCCAACCTTCGCGGCAACCCATCGCTTGCCGCTTCTTTCAACATCACCGTTGGGCCGGTCGCCTGAGATTGGACGTTAAGTACTCAAGTGGGCACGTAGGAGCCGCAAGCGGTTTGACAAGGGTATTGCCGGAGTTGTACTGACCGAAATGAAAACAGCCATCTCTATTTCAGACCCGCTTTTCGACACCGCAGAGAAGATGGCAAAACGGCCCGGTGTGTGTCGAAGTGAGCTCTTCCAGCGTGCGGTTCAAGAGTTCCTCCGAGAGCACTGGGAAGCAGGAGTAACCGAAACGCTCAACGCGGTGTACGGCGAGGAGAGCCATGGGCACTTGGATCCCGTGTTAGAGAAACTTCAGTTGGCATCGCTGCCGCAGGACGAGTGGCAGTGAAACGTGGCGAGATCTGGTGGGCGTCGCTGGGAATGCCCAGAGGTTCGGATCCGGGTTATCGATGGCCGGTGCTCATTCTTCAATCCGACGCGTTTAACCAAAGCCGCATCGGCACGATTATCGTCGCAGCAATCACCACGAATACACGGCTCGCTTTGGTGCCTGGAAATGTTGCTTTGAGCCTTCGTCAAGGCTAATTGCCGAAAGATTCGGTAATCAACGCGTCACAGATCCTTACCGTGGATAAGTCGCTTTTCAAGGAAAAGGTTGGCCAGCTGTCCGCAAAACAACTTACGGAGGTAGAGCATGGAGTGCGTCTGGCGTTAGCACTGTAACGTAGCCTCTTGGCTCAGGTCCTTACCTTATACTGCATGGCTTTAGCGTCCATCTTTGACAGCAAAGACAGAAGTATCTGGGTCAGTTCTTGACTTTGCACTTCGATCTAAGACGAAGTGCAAAGTCAAAGACTGGCCCCGAGGCTACTTCGAAAGATCCCCGTCAGATGCGTTGCTGTTTTTCTCTCCGTGACGAGAGCATGGTTTTTCACCGTGACGGACATGAGGACGGGCTGTGAGGTCTTCATGTTCTTCATGCTCTTCATGGTAAGAAAACGGAATCCATATTTTTCGATGCGATTCTCTTCGCCCTTTGCGCCCTTTGCGCCTTTGCGGTGATCCTTAGCCTTCCAGGCCCGCACGGCGCTGTGGCGTCCTGCCGGTGACGCCCAACCAGTGGCCAGTTTCCCCTCTGCGTCTCTGCGCCTCTGCGTTGAAAAACAGACCCGCGCACCCACCCCCTTCACGCCGCGTTGACACCGGCCTACCGGCTCCTCCCCCTTCGTGATTTCCGTGGTTTTCCCCTGCCGGGGCGCGTTCATGCGATCCAGGTCACTCCGCGCATTCGGTTGAGGCAGGCGGCGACCTCGTGGGGGCGGGGGAGGGCTAGGGTGCCTTCGCGGTAGGGGGTGAGGGGGTCGAGGCCGTGAGCCTCGATGTCGGCGAAGAGGGCGGCGAGGCCGTCGGTGAGGGTGGGGGCGTCGCCGTGGTGGGTGGCGTAGTAGTGGATGAGGTGGCCGATGCAGCGGACCTGGGCGGTCTCGACGAGCTGCTCGACCCGCGATAGGTCGACCTCGTGGGTGCCGTAGAGGAGGCGGTCACGGCCGCGGGCGGCGATCTTGACCGGTTTGCGGCCGGCGGCCGGGGAGAGGGTGGCGGGGTCGGGGCGGCGGCTCGCCTCGCGGGTCAGGGGCGGCAGGTCGGCCACCGCATCCGCCACGGCGTGGCCTGCCAGGGCGTGGGCCGTCTCGGTGACGTCGGCGGGGCGGTACGCCTCAATCTGGATCACCGTGTCCGCCACCTCGAAGTAGTCCCCAGAGCCGCCCATCACCACCACGGTGGAGATGCCGTAGGTTTCGTAGAGCTCGCGCACCCGGTGGAGTAGGGGGGTGATCGGTTCCTGCGCGCGCGCCACCAGCCGCTGCATGCGACCATCGCGGATCATGAAGTTGGTGGCCGAGGTGTCCTCGTCGATGAGCAGGCAGCCACAGCCCATTGCCAGGGCCTCGACGATGGAGGCCGCCTGGGAGGTGGAGCCGGAGCCGTTGTCGGTGGTGAAGCGGGCGCAGTCGCGGCCGAGGGGCAGGCGGTCGATGAAGGGGCGGATGTCGACCGCCGAGACGGCCCGGCCGTCCTCGGCGCGCACCTTCACGGCGGTGGGGTCGGTGGCGACCTGCTCGCGACCGTCGCCCGGGCCGTGGGGGTAGACGCCGCGCTCGAGCGCCTTCAACAGCGTCGATTTGCCGTGGAAGCCGCCGCCGACGATGAGGGTGACCCCGGCGGGGATCGCCAGGCCGCGCACCCGGCCGGCGTGGGGCAGCTCTACCTCGCGGGCGAGGGTGTCGGGGGCGCGGAAGGGGAGGGCACCCGAGCCGAGGGGGTGGTCGTCGATCCCCGAGGCGCGCGGCAGGAGGGAGTCGTCGGCAACGAAGGCGACGAGCCGCGCTGCCTGTAGCCACGCCTGGAGTGCTTGGTGGTCCTCCACTGTGTCGAGGTGGCGCTCCACCGCCGCCCGCTCCAGGGCGGCGGCGGTGAGCGCCTCACCGGCGACCACCGGGAGCTCATCGAGGAGGATGGCCGCCGCCTCGCGCCCAAGGCAGCGGCGGCCCGCCGCCGGGAGGCCGACGGTGATCCGCGCCTCCACCCCCTCGGGGGTGACAATGACGCTGTTGCGCTGCAGGACCTCCTGGCCGCAGGGGAGGATCGCCACCTCGCCGCTCCTGCCCGAGCCGCGGTGGCCCCGTACCACCCGGGCGATCACCGCGGCCACCCGGCGGGCGAGGTAGTCCTCCAGGGCGAGGCGGCGGACCGGCGTTCGCCACCACCCCTCGTCCAGCCGCGCCGTGGCCATGGGGAGCTCCAGGGCCACCCGCGACGGCGCCGCAAAGGGGTCACTCTGGACGTGGTCGATGGCGAGGGTGAAGCCGGCCATCCGGTAGCGGCCGGCGAGCCGCTTGTAGGCGCCGTACGGCCGTCCCTCCACCTCGTCGAGCCATCGCCGGAGCCGCTCCATGGCGGCGGAGGATAGCGGCTTGGGGGGAAAACCACGAAGGCCACGGAGGCCGCGAAGGGGAGGGGATCGGCGATCGGGCGTCGCCGGTGGACGGGACGAGGGGTGGGGTGCGGCATGGAAGGCAACTGCTCAACGCAAAGGCGCCAAGACGCAAAGACGCAAAGGGAGGGGCTGGCCGTGTTTCGAGCAGCGGCTCTCTCGCTCAACCCAACGGGAGCCCCCTACTTCCGTGCGCTTCCGTGGATTCCGTGGCTAAAAAATCGCCTTCCAGGCCGTTATCGCGCCGGTTGTCCCCACCGGTGACGTCAGATTGTTGGTACCCACTATTCGCGTCCATTCGCGCCCTATTTGCGGCTCAATCTATGGATCGGCCGTCCGGGCCATCTCCCCACTGCGTTGCCGCACCGGCGACGCCTGCCCCCCGGCCCTCCACCCCTCCGCGCTCTTCGAGGGTCAGCGAAAATGAGCGCGGAGGGGGGCAATCAAGACCACGTCCACCCCGGCAACTCCGTAGCCCATGGGAAAACGATCTCTCATCCCGCACACCGCTCTTCGACGAGCACACTGCTGCGCAGGAACCGAAGCTCTT
>JAJRSX010000020.1 GCA_024278555.1 bacterium | reverse complement strand
TGCACCCTGCTGCCTTTGCGCCTTGGCGTTGAAACACCCACTTGGCACGCCCCCCCGGCCACCACCGTCGACGCCATCCCCACCCGCCCTGCCTCCCCCTGTATACTTCCTACTTTCTACTGCTGTCCCCCCCCCTTGCGCCTTTGCGTTGACCTGTTCCCCTTCGTGGTCTTCGCGCCCTTGGCGTCTTCGCGGTGAGCCCTGCCTTCCAGGCGCCCGCCGTCCCCTGGTCTTCACCACCGGCGACGCCTCTGCCCGTGACTCGCTTCCCTTCCGTGTCTTTCCGTGGATTCCGTGGCTCAAATGGCCTTCCCGGCCCCGCCATCCCCCGGTCCACCACCGGCGGCCCCTCCCCCCCCCGCCTGCCTCCCCCTCCCCGCCGTCCTCCGCCTCGCTGCGCGAGGATCCACCCGACGATGGTGGGGAGACGGCCCCCCGTGCCAGGCGAACTCCCGGCGGCGGTGCCCCTGCAACCGCCGCCAACGCCAAGCCTGGGTTGCCGTTCGCTGAGAGCCCCAAAAAAAACGGCCCCCCGTGCAACGCACGAGGGGCCGTTGGTCCAGCGGGTCGGGGCGTGGGTTACATCATCCCCCCCATACCGCCCATGCCGCCCATACCACCCATGCCGGCGGCCGCGGCCGCGGCCGCGCCCTTGTCTTCGGGCTCCGGCATGTCGGTGACCATGGCGTCGGTGGTGAGCAGGAGCGAGGCGACGGAGACGGCGTTCTGCAACGCCGTGCGGGTCACCTTGGTGGGGTCGATGATCCCCATCTGGATGAGATCGCCGAACTCGCCGGTGGCGGCGTTGAAGCCGTAGGCACCCTTCTTGGCGGCGACGTCACGGACCACCACGGAGCCCTCCTCACCGGCGTTCCCGGCGATCTGGCGGAGGGGCTCTTCAAGGGCCCGGCGGATGATGTTGACCCCCACCTGGCGGTCATCGTCGAAGGTGAGCTTGTCGAGGGCCTTCTGGCTGCGCACCAGGGCGACACCGCCGCCCGGGACGATCCCCTCCTCGACCGCCGCGCGGGTGGCGTGGAGGGCGTCCTCGACGCGCGCCTTCTTCTCCTTCATCTCGGTCTCGGTGGCGGCCCCGATGTTGATCACCGCGCCCCCGCCGACGAGCTTGGCGAGGCGCTCCTGGAGCTTCTCGCGGTCGTAGTCGGAGGTGGTGTTCTCGATCTGGGTGCGGATCTGGCCGACCCGCGCCTTGATGTTGGAGGCCTTGCCGGCACCGTCGACGATGGTGGTGTCGTCCTTGGTGATCTTCACCGTCTTCGCCCGCCCCATCTGGTCGATGGTGGCGTTCTCCAGGGTGAAGCCGGTCTCCTCGGAGATCACCGTGCCGCCGGTGAGCACCGCGATGTCTTCGAGCATGGCCTTGCGCCGGTCACCGAAGCCGGGCGCCTTCACCGCGGCGACGTTGAGGGTGCCGCGCAGCTTGTTCACCACCAGGGTGGCGAGGGCCTCGCCGTCCACGTCCTCGGCGAGGATGAGGAGCGGCCGGCCGAGCTTGGCGATCTGCTCCAACAGGGTGAGGAGGTCCTTCATGTTGGAGATCTTCTTCTCGTGGATGAGGATGTATGGATCCTCGAGCTCGCACTCCATGCGGTCGGCGTTGGTGATGAAGTAGGGGGAGAGGTAGCCGCGGTCGAACTGCATCCCCTCGACCGTCTCCAGGGTGGTCTTCAGGGTCTTCGCCTCCTCAACGGTGATCACCCCCTCCTTGCCCACCTTCTCCATCGCCTCGGCGATGATCGCGCCGATGGTCTCGTCGGAGTTGGCGGAGATGGTGCCGACCTGGGCGATCTCCTCCTTGGTGCGGGTCGCCTTGGAGAGCTTCTCCAGGGAGGCGACCACCTCCTCCACGGCGGCGTCCATGCCGCGCTTGATGTCCATGGGGTTGAAGCCGGCGGCAACCGACTTGATCCCCTCGCGGAAGATCCCCTGGGCCAGGACGGTGGCGGTGGTGGTGCCGTCGCCGGCGATGTCGGAGGTCTTGGAGGCGACCTCGCGGACCACCTGGGCGCCCATGTTCTCGAACTTGTCCTCGAGCTCCACCTCCTTGGCGACGGTGACCCCGTCCTTGGTCATCAGGGGGGAACCGAAGCCGCGGTCGAGGAGGACGTTACGGCCGCGCGGACCGAGGGTGACCTTGACGACGTTGGCGAGGGTGTCGACGCCCCGGGCGATCGCCTGGCGGGCCTTTTCGTCAAAAATGATCTGTTTCGCTGGCATGGTGCAGAGACTCCTATGAACTCAGTGGTTGATTGCTAAACGACAGGGGGCGGAGGCGCCTTACTTCTTTTTCTTGCCGGAGACGATGACACCCATCACGTCGTCCTCCTTGATCACCGCGTACTCGGTGCCGTCCATCGTGATCTTGTCCGGCGAGTACTTGCCGAAGATCACCCGGTCGCCCGCCTTCACCTCCTCAACGTCCTTGCCCACGGCCAGGACCACGCCCTCCTGGGGCTTCTCCTTGGCGGAATCGGGGATGTAGATCCCCCCCGCGGTCTTCTCCACCGCGGCGCTGTACTCGACAAAGAGACGATCTCCCAACGGTTTGAGCATGGTGCTTCCTCCAAATAGGGTGGAATGGTTGAATGCGCGACCCGGCCGTCCGGGCGCCACTTAGCACTCACCAGGGGCGAGTGCTAACAAGCTAGGAACACTCATCCGTCATGGCAACCCCCCCAAACCACTTTTCTTTACCCCCTCTCATCCTCGCTTCCGCCTCTCCGCGACGGCTCTCCCTGCTCACCGAGGCGGGGGTGGCGTGCGTGGTGGTCCCCTCCGACCACCCGGAAGAGGCCCTCCCGAACGAGACCGTAGAGGGACGCGTCGCCCGTCTGGCACGCGAGAAGGGGGAGGCGGTGGCGGCCGGCTACCCGGGCCGGTGGGTGGTCGCCGGCGACACGGTGGTCGCCCTCGGTGACCGGATCCTCGGCAAGCCGACCTCCCCCGCCGACGCCCGCCGCATGCTTGCCCAACTGTCGGGCCACACCCACCGGGTGGTCGGGGGGCTGGCGGTCGGCCGCGACGGCATGTGGCAGGTGGGGGTAGAGACCACCGCGGTCCGCTTCCGCTGGCTTCGCCCGGACGAGATCGGAGCCTACGTCGCCGGCGGGGAGCCCCTGGACAAGGCCGGCGCCTATGCGGTCCAGGGGGAGGGACGGCGGCTGGTGGCCGGCTGGGAGGGGTCGTTCACCAACATCATCGGCCTCTGCATCCCGCTCCTGCGCCGCCTCTTCGCCGACGCCGGGGCGCCGTACCGGATCACGCCGCGGCCACGGGCGTAGGCTACCGGAGGGCGGCCCCGCGCAGAGACGCTGGTTGACCAGGGGAAGCGATTCGGCGACGCTGTTTCGTGCTCGACACGGTGTCGGGCCACCCAGGTGGTAACTTTCTCGATCGATCAGACGGCCCGGAGCGTTGGGCCGCAACCCATTTTCCCTTGTGGCACCTCTGCCACGAAGCCCAGCGCGGGGGTTCTTGTCCGCGCGTCTCGGCCAGTCGGCCGCCACGGGTCACCCGGGCGCCGATGCAGCCACAGTGAAGGAGCAGGATGATGCGTACCAAAGGAACGGTGAAGTGGTTCAACGACAGCAAGGGGTTCGGTTTCATCACCCCCGAAGGGGGTGAGAAGGACTGCTTCGTCCACCACTCCGCCATCCAGGGCGAGGGCTTTCGCAGCCTGAGCGAGGGCGACAATGTCGAGTTCGACGTGGTCGATGGCCAGAAGGGTCCGGCAGCCGAGAACGTCGTCAAGCTCTAGCAGCCTGATACGTAGGCCCGAAGGACCACGGGCTGTCCCGCTTCGGCGGGGCAGCCCGTTTTTTTTCGGGCTAGCCCGCATTTCACACCGGGAATCCGGTGCGGGCTCGGTCACAACCGGTCCATCGCCTTGTTGGCGAGGGCGTCGGCGCGCTCGTTCTCCGGGTGGCCGGCGTGGCCCTTCACCCACCGCCACTCGACCTGGTGGCGGGCGGCGGCCTCGTCGAGGCGCTGCCACAGGTCGACGTTATTCACCGGCTTACGGCCGGCGGTCCGCCAGCCGTTGCGCCGCCACCGGGCGATCCATTGGGTGATCCCCTGCTTCACGTAGGTGGAGTCGGTGGTCACCACCACCCGGCACGGCCGCTTCAGCGCCTCCAGGGCGGCGATCGCCGCCATCAGCTCCATCCGATTGTTGGTCGTGTGGGGCTCGCCGCCAAAGAGCTCCTTCTCCGTGTCGTTGTAGCGCAGGACCGCCCCCCAGCCCCCCGGCCCGGGGTTGCCGCGACAGCCGCCGTCGGTGAACGCCTCGACCACCCGGCCGCTCACGCCGCGCCCCCTGAAACGCACGCCAGGAGCAGCGCCAGGGCACGGTCAACGGTGGCCGCACGCACCGCGGCGCGATCACCGTCAAAGTGGCACCGGTGGACCGCCACCCCGCCTGCGTCGCCGATGCCGATGTAGACCAGCCCCACCGGCTTCTCCGCGGTCCCGCCGCCGGGGCCGGCGATGCCGGTGATCGCGCAGGCAAGGTCGGCCGGGGTGGTGGCGAGCAGCCCGGCGACCATCGCCTCGGCCACCTCCGGGCTCACCGCGCCGTGGGCATCGATGAGGGCGAGGTCGACCCCGAGCCACCCGGCCTTGGCCTGGTTGGCGTAGCTCACCACCCCGCCGTGGAAGCAGCGCGAGGCCCCCGCCACGTCGGTGATCGCCGCCGCCAGGAGGCCGCCGCTGCACGACTCGGCCACCGCCAACCACCGGCCCGCCCCGGTGAGGGCTGCCACCAGGGCGACAGCGGGAGCGGTAGGGTCGGAGGCGGAGAGGCTCATCGGGTGCATTGTTCCACATCGCGGGGAGGGGGGCAGAGAGGCGACCATCCATGCACCCGCACCCCGGCGCCACACGCACCGGAGCCTCGGTAAAAGCCGGCTCCCGCCGGCGATACCGGCCCCATCTTCAGATCGGGGGGCGGGCGGGGCCTTCGGCCCCGATCGCGAGCGGGAGCTCGCTCCTACCGACCCGAGGTGCTCTTCATCTTCTGTCGCCATGCTCGCCCGTAGCCCGGAGCGAACGGACTAGCCGGCCCACACAAACGCCGCGACCAGAAGGATGAGCCGCGCGTAGCCGCCGGCGGCGAGGTCGTCGGCCATCACCCCGAGGCCGCCTCCGAGCCGCTCCAGCCGCCGGCACGGCGGCGGCTTGGTGATGTCGAAGAGGCGGAAGAGGAGGAGGCCGGCGACGATCCACCCCCAGGTCGGCGGCAGAGCGACGAGGGCGAGCCACTGGCCCGCCACCTCGTCGACCACCACCCGCCCCGGATCCTCCCCCCACAGCCGCTCCGCCCGCGCCGCGGCCACCGTGCCCAGGAGGCTCACCAGTACGATCGCCGCCACCTGCACCGGCCAGGCGAGGCGGCCGAGCCCAAGGTAGGCGGCGGCGGCGACGAGCGACCCGGCGGTGCCCGGCGCGAACGGCACCAGGCCGCTGCCGAACCCCACCGCGAGCCACAGCCACGGGTCACGACCGGGAGAAGATCGAGGTGTCCCATTCATGGACCACAGGATCGGCGTTGCCAACGGAGATGCATAGGACCCAGATTTTCTAGAATCTTCCGACATTCGTCCGTAGATGAACGCGCCGGTATCTTGGAGTTGGGGTCGCTTGTGGTCTTGTGGTTCGGTGTACCCCATGGATGCTCAGGCGGCTTGCTGTTCCGGTGCTCGCCGCGCCCGAGCCTCTTCGTTCCTCCCGCGCCACCCAACCGGCGGTTGCTCCCCAATCTGAGATATCTGGGGACAACCCTGGCTTCAGGGCCCCGACAATCCCGTCTGGTGATTACCGGAGACGGATCTCTCCCCCTTCGCCATCTGCATGTTCGAAGGTGGACGGAGCCTCCCCAGCATCGGTGCGCCGCGCCGCGCTTGGCACACCCTACGCCTCTGCACGGTTCACCCGCGGCATCGCCGGATCTCCCAGAGATCCTCCCCTCTGCGCCTCCCGCCCCGAGGCTCCAGCTCAAAGAACTCCAGAGGGGCGCCCACCCCCGTTCCCAAAAGGGGGCACACTCCACTAATCGGGGCGCTTCCTCGGACATAATCCGAAGGTAGATCCCGAGGCTCCTGACCCCAAGGCTCCCGGCTACCTCGACCCCTTCGACGACGCCTACGAAGGGGAGTAGTCTCGTGCCTTTCATCGAGTCGGGCTCAACGCCAAGACGCCGAGACGCGAATGGCCAAGCACACCCACGAGATCCGGGATCCCATCCACGTCTTCATCTGTCTCTCCTCGGCGGAGCGCGAGGTGCTCGGCTCCCGGCCGTTCCAGCGGTTGCGCCATATCCACCAGCTCGCCCTGACCTACCTGGTCTACCCCGGCGCCACCCACCGGCGCTTCGAGCACTCGTTGGGGGTGATGGGGCTGGCGACGCGGGTATTCGACGTCGTGACCCTGGAGGACAATCTGACCGGTCGCCTTCGTTCTGAGCTGAGCGAACTGCACGAGAATCGGGACTATTGGCGCAAGGTTCTTCGCATGGCGGCCCTCTGCCACGACATCGGCCACCTTCCCTTCTCCCATGCGGCGGAGAAAGAGCTACTTCCCGATGGCTGGACCCACGAGCGGTTGAGCGCGGAGCTGATCCGCAGCGAGGAGATGGCGACGGCGTGGAAACATCTGAAGATCGATCCGGAGGACGTGGTCAAGCTGGCCCTCGGTCCCAAGGAGGCGCTGAAGCTCGATCTGGGCCTGGAGTTCTCCCCTTGGGAGACCATCCTGGCGGAGATCATCGTGGGCGATGCCCTCGGGGCCGACCGGATGGACTACCTGCTGCGCGATTCCCACCACGCCGGTGTCGCCTACGGCCGCTTCGACCACTACCGCCTCATCGACACCATGCGTATCCTCCCTGGTCCACCGTCAGAGGAGAATGACCAGGGAGGGGAGGGGTTGGCCCTCGGTGTGGAGGAGGGTGGGCTCCAGTCGGCCGAAGCGCTGCTGCTGGCCCGCTACTTCATGTTCTCGCAGCTTTACTGTCACCCAATCCGCCGCATCTACGACATCCATCTCAAGGACTTTCTCAAGGGGTGGCTGCCCGGCGGGATGTTCTCCACTGAGATCGAGGACCACTTACAAATGACGGACACCGAGGTCACCGTGGGCATGCGAAAGGCTGACCGGGACGGAGGCCATCCGGCGCACCACCACGCACGACGCATCCAGCGACGGGAGCACTTCAAGGTCCTCTATCAGCGCAACCCCGAAGACTTCGCGGTCAACCCAGAAGCAGGACAAAAGGTTTACGACGCCCTCAGCGAGGAATTTGGAGGGGAGCATTTCCGCCACGATCGTTACCCTCAGGGGAGCGGCAGGCCGGACTTCCCCGTGCAACTGGCGAATGGACAGATAGCCTCTTCTCAGGCCCTGTCCCAGGTGCTGGACCGGGTTCCCTCCGTCTCCATCGACTACGTCTTTGCCGACCGATCCACCATGAAATCGGCAACACAGTGGCTACAAGAACACCACGACGAGGTCATTCAACCCCAGTCAGAGGAGGAAGGCGATGGATAGGCTACGCAAGGCTGCGGTCATCACCAGGCTGGCACAATCTCTGCGCGAACGGGGAAGCTGGTGCGGGGAGACCCACATCCAGAAGACCACCTACTTTCTACAGGAGCTTCTCGGGGTGCCCCTGGAGTTCCAGTTCATCCTCTACAAGCACGGCCCCTTCTCCTTCGACCTCCGAGACGAGCTCAGTGCCCTCCAGGCCGACGAGCTCTTACGGCCCGAGCCACACCCCCCGTACGGACCGAAGATCGTGACCACCGAGCGCGCCGAGTACATTCAGGGGCTCTATCCGAAGACGCTTGCGAAATACCAAGAGAAGATTGATCTCGTCACCGATCGCCTTGGCCCCGCAGATGTCGCCACCCTGGAGCGGCTGGCGACCGGTCTCTACGTGACGAGGACGGCCGAAGGCGTGGAAGACGCGGCCACGATGGAGGCGCGGGCAGATGAGCTTCACCGCCTCAAGCCTCACATCTCCGTGGAAGAGGCGGGGGAAGCGATCCGGGAGGTCGACGAGCTCATCGAGCAGGCCCAAGCGGTCGCGTGCTGATTACGCTGGATCTATCTATCCGCGAAAGGATTGGCCAGGGAGTTTCCTCCCCACCGAAAGGCGACAAAGATGGCTGAAACAGAGGCTCACAAGAGAGCGAAGCGGAAGGCGGCGGGCAAGTCGGGACAAACGGAAAAGTCGCTATCACGAGGTCGCAGACTGGACGCCGCCACTTCACGCAAGGCCACCGAGGTCGAACGGAGTGGCACAGCCGCTGGCCTTGAACAGGCTGCCCGACGGCTAAGAGACAGCAAAAAACCTCAGAAGATCTTGCAGGTGCCGCAGAAGGACATGCCCAAGGCCATTGCTGCAATGCAGAAGGTTGGTGTTGGTGGCACCGTCAAGAACATGGGCAACACAAAGAGGCGGTCGGTTCGGAAAAAGAAGTGACTCTCAAAGATCCGACAATATTTTGTTCCTCTATGTTATGACCTGCTCACCCGGTCAGTGACACGACCAAGGAGTGCGACCTCATTCACTCGAAGTCGCTCGCGATTGCAAGCCTGGCGATGATACTCCTGATTGGCTTCACGTTGCCGGTCTTTCTGAATAGAGCAACGTCGTCGAAGGTTCGACGCGCGCGCTTGTTCTGCACATCGTTACCTGACTCTGCAAGTTCATCCAACTCATTCAGCCTTCGATCTACGTCGCGCTCACCCATGAAATCACACATAAAGGCAGCTTCTATCAGAGCGTCACATCGGTAGTGGTCGAACGGCAAGACGTAGGCGAGAAGCTTGTCCACCGTGGCGTTGCCAGCGGCCAGATCGGCGTAAAGTTCAGGGTCGGCTGTCTTCACCACCACGAGGAGTGCCAGGAGGGTCGGATGCGGGCTCACTTCCTCCGGGGTCGTCCTCACCGCGAGATTGATTTCGGTGAAAGACTGTTCGATTTCTCTCAGGCTGAAATCGCGTAGTTGAGCGAGCCTCTGAAACCAGTCGAGCAAATCGTCACCGTACCTGCTCTCTCGAGGAGGCGCTTGAAAGAACTGTGGGAGGTCGACTCTATTAAAGAGAGACTGGCAGAAGACTCGCGTATCCGGCTGAGAGAGGGTGTAGGCGAGGTCGATGAAGCGGCGGAGGTAGCCATCAGCATCCATGCCGGCGCCATACAGGGAGCGCACCGAGTGGGCGAGCTGGCCGCGGTCGATGCCGAGGACGAAGACGATGCCCTCGACGCTGAAGAGGTGCTTCACCCGCTCCAGCAGGGCGATGGCGAAGTCGGGGCGGCAGCGATCCAGCTCATCGATGAAGAAGACGACAGGACCCTTGCGACCCTCCTGTCTCACGATCTCCTCAGCCAGTGCCGCAAGATCGGAGCGGAAGGCGACAATCCCTTGCTTCTCCGCCTCGTAGCTCGCAAGTTGTTTTTCTGCTGCCTCGGCAGCGAATTTGGCGACCTCCTCACTCCCGTCAGCAAAGGAGCCTATTGCGTCCTTTACTGCTTGTTGGCCCAGTACCCCTTGGGTGACGGCCTGAATTGCCATGGGTAGGATCTTCCGAAGGACTCCACCGCCAAGGCGACGGATCGTGGCCCAGTGCTTTCCAACGGTCGATTCCTCATCAATCTCTCCGAGCACCTTCGTGAGTGCCACGTCCATCTCGCCCACAAACGCGGTTAGCGGGTCATCGACGAAGTCGTTCTCCCAGGCGTTGAAGTGGAGGCAGAGATGGTCCTCGGATTCGAGATGGGCCTTCCACATGCGGAGGAAGGGGGTCTTGCCCCTCCCCCACGGCGCCTCTACGCTGAGGACGAAGGGCTGAGTGATCGACTGGACGAGGCGGGTGAGGGTCTCGACACGCGGTTGCCGGTCGAGGCAGTCATTGGCGAACGGGTCCGACGGGTCGATTTCAAGGTCGGTGTGTTTTCGGAGCATGGGCGTTCGTCAGATATGCATCTTGGGGTTGATCGGGCGAGGTACGAGGTGGTCGATGGGCAATTCTAGGATTCGGTACGGCTCGCACAATCCCCACGGACACATCCATCGTTGTCGAACGTTCTCGGACATGGTGGGTGTATGAAGGGCGAAGAGCAGACGGTACCGGATGTGGACGACGGGAAGATTCGCGATGCCCTCAATGCCCACGGCATCTTTTTCAAGAAGGCCGTACGGCGAGAGATCGAAAAGATCGAAGGGGTCACGATCCTCGGAGAGGAATACCCGGTTCGCTACATGGAGGGCGCCTCCCTGGACCTGCTCGCCGAGGCTTCCCGTGACAGTGTCCGCGTAATCTTCACCATCGAATGCAAGCGGGCATACGTACGGAGAAAGAAGTGGGTGTTCTTCGAAGATCCGGATAATACCTCAAAGATCTACGAATTCTCCGGGAAACAACTACAGTCGCAATACGGTATGTTCCTTCACCCCGTATGCATTGAGGGCGTGGAGATCGACGATGGCAAGCTCCCCGATGATACATTCAAGGCGGCCTCTCCAGATTCCATTTGGCGGGCGGCGCGGCAGACATGCAAGGGTTACCTCGGCTTCGTCCAGCAAGAGCTTACCGAACGGAGAAAGCCGCAAAGTTCACATACGAACCGTCTCATCATCGTACCCGTGTTGGTAACCACCGCGCCGCTCTTCGTCGCCGAGGTCGATATTGGGGAGATCGACCTGTCCACAGGTAATCTCGCAGCTCCCTTGCCACTGAAGCCTGTGCCATGGCTTGTGCTGCGCCATCCTTTTACCCCCTCCTACAACGCCGGAGAGCAGCATCTCAGGGTAGATGTTCATTCATATTTGCCTCCGCTGGATCGCGGTTGTTATCAGAAGGAATCGATCATCGTCGTGAACGCGATGCACATCCGGGAACTCTTTTCTTCTCTGATAGAGGACATAAACATGGAGGAAGGGTCCGCAAATGCCAAAAGGTACGAGGTCTGCAAAAAAGGTGATCGAGTCGTACGATCACAAGGGGGCGGCGCGGGCGAACAATCCGCCGGTGGGGTTGGTGACGCCGGAGACGGATCGGGACGGGAAGAGGCGTCGGTACGAGTACGACCCCCACCTGGATCCACAACTCGTGTGGGCGGGGAAGGCGGAGCACACGAGCTTCGAGGTGGAGACGGTGTCGCTGCACGTCCACGAGCGCATCGACCCGCGGACGATCATCGAGGCGGTGCGCAAACGCAACGGGGACGGCGGGCCGCAGCAGTTGTCGCTCTTCGAGGAGCCGGAGGAGAACCTCCCCCTACGGGAAGCGATCGAGTTCTACCGGCACGCCCACAACTGGTCGAACCGCCTGATCGCCGGCGACTCGTTGCAGGTGATGAACTCCCTGCTGGAGAAGGAGGGGATGGCGGGGAAGGTAAAGATGGCGTATTTCGATCCCCCGTACGGGGTCAAGTACGGCTCCAACTTTCAACCCTTTGTCTACAAACGGGATGTGACGGACGGAAAGGATGCCGATCTAAACCAGGAACCGGAAATGATCCGCGCCTTCCGGGACACCTGGGAGTTGGGCATCCATTCCTACCTGACTTACCTTCGCGATCGCCTGCTGTTGACACGAGAGCTGCTAGACGAAGGTGGCTCGTGCTTCGTCCAAATCAGCGACGAGAATTTGCACCATGTACGAGAAGTACTCGACGAGGTTTTCGGAAATAATAACTTCGTCTCACTCATTACCTTTAAGACACCATCAGGCTTTGAGACATCGACAATCTCCACTGTCGGGGACTTCTTACTCTGGTATGCCAAGGACAAGGCTCGGCTCACGGTGTGCAAACTATACGAGGACCAGCCAATCGTTCCAGGCTATGGGAATGCAACCTGGGTACTCTTGCCCGACGGAAGTTACCGAGGGGTTTCCGCTGCCGAAAAACGCGGCGAAAAGCATTTGCCAGAAGGGGCGCGGCTTTACAAGCCAGACAACATCCAGTCCCAAGGTGCTGCTAGTGAACCGCAACCGTTCGAGTACGAGGGCAAGGTATATAAGTCTGGGACCAATTCCCACTGGAAAGCCAGTTTCCCGGAAGGGATGGAGCGGCTGGCGTTGGCCGGGCGGATCCACGTGGCAAAAGACAGTATTCAATACAGACGATTCGCGACCGACTTCCCCTTCACTGCGCGTGGGAATGTCTGGACAGACACACAAACGGGGAGCTTCACGGAGAAGAAGATCTATGCAGTCCAGACCAATACCAAAGTCATAGAACGGTGCGTGCTCTTGGCCACTATGCCGGGCGACCTGGTGCTGGATGTGACCTGCGGAGGCGGCACAACCGCTGTGGTCTGTGAACAATGGGGCCGCCGTTGGATCACCTGCGACACGTCTCGTATTGCGGTCACCTTGGCAAAGAAGCGGTTGATGACCGGGCTGTTTGACTACTACGAATTGGCCCATCCGGATGAGGGCGTTGGAAGCGGCTTCGTCTACAGAACGGTGCCCCACATCACACTCAAGTCGATTGCGAACAACCCGGAAATCACTGTGGGAATGGAGCAGGAGGAGATTGACGTAGCCATTCGCAAATACGTGGAGCAGAAAGATCTTTACGACCAGCCCAAGGTGGACAAGTCCAAGGCCCGTGTCTCCGGCCCCTTTACCGTGGAGGCGGTCCCCGCACCGGCGGTGCGCCCCCTTTCCGAGGTCGAGGGCGACAGGCCCGGCGACGAGTCGGTCTCCCGCTCCGGCGAGACCCTGCGCCAGGATGAATGGCGGGACGAGCTGTTGAAGTGCGGTATCCGCGGCAAGGGTGGCCAGCGGATCCACTTCACGCGGGTGGAGCCTCTGGCGGGGACGCGGTGGCTGCACGCGGAGGCAGAGACCAAGGAGGACCGGCCGCAGCGGGTGGTGATCTCCTTAGGGCCGGAGCATGCGCCGCTGGAGCAGCGGCAGGTGGAGCAGGCCCTGGAGGAGGCGGGGTTGTTGAAACCGGCGCCGAAGATGGTGGTCTTCGCCACCTTCCAGTTCGACCCGGAGGCGGCCAAGGACATCGACGAGACCCAGTGGCCGGGGATGACCCTGCTGAAGGTGCAGATGAACACCGACCTGCTGACCGAGGATCTGAAGAAGAAGCGGGCGAGCAACGAGTCGTTCTGGATGATCGGCCAGCCGGATGTGGAGGTACGTCAGTTCAAGAAGGGGGAGCACAAGGGGGAGTGGCAGGTGGAGGTCCGTGGCTTCGACTACTACAACCCGAAGAACGGCACGGTGGAGTCAGGAGACACGAGCAAGATCGCCCTGTGGATGCTCGACACCGACTACGACGGCCGCAGTCTATACCCGCGCCAGGTCTTCTTCCCGATGGCCGGGGCAAAGGAGGGGTGGGCGCGGCTGGCGAAGAATCTAAAGGCGGAGATCGACGAGGAGCGGATCGAGCAGTACCGCGGCACGGTTTCCCTGCCTTTTGCACCGGGACGGTACCGGCGGGTGGCGGTGAAGATCGTCGATGATCGGGGGATCGAGAGTCTGAAGATCGTGGAGGTGGGATGATGGGGGGGCAGGCCCAGATCGGCCAGCTCATCGTCAACTCCCCGTACGACGAGCCGGAGCAATACTGGGGGTACGACAGGGAGACCCGGCGCTTCGAGCTACGGGAGGGGCGGCGGCCAGCGGGGTATGTGGTGGCGACGCCGGGCTCCAAGGGGTTCGACGACCCCGGCCTCTTCGTGGAGCTGCCCCTGGTAAACCAGATCCGGCCACGGGTGCAGCAGTGGCGGGAGGCGGGTTATCCCGGCGTGACCGGGATAACCAAGCGGCTGCTGGCCCACTGGGTCGACCCGGAGGAGCGGCAGGACCGGCGCTTCTTCTTCTGCCAGATGGAGGCGGTGGAGAGCCTGATCTGGTTGGCGGAGGCGTCGCCGGCGGAGCGGCAGGGGATCGAGGTGCCCGGTGACGGTGGGGATTTCACCCGACTGTGCGCCAAGATGGCCACGGGCTCGGGGAAGACCATCGTGATGGCGATGGTGATCGCCTGGCAGGTACTCAACAAGGTCACCTACCCGCAGGACAAGCGGTTTTCGAAGAACGTCTTCGTGGTCGCTCCCGGCCTCACCGTGCGCAGCCGGTTGCAGGTGTTGGTGCCGGATAACCCCGGCGGTAGCTACTACGAGGAGTTCAACGTGGTTCCCGCCGCCCTGGTGGAAAAGCTGCGGCAGGGGCGGGTACGGGTGAACAACTGGCACGCGCTGAACTGGGAGAACGAGGAGCGGATCGCCAAAAAAAGGGGGGTGGACAAGCGGGGGGCGAAGAGCGACGAGGCGTATGTGCGAGATGTGCTGGGGGAGATGGCCAGCGCCCGCAACCTCCTGGTGATCAACGACGAGGCCCACCATGCGTGGCGGGTGCCCGCCGAGTCGAAGGTGAGGGGGGTGAAAAAGGCGAATCTCGATGAGGCCACAAAGTGGGTGGGGGGGCTGGATCGCATCCACCGGACACGGGGAATCCTGACCTGCTACGACTTTTCAGCCACCCCTTTCGCACCCTCAGGCAAACACGCGCAAGAGGAGGCGCTGTTCGGGTGGATCGTGAGTGACTTCGGCCTCAACGACGCCATCGAGGCGGGGCTGGTGAAGACGCCGCGGGTGGTAGTGCGAGACGATGGGAAGCTGACCCCTGAGTACAAGTCCCGCCTCTACCACATCTACATGGACCCGGAGGTAAAGGACGATCTCAACCGCAAGGCGGAGGAGCATGAGTCCCTGCCGGACTTGGTGGTGAACGGCTACTACCTGCTGGGTAAGGACTGGCTGGAGGCGTTGCACCGGTGGAAGGGGCAGGGCCACACGGTGCCGCCGGTAATGATCACCGTGGCCAACCGGACAGAGACCGCGGCACGGATCCGCTATGCCTTCGAGCACAAAAAGATCCGCATCGACGAGCTGGCACGACCGGAGCGAATCTTGCACATCGACTCCAAGGTATTGGAGGCGGCGGAGGCGAAGGAGGAAGCCGTGGCCGTGTCGGGAAACGGTGACGGCGAGGATGGGCCGACCAAGAAGTTGACTAAGCAGGAGCAGGCGGAGCTCCTACGGCGGATGGTGGATACCGTCGGCCGGCCGGGCAAACCTGGAGCGAAGATCCAGAAGGTGATCTCCGTCGGCATGCTCTCGGAGGGGTGGGATGCCAAGACGGTGACCCACATCATGGGCCTGCGTGCCTTCTCCAGCCAGCTCCTGTGCGAGCAGGTAGTGGGACGGGGGCTACGCCGGACCTCCTACGAGGTGAGCCCAAAGACGGGGCTGTTCGAGCCGGAGTACGTAAACATCTTCGGGGTACCCTTCACCTTCCTTCCCCACGAGGGCGGAGATGGGCCGCCGCCTCCGCCGCCTCCGCCGAAGACGCGGATCGAGCCGGTGGTTGAGAAGGCAGGCTTCGAGATCCAGTGGCCGAACGTCCTGCGCATCGACCACGTCTACCGGCCGCGTCTGGAGCTCGACTTGGAGAAGGTGGGGGTGCTGACGCTGAATGCATCGGCGCTGGCCACCAGGGCAGAGCTGGGCCCGGTGGTGGATGGAAAGGCGGACGTGACGCGGCTCACCGAGATCGACCTGGAGGAGCTGGGGCGGAAATTCCGGCTCCAGAAGGTGGTCTTCGAGACCGCCCGTGATATCTACGATCGGATGGCGCCGAGCTGGCGGGGGAGCCGGGAGTATTTGTTGGCGCAGTTGATCGGGCTAGTGGAACGGGTGTTGCGGTCGGATCGAATCGAGATCGAACCACCGCTCTTCTACCAGGATGATCTGCGGCGGCGGATCGTGTTAACCCTGAGCATGAACAAGATCGTGCAGCACATCTGGGAGGCGATCCGCTTCGAGAACACCGAGGCACTGGAGCCACTCTTCGACCGGGAGAAGCCGATTCGCTCCACCGGCGACATGCGCACCTGGTACACCGGCAAGCCGTGCGAGGTCACCCAGCGCTCCCACATCAGCCACTGCGTCTTCGACAGCACCTGGGAGGCGAGTGAAGCCTTCGCGTTGGAGAGGAGCAAGTACGTGGCCGCATGGGTGAAGAACGACCACCTGGGCTACGAGATTCTCTACATCTACAAGGGGGTGGTGAAGAAGTACCGGCCGGACTTCCTCATCCGCCTAACCAACGGGACCATGCTGGTCCTGGAGGTGAAGGGGCAGGACAGCCAACAGAACCGGACCAAGCGCGAGTTTCTCGACGAGTGGGTGCGGGCGGTGAACGAGCATGGGGGGTTTGGGCGGTGGGCGTGGGACGTGTCGTTTGACACGGGGGACGTGGAGGGAATCTTGGAGAAACAGGCGGTGGGCAACGTGGTGTGAGTTGCGGGCACGGTGCGCCACCCGGACCGCTTCCCTGCTCCCCCCAACACCGGCGACACACCACTCTCGACCCCCCCCTTGGCGTCTTTGCACCTTTGCGTTGAAGGTACCTTCCTGGCCCCACTAAATCCCCACCACTTCGCCGCTGACGCCGGCTCTTCGGTCCTCTCCCCTCTGCATCTCTCCTTCTCTGCGCCTCTGCGTTCATACCCCACTCGGCACCCCACGCACATCGCGCCGCGTTGGACAGCCACCTCTCGGCTCACCGCTCTTCGTGTCCTTCGTGGTTTTGCCCCCGGTCCTCCCCGTAGACTCGCCCGATGGCCGATGACCGCTGGCTCTTTGTCTCCGACGCCCACCTCACCCCGGGCGATGAGGTGCGTCAGGGGGAGCTCGCCCGCTTCCTCCTCGACTTTCCCGGCCTCACCCACCTGTGCATCAACGGCGATCTCTTCGACTTCTTCTTCGGCTTCCAGAGCCGGGAGATGGCGGGCTTCGACACCATCCTCGCCGCCCTGGGTGAGCTCACCACGCGGGGCGTCACCCTCCACTATGTGGAGGGGAACCACGACTTCTGCCTCGGGCCGCGCTTCGCCGCCCGCTACGGCGCCCGGATCCACCCGAACGGCACCGCCCTCACCCTCGGCGACCAGCGCGTCTGGGTGGAGCACGGCGACCTCGCCAACCCCGAGGAGCACCTGGAGCACCTCTTTCGCTGGCTCTTTCGCACCCGCGCCGCCCGGCTGCTCGCCGAGGGGGTCGGCCCGGCGCGGTTACAGCGGTTCGGCCGCTGGCTCGACCGCGCCACCACCGGCGCCCACTACACGATACGCGACACCGCCCACCCGTGTTTCCGTGGCTACGCGGCACGGCGCATCGCCGCTGGCTACGACGTGGTGATCTTCGGCCACGCCCACGTGCCCGGCGACGAGGTGGTCGAGGCGGCAGGCCGTCGTGGCCGCTACCTGAACAGCGGCGACTGGCTCGCCCACCGCAGCTACATCACCTGGGAGGCGGCCACCGGCTTCCGCCTCCACAACGGCGGCCGGCCCGGCAATGGGCCGGCTCCTGGCGAGCCTCGCGAACCCGGCTAGGAGCGGGCTCCCGGTCGCGATTCGGGGCCGCGGGGCGCCGCGGCCATCGGCCGCGGATCGGGGGCACAGCCCCCTCCTACTTGCGGAAGTTCTTTTCCTGCCGCTCCTGTGCCGTCTTGCAGTCGATGCACAGGGTCGCGACCGGACGGGCCAGGAGCCGCTTGTAGGCGATCTCTTCGCCGCACGACTCGCACAGGCCGTACTCGCCACGGGCGATCCGGCCGAGGGTCTCGTCAATCTTGGCGATGAGCTTCGCCTCGCGCCCCTTGAGGCGTGCCTGGAAGGTGTCGTCGATCTCCTCGGTCGCCCGGTCACCGATCTCCGCCATCTGCTCCTTCTCTTGCGACAGGCTGTCGTCGATGGTCCGGCGCGCCTCGCCCGCGAGCTCGGCGCGACGGGCCTCCAGTTGGGCGCGGATCTCGGCCCAGCGGTCGTCGACCTTGAGCGCCTTGGTCCGTTTGGTGGGCGCGCTCTTCTTCGCCACCCTCTTCTTCGCCACCTTCTTGACCGTCTTCTTCGCCGCCGCCTTCTTGACGGCGGACTTCTTCACCGCCGCCCTCTTCGTCGCCGGCTTCTTGGCAGCCGCCTTCTTGACGGTCTTTTTCACGGTCTTCTTCGCCGTCGCCTTCTTGGTGGCAGTCTTGGCGGCGGGCTTCTTAGTCGGAGTCTTGGCCATGGTTTCTCTAGTAGGCTGCGGTAGGTGTTGTGGCGCTGGCATCGCAGCGCGGCCCCTGGTAGTACCCTATTCAGCGTCCAATTTCCACCATTCACACCCCGGTGTCTGTCGGAGCTACGATGGAAACGCGGGGTATTTTCCACGTCCGCCCACCTTCTACCACCCCCCACCTCCACCATGCCGGTTACCGCCTCCACCCGCATCGTCGGCCTCTTCGGCGACCCCGTCGGCCACTCCCTCTCCCCGGCCATGCACAACCGGGCCTTTGCCGAGCGGGGGCTCGACTGGGTCTACGTCGCCTTCCACGTCCTCCCGGAGCAGCTCGCCGACGCGGTCCGCGCCCTCCCCGCCCTCGGCCTCGCCGGGGTGAACGTCACCATCCCCCACAAGGAGAGGGTGATCGCCCACCTCGACGAGCTCTCCCGCACCGCCGCCATGATGGGGGCGGTGAACACCATCCGGGTGGAGGCGGACGGCCGCCTTACCGGCCACAACACCGACGCCCCGGGCTTCGCCGCCGCCCTGACCCGCAAGGGGGTGGGCCTCGCGGGCCAGCGGCTGCTGCTCCTCGGGGCCGGCGGGGCGGCGCGGGCGGTCGCCTTCCAGGCGGCGATCGACGGCGCCGAGGAGATCACCCTGTGCGATCAGGAGGGCGAGCGTGCCGCGGCCTTGGCGGGCGACCTCGCCGCCCACTTCGCCTCCTGCCGCGTCCACTGCATCCCCCTGGAGCGCGACTCCCTGGCGCCGGCCATTGCCGCCGCCACCCTCCTGGTCAACGCCACCCCGGTGGGGATGGCCGGCCGCGGCGACTACCCCATCGACCTCGACTGGCTCCACCCGGCCCTGTTCGTCTACGACCTGGTCTACAACCCGGCGGAGACGCTCCTCATCGCCGCCGCCCGCGCCCGCGACCTGCCGTGCGACAACGGCCTCACCATGCTCGCCCTCCAGGGGGCCATCTCCTTTGCCCTGTGGACCGGCGAGGAGGCCCCCGGTGAGTCGATGATTGCGACGCTGGAAGAGGCGGTGGGAGACAGCGGTAGAAAGTAGGAGGTAGAAAGTAGAAAGGGGGGGAGCTGGGAAGCGATCACATCGCGAACGCGCCACCCAAGGCATCCGGCGGCCGGCCGGCAGCCACCGCCATGCCCCCCCGTGGCGTCCGACCCACCCCCCCCTCCGGCCTCCCTCCCCCTTTCTACTTTCTACTTTCTACTGACGCCGCCTCCTCTCCCGACCGCCGATCTCCATGCCCACCTCTGACCCTCCCTCCCCCTCCTCCCCCAACCTCCTCCTCGTCGGCTTCATGGGGGCGGGGAAGACCACCGTGGGACGGCGCCTGGCCAGGTGCCTCCACTGGGATGTGGTGGACTGCGACGACCTGATCGAGGCGCGCGCCGGCAAGACGATCTCGGAGATCTTCGCCGACGACGGAGAGGACGCCTTCCGCGACCTGGAGGAGGAGGTGGCCGCCACCCTGGCCGACTACCGCCACACGGTGATCACCACCGGCGGCGGCATCGTCGAGCGCCGGGCGAACCTCCCGCGCCTGCACGCCGCCGGGCGGGTAGTCTACCTGCGCGCCCGCCCCGAGGCCCTCTACGCCCGGGTGAAGGGCAGCAGCCACCGCCCCCTGTTACAGGTGGCCGACCCGTTGGCGCGCATGCGCGACCTCCTCGCCCGCCGCGCGCCGCGCTACGAGGAGGCGGACCAGATCGTCGACACCGACGGCCTGACCGTGGAGGAGGTGGTCGAGGCGATCCTCCGGTAGGACCCCGGAGAGACGGCATCCGACTGCCTCCCCGGCACCCACACCCCGTCGCCGGGCTCTTCTCTACCCAGCGACCGGCCTCGGACTCGGTGGACTACTCGCCTCGATCTGGCGCCTACTCCCCGGACCCACCCACTCGGGGCGACGGAGAGATGGCACCGGACACTCTTCAGCCCCCTGGAGGAGCCCCCCGTGAAGATCCTCTTGGTCCAGCCCTACTACCGGCCCGACTACCACAACCAGTACCTGTGGCTGAACGAACCCCTCGCCCTGGAATACGTGGCCGCCGGGATCCGTGCCCCGCACGAGGTGACGATGGTCGACATGCGCTTCGACCCCGACCTGGAGGGGTGGCTGTCGCGCGAGCGGCCCGACGTGGTGGCGACCACCGGCTACACCATCGACGCCCCGGCGATGCACGACATCCTCGCGCGGGTGAAGCGGTGGCGGCCGGAGGTGGTCACCGTGGTCGGCGGCCACCACGCCACGGTCCTGCCCGAGGACTTCCTCGACGGCGCCACCGACTACGTGGTCCTCGGCGAGGGGGTCCACACCTTTGCCGAGCTGATCCGGACGCTCGACTCCGGGGCCGACCCGAGCACCATCCCCGGCCTGGCGATCCCCGAGGGCGAGACGGTGCGCTACACCGAGGAGCGTGCCTACGGCGACCTCGACGCCCTTCCCTTCCCGGCACGCGACCTCAACCGGCCGTGGCGGAGCCGCTACTTCTCCGCCTACCTCAAACCCCTGGCGAGCCTGCGCACCTCGATCGGCTGCCCGTCGCGCTGCTCCTTCTGCGCCCTGTGGCGGATGACCGGCGGCAAGTACCTGCGCCGCGACCCGGAGCGCATCGTCGAGGAGCTCGCCACCCTCGAAGACACCGAGTATGTCTTCCTGGTCGACGACGAGTCCCTGGCGGATGCGAAGCGCATGGAGCGCCTCGGCCACATGATCCTCGACGCGGGGATCCGCAAGCGCTACTTCATGTACGGTCGCGCCAAGACCATCGAGGCCCACCCGCAGCTCATGGCCCTGTGGAAGCGGGTGGGGCTCGACATGATCCTCATCGGCATGGAGTCGTTCCGCGACGCCGAGCTCGACGACATGAACAAGCGGACCACCGCCGCCACCAACGAGGCGGCGATCCGCATCTGCAACGAGGCGGGGATCCGGGTCAACGGCCAGTTCATCGTCAACCCCGACTACTCGACCACCGACTTCCGCCAGCTCGCCCGCTACGTCAAGCGGATCGGCGTCTCCCACCCCACCTACTCGGTCCTCACCCCCTTGCCAGGCACCGACCTCTTCGACCGGGAACGCGACAACCTCACCACCACCGACTACCACCTCTTCGACCTCCTCCACGCCACCCTCCCCACCCGCCTGCCGCTTGCGCGGTTCTACCGGGAGCTCTCGAAGCTCTACTTCACCACCCCGAGCCCGCTGCAGACGTGGCGCAACCTCCAGGCGTGGCCGGCGGGCGAGCGGTGGAAGACGGTGCGCACCGTCGCCGCCCTCTTCTGGGGGGTGCGCAACTTCGCCCGCGACCACGAGGCCACCACTGGCAACATCCACCTGCCGCCGCCGAAGGCCACGCCCGAGCCCGTCACCCCCGGTGAGATCCGCCTGCGCCCGGTAGCGTAGGTGGCTCGCGCGGGGGGTGCGGAGGCGCAGAGGGGGCAGGAGGGGGGGGGTGTCGCGGCTGGCGCGAGGGCGGCTCAGCGAAACCGCTTGCACGGCGCCATGGGTGGACGACCGAGAGGTCCCCGTCGCCGCGTAGCCGTCCCCCGGTCCACCGCCGATGACACCGCTACCCCTGCCCCCGGTAGAAGGGGGTTGCACCCCCGACCCCGGCCCAAAGGGCCGGCCGCGCCAGCGGCGCGGATCGCCGGTGCAAGCCGCTCCTGCCTCCCCCCTCCCCGGCGCCCCCTCTCCGCGCCCCTCCGTAGACTCCGCGGCGGCTGTCCCCTTCAACGCCGCCGCCCCGGTCAACGCGGCCTGGTGGTCCTCTCGCAAGCCTGGTCTCAAAGCGTTTTGTGTGATCTTGCAAGTTTGCAAGCCTGACCCCAAGCCAAGCCTGACCCCAAGCCCGTGTTCCGGCGGTGTGAAGGATGGAGGAAGGCTCAGGGCAATTTCTGCCGACCCTCTCTGCGCGCTCTGCACCTCTGCGTGAGGCCCCTATCCTCCGGCCGTGCAGGCGGTGAGACACGCCACCGCCACCACCGCCGCGGTCTCGGTGCGGAGGACACGCGTCCCGAGGCTCACCGGCTCGAAACCGCGCTCCCTCAGGGTCTCCACCTCACGCTCGATCCACCCCCCTTCGGGGCCGAGGGCGATGAGCGATCGCCCCGCACCGGCCGCCGCCGCGATCGGTGTCGTCGCCGCCGGGTGGGCCACCAGGCACCGCTCGTGCTGGAGGGCCGGGAGGGTGTCGTCGAGGAAGGCCATGAGGCGGTGGTGGACCACCACCTGCGGCAGACGCACCGCCCCCGCCTGCTCCAGCCCCAGGCGCAGGGCGCGGCCGATCGCCTCCGGGGTGAGGGTGGGCGAGGCGAAGTAGCTCCGCTCCACCCGCCAGGCGTTGGTAAGGTGGATCGCCCCGACACCGAGGGCGGCGAGGTCGGCGAGCAGCCGCCGCACCACCTTCGGCCTCGGCACGGCCAGAAGCAGGTCCACCGGTGGCAACGGCTCCGCCCCGCGGTGAAGGGCGACCTCGACATCCACCCAGTCGCGCCCCACCGCCACGACCACTGCCTCACCGATCCCCTGGTTCACCACCCCGGCACGCGGCCGATCGCCCGGCGCCACCTTCAAGACCCGCAGGAGGTGGGCGGCGCGGCGGCCGAAGAGCCGCAGCCGCCCCTCGGCCGCCTCCTCCGGCCCCAGGAGCAGGAGGTTCACCGCCCCTCCGTGGCGGGCGTCGCCCCCTCCGTCGCCCCCGCCTGGCCCTCCACGGCCGCCTGGACCACGGCGACGGCGGCGGCCGCGGCGGTAGGGGCACGCAGGGTCCAGCCGGCGAGGCCAAAGGGGGTGGCCCCAGAATCCGTGAGCGCGGCGACCTCCGGGTCGGAGAGCCCCCCCTCGGGGCCGACCACCACCCGTACCACGCCGCCGCCGCCGGCCAGCGCCAGAGGCGGCGCGCCCGGGTGGGCGACGAGGCCACCGGCGAGATCCGCGAGGCAGGCGGTGAGCGGCGCCACCGGATGGATCGCCAACGGCTCGGGTCGGCCGCACTGGCGCTGCGCCGCCGCTGCCACCGCCCGCCACCGTCCGACCCGCCCGGGAGTGGGCCGGACCACCGTGTGGTCGGTGAGGATGGGGGTGAGGTCACACGCGCCGAGCTCACTCGCGTGGGCAACCACCCGCTCCATCGCCCTGCCCTTGACCACCGCCGCGTAGAGATGGAGCCGACGTACCGGCCGCCACCCCGGCTCGACCACCCCCTCCACCCGCACCACCACCTCGCGGCGGGCCACCGACTCCACCCGCGCCGACCAGAGGAGATCGCCGGCGGCGAGACGGACGACCTCGCCCACGCGCACCCGCAGGACACCGGCGAGGTGGTGGGCGTCGTCGCCGGTGAGGGCGACCCGCCGGCCGGGGGCGACCGCTCCCTGGACCGAAAAGAGGGGCATGGCCGGGACGGTATCGTTTTCGGCCGGCAGCCGAAAACGGAGGGAGATGTCACCCTGAAGGTGCCGCCCCTGTGGCTCTACGAGGTGGGCAACACCCTCGCCCGTCGATTCCCCGAGGAGGCCGAGGCGTTACTGGAGGTGCTGGTCGCCTTCGACCTCGGAGAGGGCGAAACCGGCGAGGTGTGGCGCCACCAGGCCATCGACCTCGTGCGGCTCCACCACGTCACCTTATACGACGCCGCCTACCACGCCCTCGCCCTGGTGGAGGGCGGCCTCTTCGTCACCGCCGATGCGCGCTACGCGCGCCGGGTCACCGCGGTCGGTGGCGTCCAGCTCCTCCGCGAGTACCGGTAGCCTCGGATCTGACCGACATCTACTTCTTTTTCCCGAGCCGCGCGGCCAGGGCGGTGCACAGGGTCTCGATGGCCTGGACGCGGGCGAACCGCTTGTCGTTGCCGGCGATCAGGTGCCACGGGGCGTGGGCGGTGGAGGTCTTCTCCACCATCTCGTTCACCGCCACCTCGTAGTCGTCCCACCGCTCGCGGTTGCGGTAGTCCTCCTCGGTGATCTTGTACCGCTTGTACGGGGTCTCCTCGCGGAGCTTGAAGCGGGCGAGCTGCTCCTCCTTGTCGATGTGGAGCCAGAACTTCACCACCACCGTGCCGTGGGCGACGAGCTGCTCCTCGAAGTCGTTGATCTCTCCGTAGGCACGCTGCCACTCGGCGTCGGTGGCGAACCGCTCGACCCGCTCGACCAGGACCCGGCCGTACCAGCTCCGGTCGAAGATCGCCGTGTGGCCGGCGCGCGGCAGGTGGCGCCAGAAGCGCCACAGGTAGTGGTGGCCGCGCTCCTCGTCGGTGGGGGCGGCGATCGGGACCACCCGGTAGTGGCGGGCGTCGATCGCCGGGGTGATACGGCGAATGATCCCCCCCTTGCCCCCGGCGTCCCACCCCTCCATGACGATCACCGTGGAGACGCCGCGCCGGTAGGCGGTGCGGGCGAGGCGGTTGAGCCGCCCCTGGAGCGCCTCCAGCCGCCTCTTGTACGGCCTCTTCTCCAGCCGCTGGGTGAGGTCGACGGTGGAGAGGATCGTCGGCAACCCCGCCTCTACCGGCGGCTCGACGACCGCCGCCGTGGACGGCGCCGCCTCAGGGGCCACCTCCGTCTCGGCGAGGCGGCGGTCGATGGCGGCGAGCAACGCCCGGCCGCAGGTGAGGGAGCGGTACCGTTCATCCTTGCCCTCGACGATGCGCCACGGGGCGCCGCCGGTGCCCGTGGCGCGCAGGGCGTGCTCGGCGGCGACGCAGAAGCGGTCGTACCGCTTCAGGTTCTTCTTGTCCCGCTCGGTCACCCGCCAGCGGGTCTCCGGATCGCGCGCCAAACTGCGCAGCCGCCTCTTCTGCGCCTTCTTGTTGAGGTGGAGCCAAAACTTGAGGATGAGGGCGCCGCCGTGCACCAGCTCCTCCTCGAAGTTGCGGATGCGCACCAGGCTCGCCTCCAGGGCCTCGCCGGAGATCCGGCCGTAGACGCGATCGAGCAGCGGCTGGCTGTACCACGAAGAGCCGCAGTAGATGCCGATCTTTCCCTTCGCCGGCAGGGTGCGCCAGAAGCGCCAGAAGTAGGGGCGCTCGCGCTCCTCGTCGGTGGGGCGGCCGAAGGCGTTGTTCTCCAGAAAGCGCGGGTCCATCCACTCATTCAGCAGGTTCATGGTCTCGCCCTTGCCCGCCTTGTCCACCCCGGCGATGAGGACGATCACCTTGAAATCGGCACGCTTGGCCAGCTCCCGTTGCACGCGCAGGAGCTCGGCGCGCAGGCGCGGCACCTCTTCGTCGTAGACTTCGCGGGAGATCTTGCGGTTGAGCTCGGCGGCTTCAAACACGGTGGCGGCTCCTCGGGCAGGTGCGCACTCTACCCGCTCGACTGCGGGTGGTGGATCGGGTTGGTGTGGTAGTACTTCGGGTCGCCGGGCACCTCCTCCCCCACCCACTCGGGGAGAACGACCTCCCGGTGCTCATCGTCCAGCTCGACCTCGGCGATGACCCGTCTCCGGTTGTCACCGTCCTCCGACTATGCTCAACAAGCACATCCAGTATGACGAAAAGGTAAGCCATGGACCGGCTGGTCCGACACGCGAGGAGCGACGATGGCCAGGGAGACGAAGCACAAGGGCAGCGGACCCACAGGGGTGGCCACGGTGGAGTGTGCGACCGGCGCGTCGACGTCGCACCACCGCGGTTCACCGGCCCAGCCGCCCGCCGGCGGCCATGGCGGTGGGTCCGACCGAACCGTGGCCTTCGACCTCAACGCCCCCAACCTCTACCTCAACCGTGAGCTCACCTGGCTGGAGTTCACCCGCCGGGTGCTGCATGAGGCCCAGGACGAGCGCACCCCGCTGCTGGAACGGATCAAGTTCGTGGCGATCGTCGGCGCCAACCTCGACGAGTTCTTCATGAAGCGGATCGGTGGCCTCAAGCGGCAGGTGGGCGCGGGCGTCCACGACCTCACCCCCGACGGCCGCACCCCGCAGGAGCAGATCGACGCCTGCTACGCGGTGGTACGCGACATCGAGCGACAGCGTGACGCCCTGGTGCCGGAGCTCTTCGAGCTGCTGGCGGCCCACGGGATCGAGGTCCTCACCTACGGCGACCTCGATCGTCGCGAGCGGCGCTGGCTGCGCGACCATTACGCGGAGAACATCTATCCCCTGGTCACCCCCCAGGCGGTCGACCCGGCCCACCCCTTCCCCTTCATCTCCAGCCTGTCGCTGAACCTGCTCGTCACCCTGCGCTACCCGGATGAAGAGCGCACCTCCCTGGCGCGGGTGAAGCTGCCGGTCGGCCAGGGCATCCCGCGCTTTCTGCGCATCGGCGCGTCCAAGCGGTTCGTGCCCATGGAGGAGGTGGTCTCCAACCACCTCGACATGCTCTTCCCGAAGATGCAGGTCCTCGCCTGCGAGCTCTTCCATGTCACCCGTAACGCCAAGGTGGAGCGCGACGAGGAGCAGGCCGACGACCTCCTGGCGCTGATCGAGACGGAGGTGCGCGACCGCCTCTTCGCACCCATCGTGCGGATGGTGAAGCAGGAGGGGATGGATCCGGTCCACCGGGGCATGTTGGCCGCCGAGCTCGGCCTCGACGAGCGCCAGGACGTCTTCGCCACCGGCGGCATGATGGCGACCCGCGACCTCTTCGAGCTCGCCGCCCTTGACGAGCCGGACCTTCACGACCCTCAGCACCACCCGATCGACCACGCCAAGCTGCACGACGCGCACAACATCTTCCACACCATCCGCGATGCCGGCTCGCTCCTTCTGCAGCACCCGTACGAGTCGTTCTCCACCAGCGTCGAGCGGTTCCTGCGCGAGGCGGCCACCGACCCGAAGGTGCTGGCGATCAAGATCTGCCTCTACCGCACCTCCGCGGACACCAAGGTGGTCGACTACCTGATCGATGCGGCACGCAACGGCAAGCGGGTAGCGGTGGTGGTAGAGCTGAAGGCGCGCTTCGACGAGGCGGCGAACATCCGCTGGGCGAGCCGCATGGAGGAGGCCGGCATCCACGTCACCTACGGGGTCATGGGGCTGAAGACCCACAGCAAGGTCGCCCTGGTGGTGCGCCAGGACTACAGCGGCCTGCGCCGCTACGCCCACATCGGTACCGGCAACTACCACGCCGGCACCGCCCGCCTCTACACCGACCTCGGGCTGCTCACCTGCGACGACGCCATCGGCCGCGACCTCACCGAGCTGTTCAACTACCTCACCACCGGCTACACCCCGGCGCGCAACTACCAGAAGCTCCTGCCGGCCCCGAAGCAGCTCAAGAAATCGCTCCTGCAAAAGATCGAGCGGGAGATCGCCACCCACTCGGAGGACCGGCCGGGGCTCATCCAGATCAAGGTCAACGCCCTGGAGGACGCCGACCTCACCCGCGCCCTCTACCGCGCCTCCCAGGCGGGGGTCCACATCGACCTCATCGTCCGCGACACCTGCCGCCTGCGGCCGGGGATCCCCGGGCTGTCGGACAACATCCGGGTGCTCTCCATCGTCGGCCGCTTCCTGGAGCACAGCCGGATCTACTACTTCCACAACGGCGGCGACGAGGAGCTCTACATCGGCTCCGCCGACGCCATGCAGCGCAGCTTCGAGAACCGGGTGGAGGTGATCGCGCCGGTGGAGAACCCGCACCACCGGGCGGAGCTCCGCGCCATCCTCTACATCCACCTCGCCGACCAGCGCAACGCCTGGGAGATGCAGCCGGACGGCACCTACCTCCAGCGCCACCCCACCGACCCGACCGCCCCGGGGAGCCAGCAGCAGCTCATCGCCCGCGCCGAGGAGCGCCAGCGGGCGGCAAAACGGCTCAAGCGGCGCAAGCCGAAGGGGATCCGGGGACGCAACCTGCGGATGTAGCGACCGGCAAGCGTGCGGCGTTGCTGTCCCGGAGTGGAGCGACGGATACAATGGCGGGCGTCGCCGGACGGTGACGGCCCCGCGAAGGGCCCCACGAAAGGACAGCGCATGCAGCGGCAGATCGGGATCCTCACCAGCGGCGGCGATTGCCCCGGCCTCAACGCCGCCCTGCGCGGCGTCGGCAAGGCCGGTACCGGCCAATTCCACATGCACCTCATCGGCTTCCGGGACGGCTTCCGGGGGCTGGTCCAGGACCGAACCCTGGAGATGGACCCCCACC
>JAJRSX010000019.1 GCA_024278555.1 bacterium | reverse complement strand
GGGGGGGGGGGGGGGGGGGGGGGGGGGGGGGGGGGGGGGGCGGTGCGGCGGTTGTTGACAAGGGAGCGGTGGATCTGTCTCGGTGGGTCGTGTGGGTCTGGAGCGGCGGTGTCATGGTCGTGGTCTGAGCCTCTACCGAGTACTTCAGCAAGATTGTTGCCAGTTTATCCAAGCCCTCAGACTATGCTGGTTAGGATTGTAAATGATTGGTTTCACACAGAAAAAATGGTATTCTTCAAAATCGTCGCGGGGGGCTCCGGGGGGTGGCCGTCATCCGCGTGGCGCCTTCCGGTGGTGGCATGTCGCCCTCATCGTCCTCCTCGCGGGGGCCGCGGGGTCGCCGGCGAGGGGCGATTCCACCGGCGTGCGGCTCACCTTCAAGGTGCGTTTTCGCGCCATCCCGGTGGGCGGCTCCACCTACACCTGGGTCCGCCGGGGCGACGCGGTGGTGGTCGCCAAGGAGCTCTCCCCCAGCGGCCCCCTGGCGAAGCTCTACCGGGTCGACGACCGCTTCGTCGCCCGCATCGACGGCCACGGGCGGCCGACCCTCCTCTACGAGCGGATCGACGAACCCAAGGGGCGGCGGCAGGACCGGTGGACCACGGTCGACTGGCAGCGGGGGCTGGCCACCCTTATGCGCCACGACCTTCGTACCGGCGAGTGGGACTCCCGGGTGATCCCCGCCAAGCAGGGGCTCCAGTGGCCCCTCACCCTGCCGTACTGGATCTTGCAGCGCCCCGTCGCCGAGCTCGACGGCGCCCGCATCCCGCTGCTCGACGGGGACAAGGAGAAGGAGGTGCGCCTGGAGGTGAAGGGGCACAAGCGGGTGCGCACCGGCCTCGGGCGGGTGGAGGCCGACCGGGTGGAGGGGGCGGTGTGGTACCGCTCGGAGCGCCAGCGCTACGGCGGTTTCACCGCCTGGATCCGGCGTGCGGCGCCGCGCATCCCGGTGCGCCTCACCACGAAGCTACGCTTCGGCTCCCTCTCCGAGACGGTGACCGGCGAGGAGGGGGTGGCGACACCGCCCGACTTGCCCCCGGTTCCGGTTGACAGGAGTGCGGCTGAAAACTAATCTTCAGAAGTCAACATACATTAAGTGTGCGGGGTTCCGAGCGCACAGAGCCGTCTAGCACCTCATGGCATGCGGTGGGTGGCCATACCAAGATCCTTCGATGGATCTTTGCTGGGCAGCTCTTCGGAACCCCGCCTTTTTTTCCGCCCTTTTTTCGCGTCGCGAAAAAAGGGCGGCTCGCTCCGCTCGCGTCGGGGGACGGACGGTACGACGCCAACCGTGTGGGGTTGAGGTAGGAGCGAGCTCCTGCTCGCGAAACAGGCCCAACGGGCCTGCCGCGCCTGCGGCGCGGGTCGTCGGCGGGTACCGGCTCCCACCTCACCACCGTGGCCATGTCACATCGTACGGCCCGGCGTGCGGAGTGTGCCTCACAGCCGCCCGGTGGCGGCGAACAGCAGGGTGTTGGCCAGGGCGTGGGTGAGGAGCGGGGTGGCGAGGTTGTTCGTGCGGCAGCGGAGCCAGGCGAAGTAGCAGCCGGGGAGAAAGGTGGCGACCGCCCAGGCGCCCGGGTGGATAAGGGCGTGGGTGGCGGCGAAGAGGGCGCCGTTGGCGATGATCGCCGCGAGCCGGCCGCGGTGCGGGTCGCTGAGGCGGCGCCACAGGTAGCCGCGGAAGAAGAGCTCCTCGGGCAGCGCCACTCAGAGGAGCTGGTGGGCGAGGGTGGCGGCCAGGCGGGTCGGCGCTAGATCCCAGGCGAGCTCGATCGCCCCCACGCCAGCAAGGGCGGCGAGGCACACCGGCATGACCACGGCGAAGAAGAGCAGGAGGTGGCCGGCGGTGGTCGCCGTGTCCGGCCGATCGATCCCCCAGGCGGTCAGGGGCTCGTGGCGGACGAGCAGGGAGATCAGCGGCAGGTTGATCCACAGGGAGGGGAGCAGCGCCACCACCCACCCGGGCCAGACCGGCACGGCGAGCAGCAGGGTGATCCCCGCCCACACCGACAGCCCCTCGATGCGGGCGCCGCGAGGCGCGGGCGCGGTGGACGCGACGTCGGCTTGGCTGGCAAGTGGTTGGCTCACGAGAGGTAGTCGACCGGGTCGATGCCCCGCAGCCGCGCGTCTTTGGATTCGAGGATGGTGAGGTCGGTGCCGCCGACCGCCGCCTCGTACAGGTCGACGGTGTACGGCTCCGCCACCGGCTCGCCCCGGTCGTCGAAGATCACCAGGACGTCCGGGGTGAGGGGGTAGCGGGGACGGGTCTCACTTACCAGGCCGGTGGTGCCGTCGGAGAGGAGCACCAGGGTGCCGCGCGGGTAGAGGCCGAGGAGGTCGACAAACCGCTTCAGCAGGGTCGGCTCGAAGGTGCGGCCGACCGCGCGGGCCATGGTGCGCAGGGCCTGCTCGCAGGTCATCTCGCCCTCCTGGGCGCCGAGGGTGCGCAGGTTGTCGTAGGTGTTGGCGATGGCGACCACGTGGGTGGCGAGGTGCAGGGGTCGCCGCTGGGTGCGGCGGGGGAAGCCGGTGGCGTCGTACCCCATGTGGTGCTCCAGCGCCACGCGGGCGGCGAGGTTGCCGACCCCGGCGAGCTTGCGCAGGAGGTTGGCGCCGAGGATCGGGTGGCGCTCGTACTCGCGGCGGCTCGCCGGCTCCAGCCCCTCGCCGTGGCGGACCTCGTCGGGGAGCTGCTGCTTGCCGATGTCGTGCAGCAGGGCCGC
>JAJRSX010000018.1 GCA_024278555.1 bacterium | reverse complement strand
GCTCACGGTGGCCGATCGCGTGGGGGCGCGCCTGGGGCTCGCCCTGCGCCGTACCTATCTCGCCCTCCGCGACCGGATCGCGGCCCCCGACTCTGCAGGCCGTTCCGCCGATGCATCGAGGCTTCTGGCCCTCGACGCCTTCATCCAGATGGGGGTCGTGGATCCGGAGTTCGTCTACGGCGCGGGGAATATGGCCACCGCCTTCGAGTCGGATATTGCCCTCCTGTGCCAGGCGACCCGGGCCGAGTATGACCGTCTCGACGGTCTGCTCCAGGATCGGAACCGGGTCTTCATCGACGCCGACGTGCGGGCCGCCCTGCGGGTGGAGGAGAACAACCAGATGCTCGGCTGCCCGGCGGTGGGCGATCCCCTCCCGGCCCCGTTCTCCGACATCGGCTACCGACCGTTCGACGGCATCGACCTGGCGCAGCGGGTGGTCGCCAAGGTCTCCGCCGACCTCGCGGTGAGCACGGGCGGCCTCGATCTCGTCTCCGTCGACCGGGCATTTGCCACGACCCTCGCCGGCTACATCGAGCGGTACGGCGAGGCCGGCCGCGCCGCCGCCGTCGCCCAGATGACCACGGCCGTGGTCGCGGTCCCGGAGGCCGAGGACTCCCTCGACCTCCTCCTCCACGACCTCTTCCGCACCCGCCGCCTCGCCGAGGTCCCCCTGCCCGACCCCACACGACGCGACCACTCGTGGGACGGGGTGTGGGCGGAAAAACCGTCGGACCTCGCCGCCGTGGAGGAGGCCATTATGACGAAGGTGGCGCGTATCTGGGAGGGGGCGTGGAAGACAGCGGTGGACGCCCTGGGCGACCCGGCCACCGACGGCTCTCCGACGCCCGAGGCGGTACAGGAGGTGGCGCGGCTCCACCACCTCGGCACCGGAGTCGAGACGACCGTGGGCGCCCCCGCCCTCGACGTGGCGGGCCGCCGCTCGGCCTTGCGCGATGGTTGGGTGGCGGCACTCACCGCTACCCTCAACGGCTATCTCGATCGCCTCGGGCCGGCCACGGCCGTGTCCGATGCCGACCCGGAGGTGGTGGCCGCGCGCGGCCTGACGGCGGCGCTGGCCGCCCTGGGAGGGGTGCTCCCCGGCTGGGCGCCCTTCACGGTCGACGACGTGCTCCTGCCGCGCCTCCAGCCGCGCCTCGACGCTCTGCCGCCGGATCCATCCGAGGTCGACATCGCGGCCCTCGGCTTCTGGCCCGACCTGGTGGAGCTCCTCGGCGCCGACCGGAGCCGGGCCGCCATCGGTGCGGCCCTCCAGGAGCGCATCACGGCCCTTGCCCGCGGCGCTCTCCCGTGGGACCAGGCGGTCCGGTCGATCCTGCGGATTCACACCGCGCTGCAACTCCTCGGGTGGTCCCTGCCGGCCGTGGCCACGAGCCCAGCCGCCGACGTGGTGCCCCTCCTCCAGAGCGCCTACACGGAGGCCCGCCAGCGGCTGGACGGCGGCGACTTCGACCACGCGGCCCAGGAGCTCCTCTCGGTCCTCGCCACGGCGCAGATGCTTGGGGCGGAGATCCTGCCGGTCGCCGCCTTCCCGGGCGAGCCCGACCTCGCCGCGGTCATCGCCCACCTGGGGGGGCGGATCGAGACCCTGGCGTCCGACAACGCCCGGTGCGCCGCGGCGGGCACCTGCCTCCAGGGGAACTTCAAGGAGGCACTGCGGCTCGCGACCCAGGCAGAGCTTCTCGGCGCCGAGGCGCCGGGGGTATTCCGCGCCCTCGACGAGGTGGTCGCGGCGGCCACCACGCCGGTGGCCGGCGGCTGGAACGCCACCCTGGCCACGCCGTACATCCTGGAGCAGTTGGCGACCCGTGACCCCTCGTCGCGGCAACGGGCCGCGGGCCTCCTGTTGCGGGTGGCCGGACGCCTCGACCCGCGGGAGGAGGGGCAGCGCAAGCTCCTGGTGGTCCTCGCCGATCGAGCCCGGATCTTCGCGGCGCTACCCCTCGCCGGGGCGGCCTCGCCCCCTCCATCCGACCCCTTTGCGGAGGCGGCCACCGCACTCGATGCCCGCCTCGGCGACTGGGCGGCCACCGACCTTGAGGGCCGACTGGCGGGGGTGGGGAGTGCCGCCGGGGCGGACGCGGCGGCCGACCTGTGGCGCAACTACTGGGCGGCCGCCATCGGACGCCTGCCCGACCCGAGGGCGGTGAGCGAACTGATCGACCTGGCGTCTCACCTGCCACCTGCGACAGCGGCGGACCGGCCCGTGGACCTGGCCGCCCGGGAGGTCGCCCTGGCCGAGCGGGTGCGGGCTCGACTGGTCGAGCCTCTGAACCGCCTGGTGTCGGCCGCACGTACGGGCGGCGCGGCGGAGGCGGACCTGGCGGTGGTCCACGGGTGGGGTGGCGCCGGCTCCGACCTGGCCGCCGGCCTCCCCGCCGCCCATGTGCCCGTGGTGGCGGAGCTGGTGCGCCCCCTGCTCGAGGCCGACCTCGCGGCCCTGCCGGCCCAGCCCACCGCCGGCGAATGGGCCGCGGTGGGTTTCTGGCTCGACCTCCTGGAGACGGTCGGCGCCGAGGGGCTGCGCCCCCTCGTGGGCGCGGCGGTGGACCAGCGGGTGGCCGCGGCGGTGGCGGGCGCTCAGGCAGCCCCCACCCAGTGGCAGCCGGCGGTGCAGCAGATCCTTCGGGCCCTGGTGGTGGCTCAGCAGTTCGGCTGGGAGGGCGCCCGCCTCGACGTCGGCCCCTCCCTCGATGCCCTCGCGGAGGTGCTCCGGACCGCCTACGGTGATGCCCGGGCACGGCTGCTCGCGGACCGCGACGAACCGGCAATGGAGGGGTTGTTGGCGGTCCTGTCGGCGGCCCAGATGCTCGGGGCCGACCTCTTCGCCGGGGGAACCCTCCCGGAGGCCGACGAGGGCGACGCCGTGAATTTGATCGGGACGATCCTCGCCGAGCAGTCCGCCGCCAACGCCGGGTGCGCGGCATCGGGGACGTGTCTCCGAAGTCACCTGGAGCAGGCCCTCCACCTGGAGGCCCAGGCGCAGCTCCTCGGCTGGGACAGCGACGGTCAGATCGAGCGCGATCGGCAGCGGGTGCAGGCTTCGGCCCTCGCCTCCGGGGCGAGTGACAACGCCATCCTGTGTTCGGGAGCCACCCTCCAGACCCAGGTGGAGAAGGACGCCGCCCACCGGATCCAGGCGGCCGAGTGGGTACACCGCCGGCTGACCGAGCTCGACCCGGGCGACCCGGACGGCTTCCGGGAGCTCCAGCGCCTCGACCGGCGGGTGGGGGCGGTGCGGGCGTTGCCGGTGCCCTACCCGGTGGCTGCACCAGACCCCCTGGCGACCGTCCAGGGGGAGATCCAGGGGGTGCTCACCCGCTACGCCGCGACCCAGGTGGACCTGGGGAGCCTCCTGGCCCGGGCGGTGAATGCCGACCCGGCGACCCTCCTCGCCGACCTCGACCGCATGGCCCTGGGCGACGCCCCGGCCATTGTGGCGGCGGCCCATAGCGGCCGGGTGGAGTCGGTGGAGCGGTTCGCCAAGGAGGACCCGACGGCCCGCTACCGGGCGGTGGCCGAGGCCCTCGGCCCGGTAGCGGAGCGCCTCGGGCCGGAGGGGGGGCTCGCCCTGCGGCTGGCCCGAAACCTGCCCGACCCGGGCGGGGTGGCGGCCGACCCGTTCCGCGACGCCTACGCCCTGGAGCTGGCGCAGTACGTGGTCACCGAGGCGGGCCTCCGCCCCCTCGGCTTCGTCCAGCCCGCCGCCTGGAACGCCGCCGACATCGCCGCCGGACTCACCCCCGAGCGGCTCCTCGCCGACCTCTTCACCCTGCTGAAGCCGCGGCCGGGCTTCTCCCCGGGGCAGGGGCTCGCCCGGCTGGTCCGGGAGGCCCTCGACCAGACGAGCCTCCCGGCGAACGGCTGGGCCGGCGGCGTCGCCGTCCTCCTGGGGGGAGGTGTGGACGTGGTCCTCTCCGCCGCGTACCGGGAGATGGCCGTGGGGGGGGACGTCCAGTGGGATCAGGTGCTCCGCCTCGCGGTCGGTCCGATCGCAAGCGGGGGCGACTTCTGGGTGGGACTTCTGGGGCGGACGATGCTCCTCGGCCTGGACGTGGCCCACGCCGGCGGCCCGGACGAGACCCTGGGAAGGAACGCCGTGAGCCTGTTGATGGAGCTGGTCGAGGAGGACGATTTCCAGGCCACGGTCGACGGCCTGCCGGAGCCGGCCCGTTCCGCCATCCGTCTCGCCGCGTGGGTGCCGCCGAGGGCGGCCCTCCACTACCTGGAGGATCGGGGGGACCCGATCCTCTATGCCTTCCTCAAGGCCTCCTCCGACGCCCTCTTTGCCGGCAGCGACTCCCCCATGCCCCTCGGACGAGACCTCGCCCACTGGGCGATCGACCTGGTGGAGGCGCAGGAGGAGGCCCTGACCCAGGGGCCGGAGGTGGGGCTGCCCGCCCTCACAGGGGCCCTCATGGCGAGCACGGGCGTGCCGAAGCTCGCCTGCGTGATCAACCGCCACCCCGTCCAGACAAACCAGCCGGCCCTGTCGCCCCGAGCCCTGGTGGTCCCGTTCGTCGCCATCGACGCGGTCGCCAGGAACCTCGACCTCCTCGGTACCGACGAGGCGCCGAAGCTCCTGATCGACGTGGCCGCCGGCGGGGTGGACTACCTCTTCTCGAAGGTCCCCATGACCTGTGACGGTGACACCCTCGGCGGCGTCGCCACCTCCCCTCTGGGAGATCTCGTCCGGCAGTTCAAGGATCTCGACTCGGTCAGCGACCCGTACCAGTTCGTGGGGCTCCTCGCGGTGGCCGGGGTGGGGGCGGTGGAGTCCCTGAGCGCCGCCGACACCCCCCACACCTTCTCGCGGGTCCTCAAGGTCCTCTGGTGGGGCGACGAGCTCACCCCCGAGTTCGCCCTCGACTACCACGGCCTCTACGGGCTGCTCGCGGGGCAGATCCAGGACCCGGTCCTCTTCGCCTTCGAGGTGCCGCCCATGGCCACGAAGGTGGTGGAGATCCTCGCGGAGGACCCGGCCCTGAAGAGGTCGATGACCCTCCTCGCCGGGGGCTGCGAGCCCCCCGCCGACAGCAACAGCAAGCCGCTCCTCCTCGCCCCCGACGTGTGCAAGGCGGAGCAGGGCAAGGGGGCGCGCAACCTGATCCTCGGCACTCTGGGGGATCTGCGGCGGACGATCCTGCCCGATCAGGAGGATAGCTGGCACAAGGATGACCCCACCTGGGGCTATCTCCGGACCCTGCCGGTCCTCGAAGGGGCCGACGCCAACGGCGTGCCGGTCCTCGCCAACTTGGCCGACGACGGCCTCTGGGAGGACACCGTCGCCCGGGTGAACAACCTGAACCGGGTGGTCACCGACCCGAGCGCGCGCGCCGCCGTGGCCGAGGACGCCACCAAGGCGGTGGTCGGGGTGATCGACCTGGCGCGCATGGCGGTGGGCTTCGTGGACCGGCTCCCCACGGCCAACCAGACCCAGATCGGCGCCGAGCAGGTGCTGGCCGAATCGGTCTTCACCGACACCATCGGCGGCGGGACCTTCACCGGCATCGGCGGCGGCGTCTGGCGGCGGTGGCCCCTGGCGGCCGGTGGGGCGGTGCCCGTGGACGAGCGGGTGCGCCTGGAGCTGGTGGGCCGATTCACCATCCCGGCCCTGGTGAAGACCGCCACCCAGCTCACCTACGAGCCGAGCCCCGACGGCTGGCTCCTGAAGATCCAGGCGGGCGGCAACTACCCCGACCTCGACGCCCTCACCGAGTCGATCGGGGTGAGCATTCCGGCCAACCAGTTGGCCGAGTCCCTGTTGGGTGGAGCCAACACCGAGCTCTACGGCTGGCTCGGGGTCTCCGAGAGCTCGGGCACCTACGCCCGCCTCTGGGCCCACGCCGACGCCCGGATCGGGGCGCTCGACCTCGGGCGCCTCTCCCTCTCGGGCTACATGTCGCTACCCGCCGGGCCCGGCGGCGAGCCCCTCGCCCCGGAGGCCCTGGCACGGCGGCTCGACGTCGGGATGTGCGGCGAGATGGTGGCGCCGGTGGTGCCGCCCCCCCTCAACCTCCTGGGGGGGAACCTCGCGGCCGGCGGCGGCGGCTACTTCTTCAAGGAGGGGAACGCCGCCGGCCTCGGATTGAAGGTGGAGGCCTCCACCACCCTGATGGTCCCCTTCAACCCGGTGGCCGGCCTCACCTTCGGCCTCGACCTCGGCCAGTCGGGGGCCGGGACGATCGACCCGGCAGGCGGCGGCGGGCTGCAGCTCGGCGCCTGCGCGAGGCCGTGGGTCTCCGGATACTTCCTCGGCTTCGACACCGGCCAGCTCGGCGGCCGGATCGACGCCCAGTACTTCGCCGACGTGAACGCCGCCGGCGACGACGCCGAGGCGGGGATGAAGTTCCGCTTCCAGATCCCCGACTCCACGATGGTCACCCTGGAGTGCGCGCCCGCGGATGGGGCGTGCTACCTGGTGAAGGGGGTCCTCGATCTCGCCCCGGCCGGGGAGCCCATCGGCGCCTGGATCACCCTCAGCTCGAAGGGGCTCTACTTCGGCCTCGGCGACTTCCCAAGGGTGGGCGACACGGTGGCCGGGATGGCGTTCCAGGGGGGGGAGTTCCAGGGGCTCGGCCTCACCACCGCATCCGGCGCCTGGGGCGGCTGGTCGCCGAGCCCCTACGACGCCTGCGCCGCCGAGATGTGCGCCGGCCAAGACGACCAGTTCCGGCCGGTGGGGGCAACGCCGGCGAACGTCATGACGGAGCCGAAGCCATGAGATGGAGCGCGACGCAAATACGACGGCGCAGGTGGCTCGCCCCCCTGGCGGCGATGGTCGCAGGGGTGGGTCTGGCCTCCCCCCTGGCGGCGGCGGGACCGGCCCCCACAGTGGCCG
>JAJRSX010000017.1 GCA_024278555.1 bacterium | reverse complement strand
GCGAGGGAAAGCGGGCTCGAGTCCGGATTGCGACCCGTTCGAGCGCTACGCGGGCCTATGTAACGAAGAACGGGGCGCGATCCGGGCCGAGATCCGCGAATCAAGCAGTAGATCGTGCATAAGTCCGACAGACTCCTAGGGACTAGGGGTTAGGGGTGGTCGGCCGCTAGCGCGGCCGGTGATCCGCTGTGTGGTGAAGCTCCCCCCCTTTCTACTTTCTCCCGGATACCTCCCCTCACCAGCTCATCAGCCCGAAGGGCTCTCCTTCCCCAATCCCTAGCGCGCGAAGCGGGCCCCAAGCGCGCCCCTTTCTTGTAGCGCCCCACACCCCTTCCCTATAGTCCGCCCTCACCGTTGGCGATCTTCGTGGCGATAATGCCACTCCGCACGATCTCGAGGGGTACCCAACCATGCTCACCTCCATGCGCGAGTCGATCCGCTCGCTCCAGGCCATCCTCTGGCTGGTCATCGCCGCCTTCGTGGTCACCATCTTCTACGCATGGGGCAAGGGCGGCGCGGCGAACAACCCGACCGGCATCGTCGCCTGGGTCGACGGCGACCAGCTCCTCTACCACGACTACCAGATGGAGCTGAACAACCTCCTCGACTCCCTGCGCCAGGCCACCGGCGGTACGGTCGACCCGAAGCTGGTGGAGCAGCTCGGCCTGAAGCGGCGCGCCCTGGACAACCTCATCAGCCGGCGCCTCCTGGCCCACGCCGCCTCGGAGATGGGGCTGTCGGTGAGCGACGCGGAGCTCCTCGACACGATCCGGGCGATCACCGACTTTCAGCAGGACGGCCACTTCGAGAAGCGGTTTTATGACGCCTACCTGCGCCGCCGCCGCCTCTCCCCGGACCAGTTCGAGTCGAACCGGCGTGAGCTCCTCGCCGCCTTCCACCTGTCGCGCCTGGTGCGCGGCACCCTGACGGTGAGCGATGCCGAGGTCGCCGAGCAATACCGTTTGCAGGGGGAGAAGCTGAAGGTCAGCTACTGCCTCCTCGATCCGGCCCACCTGGAGGGGCAGGTGAAGGTGGACGACGCCGCGCTCACCGCCTACCACGCGGCGCACGGGGAACGGTACCTGGTGGGAGAGCAGGTGAAGGTCGCCACCCTCGCCTTCAACCCGGCCGACTTCGAGCAGGAGGTGAAGCCCACCGACGACGAGCTGCGCGAGGCCTACGAGATGCACCTCGACCGGTACGAGGTACCGGAGACGGTCCGCGCCCGCCACATCCTCCTGCGCGTCGCCCAGGACGCCGACCCGGCAAAGGTGAAGGAGGTGGAGAACAAGGCGATCGAGATCCTCGCCCAGGCCCAGGAGGGGAAGGACTTTGCTGAGCTGGCCAAGGCGCACTCGGAAGACACCACCGCCGCCCAGGGCGGTGAGCTCGGTGAGTTCCACCGCGGCCAGATGGTCCCCGCCTTCGAAGAGGCCGCCTTCGCGGCCCGGGCGGGGGAGATCGTCGGCCCGGTGCAGACCCGGTTCGGCTTCCACATCATCCAGATCGAGGAGCACAAAGAGGCGGGGCTGCGCCCCCTGGAGGAGGTGAAGGAGGCGGTGCGCGCCGAGGTGGTGAAGGAGCAGGCCAAGGCCCTCGCCCTGGCCCGCGCCTCCGCCCTCCAAGAGGCGATCGCCGACGGCGGCGACCCGGACAAGCTGGCCGCCGAGGCAAAGCTCACCTGGGAGACCGCCGGCCCCCTCGACGCCACCAGTGTCGCCCTGCCGAAGCCGGTGGTGGAGGCGGCGATCGCCACCGCCGCGGGCAGCGTGGCGCCGCCGGTGGAGGCGAACGGCCTCTTCTACGTGGTGCGCACCACCGAGCGCATCCCGTCGCGGCCGAAGTCGCTGGAGGAGGCCAAGGAGGCGGTGCGTGCCGACCTCCTCAAGGAGCGCGCCGCCGCCCTCGCCGACGAGACCGCCCGCCAGTGGACCGAGGCGATCAACAACGGCACCGCCCTGGCCACCCTCGCCAAGGGGCTCGGGGTGGCGGTGGTCGAGCCCGCCCCCTTCACCCGCACCCAGCCGCCCGCCCCCCTGGCCGCCTTCGGCGACGTGCGCAAGGCGTTCGACCTCCCCAAGGACCGCTCCGCCCTGCTCCTCCGGGGGCCGCAGGGCTCGGCGGTGGTCGAGGTGACGAAGCACATCGCCCCCGACCCCGCCGGTTTGGAGGCGGCCAAGGAGGCGCTCCGCAACCAGCTCCTCACCGCCAAACACCAGCTCGCCATGGAGGTCCTCACCGCCCGTCTGCAAGAAGAGGCGCAGGTGAAGATGAACCCGAAGGTCGTCGCCCGCATCCTCGGCAGCGGCGGCGCCGCGGAGATGTAGGGGCGCGCTTCGCGCGCGTAGAAACGCGTAGAAAGTAGGTAGTAGAAGGTAGAAAGGGGGTGGTGCCGGCCTGCGGCCGGCGATCATCTCTTCGTGGGTGGCTTTCATCGACAGCTCATGCGGCCCGCAGGGCCGTCCGCCCCCTTTTTACCTTCTACCTTCTTTCTACGGCCGTCCCAGCCCGCAGCGCTGACCACCCCTATTTCCCTACCTCCCTCCCCCCGGCGCGTAGCGCCCCCCCATGGCCCGCGGCTTCCAGCCCCTCGACGTCCTCCTCGGCCGCATCCTCAAGGAGCCGCGGATGGCGGCCGCCTCCGGTCGGGTGGCGCGGCTGCGCGAGGGGTGGGCGGCGGTGGTCGGGGCGCCGATCGCGGCGCATAGCGAGGCGAGTCACCTCCAGGGCAAGGCGCTGGTGGTCCACGTGTACGACGCCGGCTGGCTCACCGAGCTGAACTTCCGCCGTGGTGAGCTCCTGCAAAAGATCCACGCCTGGGCCGACGAGGCGTGGCCGGCGGAGGTGCGCCTCGTCCTCCACCCCCTGGAGGCCACCCCCCTCCCCACGCCCGAGGCGCTCCCGCCGCCGCCGACCCCGGCCCGCCAGCGCGCCGCGGAGGCGGCCGCCGCCGAGGTGGAAGACGACGCCCTGCGGGAGGCCATCGCCCGGGCGCTGGCGGTCCAGCGCAGCGAGGCGGATGGACCGGACTTGTAAGGACGCGCCCCCTGGGGCAGCTTGAGTGGGTTGATCAACAACCTCTTGGAGCGTGCCATGAGCGAAGCCATCCTCACCCACAACGGTCGGGAGTACCGACTGCCGGTGGCCACCGGCAGCGAAGGGGAGCAGGGAATCGACATCACCGCCCTGCGCAAGCAGAGCGGCGCCATCACCCTCGACCCGGGCTACGTCAACACCGGCGCCTGCAAGAGCGCGATCACCTTCCTCGACGGCGAGAAGGGGATCCTCCGCTACCGCGGCTACCCGATCGAGGAGCTCGCCGAACGGTCCACCTTCCTGGAGGTGGCCTACCTGTTGATCTACGGCGAGCTGCCCACCGCCGTCGAGCTCGACGCGTGGACCGACTCGATCCGCCACCACTCGATGGTCCACGAGAAGATGCGCCGCTTCTACGACGCCTTGCCCAAGGAGGCCCACCCGATGGCGGTCTGCTCGGCGGCCCTCGGGGCCCTCTCCACCTTCTACCAGGACTCCCTGGACCCGCGCGATCCGCAGCAGGTGATGGTCTCCATCCACCGGCTGCTGGCGAAGATGCCGACCATCGCCGCCTACTCCTACAAGACCTCGATCGGCCAGCCGCGCCTCTACCCGAAGAACCACCTCGACTACGCGAGCGGTTACCTGCGGATGATGTTCGGCACCCCGTGCGAGGAGTACGAGGTCGACCCGGTGGTGGCGAAGGCGCTCGATACCCTGTGGATCCTCCACGCCGACCACGAGCAGAACTGCTCCACCTCCACCGTGCGCCTGGTGGGCAGCTCCCTGGCCAACCTCTTCGTCTCCGTCTCCGCCGGCATCTGCGCCCTGTGGGGGCCGCTGCACGGCGGCGCCAACCAGAAGGTGATCGAGATGCTCCAGCGGATCGCCGACGGCGGCGACACCGGCAAGCAGTTCCTGGAGCGGGTCAAGCGACAGGAGGAGGGGGTCCGCCTGATGGGCTTCGGCCACCGGGTCTACAAGAACTTCGACCCGCGCGCGAAGATCATCAAGAAGGCGTGCTTCAACGTCTTGGAGCAGCTCCACGTCCAGTCGCGCCTCTTGGACGTGGCGGTGGAGCTGGAGGAGCAGGCCCTGGCCGACGACTACTTTGTCGAGCGCAAGCTCTACCCGAACGTCGACTTCTACTCGGGGATCATCTACCAGGCGATCGGCATCCCGGTGAACATGTTCACGGTGATGTTCGCCATCGGCCGGCTGCCGGGCTGGATCGCCCAGTGGGTCGAGCTCCAGGGAGATCCGAACTTCAAGATCGGCCGCCCGCGGCAGATCTACACCGGCGCCACCGAACGCCACTACGTCGGGGTGGAGGAGCGGGGGTAGGGAGCGATGCGCGGGGCACGGTAGGAGCGGGCTCCCGCTCGCGATCCGCGGCCACCGGCCGCGGCAGGCCCTTCGGGCCTGATCGCCGGTGGGAGCCGGCGCCTACCGGGGGTACGGACGAGTCGCCCGCCGTGGGCCGGCACATGATTGTCGGAATTGCCTCCCGTTCGTCATGATGGTCGGCGCGCACACCGAGCCGACCCGGCCCCATCACCCCTCGGAGGCACGCAGCGCCGCCACCGCCATGATCCCTGCCACCCACAACATCGTCCTCATCGGCATGCCCGGGGCGGGCAAGTCGACCTGCGGCCTGCTCCTGGCCAAGCAGACCTCGCGTCCCTTTATCGACACCGACGTCTGGATCCAGTCCCTGGAGGGGTGCCGGTTGCAGGAGATCATCGACACCCGCGGGATCTCGGCGATGCGGGCGGTGGAGGAGCAACGGGTCCTGGAGCTCTCGGTCCGCGGCCACGTGGTCGCCACCGGCGGCTCGGTCGTCTACTCCGAAGCGGCGATGGCCCACCTGCGGGCGGAGGCGGTGGTCATCTTCCTGGAGGTGGGGCTCGACGCCCTCCATACCCGCCTGGGCGACGCGGCCGAGCGCGGCATCGTCCGCCGCCCGGGGCAGAGCTTCGCCGACCTGTACGCCGAGCGGCTGCCCCTCTACCGACACTACGCCGACTTCACCGTGGCCTGCGACGGCCTCGACCACGAAGGGGTGGTGGCACGGCTCGTGGCGGTGGTCGAGGGGTAAGAGGGCGCCGCCGCCGCGCCGCCCCTACCGCCGCCCCTCCTCCCATAGCCGCTCCACCATCCCGCGGTAGGCCTGCTCCAGCTCGCGGGTGAAGGGGGTAGGCCGGCAGAGGGTGGAGGCTCTCATGCGCTCGCGCAGGCTCCCGCGCAGGTCGGCGAGGCGCGGTCGGTCGGCGGCGAGCTCGGCGGCGAGCGCCACGTAGGCGTCGCCGTCGACCCCGATCAGCCCCTCCAGGCCGAGGACGGTGAGGGTCGAGACGCCGAAACGCGCCGCCGACCGATCACCGGCCAGGGTGACCACCGGCACCCCCATCCACAGGGCCTCGCAGGTGGTGGTGCCACCGGCGTACGGGAAGGGGTCGAGGCCGATGTCGACCCGATGGTAGAGGGCGAAGTGGGCCTCGGCGGTGGGCGTCATCCCCACCAGCTCCAGACGCGCCGGGTCGATGCCGGCTGCCGCAAAGCGATCACGCACCCAACCACAGGTGTCGGGATCGCGCAGGGAGCTGTTCTTCAGGAGCAGCCGCGCCCCCTCCACGCGGTGCAGCACCGCCGCCCACAGCTCGACCACCGCCGGCCCCACCTTCGCCAGGTTGTTGAAGGAGCCGAAGGTGGTGTGGCCCGCCTCGATGCACGGCAACGGCGCCACCGGCCCCGCCTCGGACGGCGGCGGGAAACAGAGCCACCCCGACGGTAGCCGCCACAGCCGCTCGCTCGAATAGGGCTCAAAGCCCTCCGGATCGACCCAGCGGTCGGTGATCCGATAATCGATCGCCGGCAGGCCGGTGGTGGTCGCGTAGCCGAGGTAGGTCACCTGCACCGGCGCCGGACAGCGGGCGAAGAGGGGGAGGCGGTTGCGCGCCGTGTGGCCGGCGAGATCCACCAACACGTCGATCCCGTCGGCTACCACCTGGCGGGCCGCCGCCTCATCGTCCATCGAGGCGACATCACACCAGTGTGGCACCAGCGCCCGGAGCCGCTCGGTGACCGGGTCGGGGCGGGCGACGTTGCTGTAGCAGGTGACCTCGACTTCCGTGGGATCGTGGGCGGCCAGGATCGGCTCCAGGAAGGTGGCCACCGCGTGACGACGCAGGTCGGGGGAGACGTAGCCCACCCGGATCGGCCGGTCCACCGCGCCATCCCACCGGGGACGCGCCACCGGCTCCACCACCCGCATGAGCCGCCTGCCCCAGTCGCGGTGGTCGGCCGCCACCTGTGTCGGAGTGAGCTCCGCCATGTAGGGGAGGCGGGAGATGCGCCTTGAGCGCATGGTGAGGTCATCGGGCCGGAGCTCCACGGCGCGGTCATCGCTCGCCAGGGCGGCGGCGTGTTCACCGCGGGCGAGGTGACAGGTGGCGAGGTTGCCGTGGGCCTCGGCACACGCCGGGTCGAGCGCCAGGGCCGTCTCCAGATGGGCAAGCGCTTCGGCGAGCGCCCCGCGGTCGCGGCACACCGCCGCCAGGTCGACGTGGGCCATGGTGGAGCTCGGCTCCGCCGCCAACGCCGACTGAAAGAGCGCCTCCGCCGCCTCCGTCTCTCCCACGGCGTAATGGCCGGCGCCGAGGTGGAGGAGGACCTCCACATCCGCCGCCCCGAGACGGCGCGCCGCCTCCAGGTAGGGCTGCGCCGCCACCAAGTCGCCCCTCTTCGCCAGGAAGAGGCCGAGGTTACGTTGCACCGTCGCGCTTCGCGGTGACAGCTCCACGGCCCGTCTCAGGGCCGCCTCGGCCTGGGGCGCGGCGCCGAGGTCCTCGCAGGCGAGGCCGAGGTTGGTGTGGATCCCCACATGGCCCGGGAGGCGGCGCGCCGCCGCCTCCAGGAGGGTCGCCGCCTCCGCGGGCCGGCCGGCGTCACGCAGGAGCGCCCCGAGGTTGGCATGGCGCTCCCCGTCGGCCGGGGCGAGGCGGACCGCCTCTCGTAGATGTTCCTCCGCCTCCGCCACCCGGCCGACGGATTCGAGAGCGAGGGCGAGGTTGTTGTGGGCGTCGTCGTCGCGCGGGTTGGCGGCGACCGCCCGCTCCAGAAGGGGGATCGCCTCCGCGGGCCGGCCGGTCTGGGCGTAGAGGGTGCCGAGGAGGCGTAACGCCTCTGCATTTTCTGCCGATATGGATAAGACGTTGCCATATCCCTCTTCGGCGGCGACGAGATCCCCCCTCTGGTGGGCGGCCACCGCCGTCGCCAGGAGGGCCGCCGCCCGCTTGCGCCGCCCCCCCTTGGAGCCGGACCGATCCACCCTCCACGTCGCCCGCCGCTTGGCCATCGCCCTCTCCGTACCCCCTCTCCCTTCGGAACCCTCCCATGAGCCGCCTCACCGTGACAACGGCCGCGCCGCCGTCCACCCCCTCACCGCTGCGCCGCCGCCTGCGCCGCCTCCACCTCGGCTGCGGTGACAAGCACCTGCCGGGCTTCTTCCACATCGACATCGTCGACGGCCCGCACGTGGACCACGCCGGCCACGTGGACGACCTCCGTTTCATCCCCGACGACACTACAGAGCTGATCTACGCCTGCCATGTGCTGGAGCACTTCGGCCGCTACGAGGTGGTCCCGACCCTGCGCGAGTGGTACCGGGTCCTCGCCCCGGGCGGGGTCCTACGCCTGGCCGTACCCGACTTCGCCGCGGTCGTGGAGACCTACCGCACCCTCGGGCTGGAGGACGGACGCAACGGTCTCGTGGGCCTCGTCTGCGGCGGCCAACGCACCCCGTACGATTATCACAAGGTGATCTTTGATAAGCCCTACCTCACCCGCCTCCTGCACGAGGCCGGCTTCGCCGTGGTGCGCCGGTGGGACTGGCGGACCACCGACCACGCCGATGTGGACGACTACTCCCAGGCCTACCTGCCGCACCTGGACAAGGAGCACGGACGGCTCATGAGCCTCAACCTGGAGGCGGAGAAACGATGAACACGACCCTCCCCCAACCCCCCCGCACCGACCGCGAGCGGCGCCTCGCGCCCCCCTTCTCGCCGATCCTGCCGCCGCCCTCCTCATCGATCGAAGAGGCTCGCCACCGCGCCAAGGCGGCCATGGCACGGTGGCAGGCCGACGACGAGACCACCGCCCTGGCGACCGCCGCCACCCTGGCCGACGCCTTCCCCGACGGCGCCTCACCGGCACACTTCTGGCACGAAGCCGCCGACCGCGGCTTCACCCGCTTCTTCACCTGGGGCCACGACCACGACTTCGGCTTCGGGGTCCGCCGAGCCGGGGCGATGACCACCCGCCACCTGGAGATCGGCGCCGAGGCCATGGCCCTCGGCTTCCTGCCGGAAGACCTCTCCGGCGCCGACGTCCTCGACGTGGGGTGCTGGAGCGGCGGCGACGCCCTGCTCCTCGCCGGCCTCGGGGCGCGGGTCACCGCCCTGGAGGAGCACCCGGTCTCCGCCGCCGCCGCCGAGAGCCTCTGCGCCCTGGTCGGCGCCCCGGTAGAGGTGATGCGCCGGAGCCTCTACGCGGACGACCCAACGTGGGCGGGCCGCTTCGACCTCGTCTACCTCTCCGGCGTGGTCTACCACCTCACCGACCCCTTGCTGGCCCTGCGCATCTGCTTCGCCTACCTCAAGCCCGGAGGGCGGCTGATCGTCGAGACCAAGGCGTCGCACCGCGGCGGCGGCGCCTGCGACTACGCCGGCACCTCGGAGAGGGGTTGGAACTGGTACGCCCCGACCTTGGAGTCCCTCGGCCGCTGGCTCGTCGATGTGGGCTTCCCCCGCGACGAGATCCGGCTCCACATGCGCCCCATCCGGCGGCTCCTCGCCTGCGCGGTCAAGGGCGAGGCGGCGGCGCTGCCCGAGGTCGCCGGCTTCTCACGGCCCGGGAGTTGGCTCGAAGGGGTGTGCTGAAGGGGGGCTCTCAGCTCTCAGCTCTCAGCTCTCAGCAGACAGGGTGGTCCTTGTGGGGTCGCGCCGCCAACCGGTCACCGCGCCGGGCCGATGTGGTTGCGGTGGCAGATGGGGCAGGTCCACGAGCGGCCGTTCGCCTCGCACCGCTCCGCCTGGGCGGCCATGCAGGTGTGGCAGAGGGCGAAGCCGCACTCACACGCCCAGGTGAAGCCGGGATCGTCACCGCACCCCTGACACGGGGGAAAGACCTTGCGACGACGGTGAAAGGGCAGCTTCTCGGCCATGGGATCTCCTCCGACCCCGCCACGGTCTCACACCGGCCCCCGCGCAGACAAAACTACGGACCACCGCCCTTCACCACCTCGACCACCACGTTTGCGATGTAGGGCGGGGCAACTACTTGAAGAGCTTGAGATAGGCGCCGTACCCCTCCGCCTCCAGCTCCTCCTTGGGGATGAAGCGCAGCGCCGCGGAGTTGATGCAGTACCGCTTGCCGGTGGGCGCCGGGCCGTCGTCGAAGAGGTGGCCGAGGTGGGAGTCGCCGTGCCGCGAGCGCACCTCGGTGCGCTCCATGAAGAGCTTGCGGTCGGTCCGCTCCACCACGTCGTCGGCCACCAACGGCCGGGTGAAGGAGGGCCAGCCGGTCTTCGAGTCGAACTTATCCTTCGACGAGAAGAGCGGCTCACCCGAAACCACGTCGACGTAGATGCCGTCCCGGTGGTTGTCCCAATAGGCGTTGTCGAAGGGGGGCTCGGTCCCCTCCTCCTGGGTCACCCGGTACTGGAGAGGCGACAGGCGCTCCTTGAGCTCGGCCCTGCTCGGACGGTGGTAGCCCCCCTCCCGGCCGCCCGCCCCGGGCGACCGGGGAACCTCCCGCGACCACACCTGCTTCAGGTAGCGGTCACGGCCGGAGGCGGCACGGTAGGCGTGGTAGCGGACCTGGGACTTCTTGTAGAAGTCCTGGTGGTACTCCTCCGCCGGATAGAAGGGGGCGGCAGGGAGGATCTCGGTGATGATCGGCCGATCGAAGCGGCCGGAGGCGGCGAGGGCCGCCTTGGATTGCTCCGCCGCCTGCCGCTGCTCCTCATCGTGGACGAAGATGGCGGTGCGGTACTGACCGCCGCGGTCGACGAACTGGCCGCCGGCGTCGGTGGGGTCGACCTGGCGCCAGAAGATCTCCAAGAGCCGCTCGTAGCTCACCCGCGCCGGATCGAAGTGGACCTCGATCGCCTCCAGGTGGCCGGTGGTCCCGGAGCAGACCTCCTCGTAGGTGGGGTCCTCGGTGTGGCCGCCGGTATACCCGGAGAGCACCGCGCTCACCCCGTCGACCTCCTCGAACGGCTTTTCCATGCACCAGAAGCAGCCACCGGCAAAGGTGGCGATCTCTTCGTTCACCGGGACTCCTCGGGAAACGGTGGCGGCCGGTTCGGAGACGGCTGCTCCCTTCGTGCACGCCGCCACCGTGGTGATCAAGGCGACGGCGGCCACGGCCGCCCTCACGGAGCGCCAACGGGTAGATCTCATCATCTTTGTGTAGCGGATCCGAGACCACTAGACACCCCCGCCCCACGGAGCGCCCCGTGGGGCTCACCCTCCTCCCCCCGAAGAGCGTCCACCGCGCCCCTCACCCTCGCCCGCCATCCCCCCGGGGAGGTCGACCACGTGGTCGACCAGGTCCGCCTCCGCCACCGCCGCCTCCGGGAGACAGCGGCCACGTACCGAGATCCCGGCGGCATGGACCGACTCCGGATCGCCGGTGAGGAGCGGGTGGGAGGGGGGGAGCGAGCGGCCGACGGCCAACCGCCGGTAGGCACAGCTCTCCGGCAGCCACGACCAGCTTCGCGCCCTCTCCGGGGTGAGGCCGACACAGCCGTCGACCCGGTGGCGCTGTCGATAGCAGCGGCAGCGGCAGCTCTCCAGGTCGAGGTGCCGACACGCCACCCGGGTATAGAGAATCTCCCCCTCCCGGTCTCCCTCCGCCTCCAGCTTGTGCAGGCAGCAGAGGCCGCAGCCGTCACACAGGGCCTCCCACTCGGCGGCCGTCAGGGTGTCGAGGGGCCTCTCCCAAAAGGGCGCCCCACCTTCACCTCCGGCCCGATCCACACCCATCGCCTCGCCTCGCCGCCTTTATCCACCCGGCCCGCATGACTACACCACCGCCGAAACGCTCCCGGGGCATGCCCCGTACCGGGCAACGGCCGCCGACGGCGGACGCTACCACTGGAGACGGAGGAGGTAGCCCACCCCATCCCTCTCCACCTCCAGAGGCAGGCTGCGCTGCGAGAAGACCAGGCCGAGGGCGTCGTTGAAGTCCTGCTTGCGACTGAGGGGAAGCTGGCCGACGGCACGGATCAGGTCGCCGGGGCGGATCCCCGCCTGCTGCGCCCAGCCACCGTCGATCACCCGCTGGACCACCACCCCGCGCCCCCGCCCCCTGCCGCGCCAGTCGGTGACCACGAGCCCGAGGAGGGTTCGGGCGATGGAATCCGCCGCCTTGGATCGATACCTGCCGAGGCGCAGCCGCCCCTCATGGCGGTGGCCCTCACGGACAAAGGTGACCGTGAGCTCCTCCTTGGGGAGGGAGCCGGCGAGGACCGCGAGGACGTCGTCGACACCGCGCACCGCAACCCTGCCGAGCCTCAGGAGCCGGTCACCGACCACGAAGCCGGCGCGGGCGCTGGGTGAGTCCGGGGCAATGTAGACGACGCTCACCCCGCGGTCGCCGGCAGTCAGCAGCCAGCCGGCCCAGGCCGGCGACACCCACCCCTCGGTGGTGAGGGCGTGGACCACCCGGCGGACACGGGGCCGGGGGATGGCGAAGCCGATCCCCTCGCCGCGGGCATAGATGGCGGAGTTGATCCCCACCAGCTCGCCTTCAACGTTGAGCAGCGGCCCGCCGGAGTTGCCCGGGTTGATGGAGGCGTCGGTCTGGAGGAAGCGGTGGTAGACCCGGTCGTCGGTGCGGATCGACCGGTCGAGGGCCGAGATCACCCCGACGGTGACCGTGTGCGACAGGCCGAAGGGGTTGCCGATGGCGATCACCGTCTCGCCGATGAGTGGCGCCTCGCCCTTGTCGAGGCCGATGACGCGCAGCCGCCGTTGGGTGTTGATGCGCAGGACCGCGAGGTCGGCGGTGGAGTCGACCCCCACGAGGGTCGCCGGCACCATCTCCTCATCCTCCACCCCGACAAAGATACGGTGCGCGCCGGCGACCACGTGGGCATTGGTGACCACCAGCCCCTTGGGGTCGACGATGATCCCTGAGCCGAGAGAGGCACGCCGCTCCACCCGCCGTCCCGGCTCGAAGAGAGAGCCGAAGAACTCCTCGAAGAGGGGGTCGCGCCGTACCGTAAGCTGGGTGGTGGAGATGTTCACCACCGCCCCGGCGAGGCGCTCCACCACCCGCACCACCGCCGACCGGCGGGTGACCTCCGTCGCCACCGTGCCGGCCTCGACCGGCAGGACCGCGCTCCCCCCGACGGCCGCGACGACCACCCCAACGATCCACCAACGCCACCCGAACACGCGCATCGTTCACCCTCCGCCTGCCTACCTCAGTGCATGATCCGCGGCCAGTAGGTGGAGAAATCGAACTTGGGGCTGCGCTCGGCGGTGTGGCAGCGACGGCAGGTCTGCTCGTCGGCGCGGCCGTAGTCGCGCGTCGGGTTGTCGACGTGGTTGGAGCCGACCCCGTGGCAGGACTCGCACTGGACCCCGCCCCGCTCCGGGGTGGTGGTGGCGTCGACGAAGCCGCCGGTAAAGCCGGCACCCACCGTGTGGCAGCCGACACACTCGGGCGCCCCCTCCTTGCCGCGCTCGGTCAGGGTGGTGAGGGCGTGGGCGTGGCCGCTCTCCCGCCACAGGGCAAAGGCGTCCTCGTGGCACGAGCCACACACCGTGGCCCCGCTATAGCTGCCGCCCACCGTGGGTCGTGGCACCGCCTCGGTCAGCACCCGCGCCTCTTTGAGCCGGCGGTAGTAGTCACGCACCAGATGGGCCGCCCCCGGGTCGTCGGGGATCGCCTCGGTCAGCACGTGGACCTGCACCCCCTCCGGGGCCAAAGGCCCGGGGGTGAGGGGGAGCTCGCCGAGCCACTTGCCGTCGGTGCCCGTGGCCACCACCAGGGTGGCGCCGACCCGATGGGCGGCGGCGTCGAGGTGGTCCTCGCCGTCGGCGACGACGATCAGATCGATGCGCCCCACCGCCCGGGCGAGGCGATCCGCCGCCGCTACCTGGCCCTGAAAGAGGACCACCAGGCGGCTGCCGCGGGCCACCTTCGCCGCCACCTCGGCGACCGCCGCGGCCGGATCGCCCACCCCGGCCGCGGCCTCGCTCACCCCGGTAATCGACACCTCCTGGCCGCCGACCCGCACGGTGCGCGCCACCTCGCCGGGCCAGCGGCCGGTGGCGGGCGGGTCGGTATTGGCGCGCACCCACGGCAGGCGGCGCACCGGCTCGATGCGGGAGAGGAAGTCGGCGCCGAGGCGGCGCTCGTCCTCCCCCAAATTGATCGCCGCCACCCCGGCCGCCTCCGCCGCGAGGGCCAGGGCCGCCGCCTGGATCTCACCGCTGCGACCGGCAGCGATCAGCCGGTTGCCCGCGTCCACCAGGAGGGTCGCGCCGGGAGCGGCGCGCAGCCGGCGCAGGAGCTCGGCGCGCCGCGCCACCCCGCCGAGCTGCCCCTCGCTGCAGCCGCACGGCTCCACGTACCCCTCCACATGGCCCATGAAGAATAGCCGCGGCGGGACCGCTGTCGGCGCCATGCGGCCGCTGGTCGCGCAGGCGACGGTCAGCGCGACGCCCAGGAGGAGCGCCGCAGAGAGGCCGCGGGTCAGACGCATCGAGACAACAAGGTGGATAGTGGCAAGAGGGCTTCGAAGCCGAACAGCGGCAAGCCGCCACCCGCGCCTCGCCTCACCCCGCCGCCGGCTGCTGTGGGATCTCGACCCTGGCTCGGATGCGGATGGTCACCACCGGCACCCGCGGGTGGTCGGTACGGATCTCCGCCAGGTTGGCGAAGACCGGCCGGTCGGTGGTGCTGGAAAACTCCACCGACACCTTGGTCTCGCCGCCGGCAGGGACGGTGGCCTCACCGACGCTCACCTTGAAGTGGGCGTCGGACGGCTCGACTACCTGTAGGTGGACCGGCTGGTCCGAGTGGTTGGCGAGGGTCATCTCCCGGGTCACCACCTTGCCCTGGGGGACGACCCCGAAGTTGCACACCACCGGGCTCACCGCGATCAGCTCCCGCACCATCCCCTTGAGCTGGAGGACGTACTGGGCGCTCGGCTCGCTGTTGGTAAAGAGGGTGATCCCCTTCGTCTGGGGGCCGCGCTTGTGGGCCGAGTTGAAGGTGACCAGCAGCTCGCCGCTCTTCCCCGGCGCCAGCTCGCGCGGGTAGTCGCGCGCCACGGTGCAGCCGCAGGTGGTCTTCACCTTGTGGATCTCCAGGGGTGCATCGCCCCGGTTCTCCACCACAAAACGGTGCTCCACCTTGTCACCCTGGAGGATGGTCCCGAAGTCAAAGACCGGCGCCTCCACCACCACCCGCGGCCCCGCCACCGCCGAGGCGGCCACCCCAAGGCTGGCCACCGCCACCAACAAGATCGTCTTCATCATGGTGATCTCCTAAGCTCCCGCGGCCGCGAAGCGCGACCGGGAGGGCGAGGTTACACCCCCCCCGCAGAACCGGGGAAGGCGCTGGGGGGGGCAGAATCGTCGGCGAGGGGTCTCGCGCAGAGACGCGGGGACGCAGAGAGGGTCAGCGGTAATAGCCCTGAGTGTTCCACCCTCCTTCACGCCGCCTGAACACGAAAACACGAAAGAGGCAAAGCACGAAAAACAACCTATTGAATTCTTTCGTGTTTTCAACTTTTCGTGCCTTCGTGTTCCCGCCCGGCAGGGAATGGGCCACGGAAACCACGGAAGCATACGGAAGGGGCGAGCCGGTGCCGCCTCTGCGCGACCTTTCCAGCCGATATTTACGGTTACCCTTGCCGACGGCAGGGGTGGCCACACACCATTGCCTCTGGCCAGGCTGGGCATGCCGCCCGAGGAGGCCACGCGATGGCAAAGAAGACCGATCAGCTTCGGGTGACCCTGCGGGAGGTCGAGCCGCCGATCTGACGGCGACTGCTGGTGGCCGAAACCATGCGGCCGTCGGAGCTGCACGAGGTCTTGCAGGTGGCGATGGGGTGGGAGAACGCCCACCTGCACGAGTTCGTCGCCGACGGCAACTACTATGGGCGACCGGAGTTGGACGACTCGCGGGAGATCGTCGACGAGCAAAAGGTGACCCTCGGCCAGCTCTTGCGGCGTCCCCAACAGTCCCTCATCTACGAGTACGACTTCGGCGACGGCTGGGAGCACGAGGTGGTGCTGGAGCAGAGCGTGACCCCCGACCCGGAGATCGCCCTGCCGGTGTGCCTGGCCGGAGAGCGCGCCTGTCCACCGGAGGACGTGGGGGGGAGTTCCGGGGTATCGAGACCTTCTCGACGCCCTCCAGGACCCCGCCCACCCGGACCATGAGGAGTGCCAAGAGTGGATCGGCGGCGAGCTCGACCCGGATTCCTTCAACATCGCCGCCGTCAACGAGACGCTGGCCGCCGTATTCCTCGATGACCTCGACGCGCTTGATGGCCTCGTCGACGCGATCCCGTTCGCGTCCGCTCCGAACGCCATTTCCCCCGAGGTTGTGGAGACAACCTGGCGACGGGTCGCCGCCATGGATGCGGCGGGGATCGTCACCCTCGTCCGCCGCTGGAGCGGGAGACAGGCGGAGTTGTTGGCCTTCGTCCGCGGCAGCCTGGATCGGCAGCGGCGGGCGGTGGCGGAGCTGGGGTTCTACGTGGCGGTGGTGGTGATGGAGATGTTCCAGGCCGGCCCGGCAAGGAAGATCAAGCGGGTGAAGGCACCGAAGATCGAGCGGCTGCTGTTCGCCAACCACCGGTTCTTGACGGCGGCGCCGGAGGACGATGTGGACCCCATGGCCGCCGGCCTCACGCCCGCGACGGTGGTCGAGCCGGCGGTGCTGCGCTGCGTGTTCGAGACCCTGGAGGAGGAGATGGACGGCGGGACCAAGCTCACCGACGAGGAGTTGGGACGCCTCACCGTGGTGCTCAAGACGGTGGTCGACGCCCTCCACGACGCGTCGCGCTTCTGAGGGTGGGGCCGCGCTACCCGGGCGCGCCATCTGAGCCGGCCGCCCCCACCGCTCGGGCGTAGTTTTCTGCGACCCACGCCATGGTCTCGGTGACCTCGGCGGCGAGCTCGGCCGGGTCGCGGCCGAGGCGGCGGGCGAGGCGCTCGAAGGGGGGGGTGGTCGGCTCCGGGAGGAGGAGGTCGCGGGCGTTGCCGCGCTCCAATCGGACCGCGTCGATCACCCGCCGCAGGAGGGTGTAGGCGCCGCGCAGGCGCGCCGCCTCCGCCGCTCCGAGGTCGCCGAGCCGCTCCAAGGCGGCGATCGCCTCCAGGAGGTTGGTCCGGCGTACCGACGGGTGGGCGGCGCCGAGGGCGATCTGCCGGTACTGGATGGCGTACTCCACCTCCACCAGGCCGCCGCGACCGTACTTGAGGTGGGTGGCACCGGCGCGGACAAAGTTTTCGATCTGCCGCCGGCGCAGCTCCGCCGAGAGGGCGAGGTCAAAGGGCTCGCCGCCGTAGGTGAAGCGGTCCCGGGCGGCGAGGATCTCGGCGATGAGGTCGGGGTCGCCGCTGATCGGGCGCAGGCGGATGAGGGCCTGGCGCTCGAACGGCGCGGCGCCGCCGCCCGGACGGTAGTAGTGCACAAAGGCCGCCGCGGAGACGGCCAGGGGACCGTCCTTGCCGTGCGGCCGCAGCCTCAGGTCGATCTCGAAGATCCCCTCGCGCCGCGCCGGCAGCGACTGGAGGAGGCGCCGCACCGCCCGCTGGTACCCCTCCACCGCCGCCTGCCCTGTCCCGCTCTCCGGGTCGGCGCGGTAGATGAAGAGGAGCTCCAGGTCGGAGGCGTAGCCGAGCTCCCGGCCGCCGAGCTTGCCGAGGCCGAAGAGGGCCCAGATCCCGTCGGCCGGCCCCACCTCCTCCAGGGCGAGCTCCCACGCCGCGGTGACCACCTGGTCGGCGAGGCGGGTGAGGTGCTCGCCGAAGAGGCCGAAGGGGCGGTCCGGATGGAGGAGGTGGTCGCAGTCGATACGGAAGAGTTCGGCGTCGCGCCAGGCGATGAGCGCCTCGCGCCGCTGCTCCACGGTGCCGCTGGCCTGCGGCGGCGGCAGCGGCGGGGAGCCGCCGGCGACCGCCGCCACCACCGGCAGGAGGTGGCGCGGGGCGAGGCAAAGGAAGTCCTCGAAGAGGTGGGTCCCGGAGCCGAGGATGGTGGCCAGGGCCGAGAGCAGCGGCCCGGCCTCCAGGGCACGCAGGCTCGCCACCGCGCCGTCGCGGGCCAGGCGGTCGAGCAGGGCGTCGAACTGGGTGAGCGCCAGGTCGGGGTCGGCGGCGGCGGCGAGGCAGTAGGCGAAGCCGTGGATCAGCACCGCCAAGACCTCGATCTCGTGGCGGGCGCTCGCGGTGATGATCTTCCGGCCGCCGGCGTCGGTGAGGCGGAAGCAGTCCACCACCCGCTGGCCGTCGGTGCGCACCTTCAGGTCGCGGATGCGGATGGAGCGCATCGCCAGGCCGAGGGCGAAGGCGTGGAGGAAGCCGGGGGCGTCGGCGCCCCACAGGTAGACCACCGAGGCGTCCGGGTCGGCGCGGTTGTCGATCTCCAGCTCTACCGCCGCCAGCCCCGGCACGACTTCATCGGCGCGCCGGCGCAGGGTGGCGACCCAGTGGGCGGCCACCTGAGCGCGCACCGCAACGCGCTCCCCCGCCACCCAGCGGGTCGCCCACGCCACCACCCGGGCGGCCACCTGGTCGCGCTCGTGGGCGTCGAGGCGGGCGTCGTCTGCCGGCGTCACGGTGAGGTACTGGAGGGCCCACGGCCCCTGCTCCCGCCCCCAGTAGCGACCGCGGGGGAGGGTGAAGAGGGCGCCGTCGCGGATGTCGAGGCCAAAGCCGGCCAGGGCCCCGGTGGAGAGGGCGACCAGGCCGGTGGTGTCGACGGCGGCGAGGCGGAGCTGGTAGCGGCCGAGGCCGAGGTCGACGATGTGCGCCACCACCGGCTCCGCCTCAGAGAGCGCCGAGAGCAGGGCGAAGCCGTCGGCCACGGCGGTGGGGGCGGGGGCGGCGAGCTCCTCCTCGGGCCAGTGGTTGAGGACCGCCGCGGCGGTCTCCGGGTCGACAAAGGGGAGCCGCGCGGTGAGCTCCTGGGTGAGGCGCTCCCGCCGACCGCGCGCCTCATCGCTCTCCTCGCGGGCGAAGAGGGACTGGAAGAGGAGGTGGACCCGGTCGCGGAGGGTGGTGAGGTGGGCGTCAAAGGGGTCGAGGTCGGGAAAGCCGAGCCCCCGGGCGACCACGGCGCGCGCCGCCGCCTCCGGCGGGAGCTGGTGGGTCTGGCGGTCCTCCACCATCTGCAGCCGGTGCTCGATGCGGCGCAACAGCGAATAGTCGGCGAGCTGCGAGGCGTGCAGGTTGTCGTCGATCAGACCGGCGGCCAGGAGCCGGTCGAGGAGCCGGAAGGTGTTGCGCTCGCGCAGCTCGGGGTTCCGGCCGGCGTGGAGGATCTGGAGGGTCTGGCAGAAGAACTCCACCTCGCGGATGCCGCCGGTGCCGAGCTTCACGTGGAAGCCGCGCTGGCGGCGGGCGACGAGCTGGCGGGTGATCTTCCGCTTCACCGAGCGCACCGACTCCACCAGGGCCGGGTCGATGGTGCGGCGGTAGACAAAGGGGGCGACCTCGGCGAGGAAGGCGTCGCCCACCGCAGGGTCGCCGGCCACCCGCCGCGCCCGCAGGAGGGCCATCTGCTCCCACCCCTGGCCGAGGGCCTCGTAGTAGCGGCCGCACCCCTCCGGGGTGAAGGCGAGCGGCCCGCCGTTGCCGTCCGGCCGCAGGCGCAGATCCACCCGATAGAGGCGGCCGTCGGCGGTGTCGCAATCGAGCATCCGGGTGAGCTGCTTCGCCGCCCGCACCGCCCACTCGTGGTTGGAGACGGCCTGTCGCTCGCCGCCCGCGCTCTCCCCCTCCCCGTGATAGAGGTAGAGGAGGTCGATATCGGAGGAGAAGTTGAGCTCCCCGGCGCCGAGCTTGCCGAGGGCGATCACCCCAAAACCGCCGCCCGCCCCCGCCCCCCCCATGGCGCCGTAGCGGCGGGTCAGCGCCGCGCGGACCAACGCCAAGCCCGCCTCCAGGATTACCTCGGCGAGACGCGACAGCTCGCCGCTCGACTCCTCGATGGAGGCCTCGTCGAGGAGGTCGCGGGCGGTGATACGCACCATCTCCCGGTTGCGAAAGGCGCGCGCCGCCGCCATCCACGCCTCCTCGTCGTCGCCGTCGCCGAGCCGGGCGGCGAGGTGGTCTGCCATCGCCGACCGCTCGCGCCCCCCGGGCCACACCGTCGCCCCCACCGCCCAAGCGAGGGCCTCCGGATCACGGCCCAGGTGGCGGCAGAGGAAGGGGGCGTGGGCGGCGATGGCGCCTAGGGCCCGCGCCGCCAGCAGCGGCGCCCCGGTCGGGACCGCCACCACCCCCTCCAGGGTGGCAAGGCGCGCCACCGCCCCCTCCCCCCCCGCGGCCGCCGCCGACCGCGCCCGCGCCCAAAAGTCCGCTCCGCCACCCATCGCCGGAGTCTACGCTCCCCGCCGATCGGATCCACCACGCGGGTGCGCCGGTTGGGACCGCGCCGGCCAACCAACGATCAACCCTCCTCCAGCCACAGCTCCATACCCCCGGTGGCATGGGGAATCGGTTCCCGATCCTGGGAGTGAAAAGCCGCCCCCCTCTTCGCAACGGCGCCGCCGTTTCGAATTCGAATTGTTGTGGGGTGAACACCCCTGTGCTAGCTTCCTCGCCCTTCTCGACCAGGCGCGTGGCGTCTACGGTGAGGCCTGTTCTATGGATCTGGCAGAGGTCAAACGGATTGGCGCCCTTGCCCGCCTCGACCTGGGTGAGGAGGAGACCGCGGCGATGAGCGATCAGCTCACCCGCATCCTCGACTATGTCGCCCAACTCGAAGCACTCGACACCACCGGCGTTGAGCCGACCACCCATCCGGTAACCCTCGGCGAGGCCTTCCGCGACGACGCCGTCCGCCCCTCCCTCCCTACCGAGGCGGCCCTCGCCAACGCCCCCGCCACCGACGGCGCCTCCTTCATCGTCCCCCGGATCCTCTAGACCCGTACCCTCAGGGTAGACCCCCCGATCTAGCAGGAGTTGCGTGATGCTGCGTTGCATGTTGAAGGCCAAGATCCACCGGGCCACGGTCACCGACTGCAACATCGACTACGAGGGGTCGATCACCGTCGATTCGACCCTCCTGGAGGCGGCGCAGATCCGCCCCTACGAGAAGGTCTCCATCGCCGACATCAACAACGGCGAGCGGTTCGAGACCTACGTCCTCCCCGGTGCGCCCGGCTCCGGGATGATGTGCGTCAACGGCGCCGCCGCCCGCAAGGTGCAGGTCGGCGACCTGATCATCCTCTTCGCCTACGGCTACCTGAGGGAGGCCGAGGTGGCCGATGACTTCGCCCCCACCGTGGTCCTGGTGGACGACGCCAACCGCATCGCCCGCCACACCGCCGGCCGGGCGGAGGCGGCGTGACCATGGCCGCGGACTCCGACCTCGCCCGCCTCACCCTCCACGAGGCCCGTGACCGGGTCACCGCCGGCGAGGTGACCAGCGCGGAGCTCACCGAGGCGTGTGTGGCGCGCATCGAGGAGGTGGAGGGGTCGGTCCACGCCTTTGCCCACCGCACCACCGACGAGGCCCTGGCGCAGGCGGCCGCCCGTGACGCCGCCCGCCCCGACCCCCTGCCGCCCCTGTGGGGGCTGCCGATCGCGGTGAAGGACAACATCTGCACCCAGGGGCTGCCCACCACCTGCGGTTCGAAGCTGCTCGCCAACTTCCGGCCGGTCTACGACAGCTTCGTGGCCCGCCGCCTGGAGGAGGCCGGGGCGGTGATCCTCGGCAAGGCGAACATGGACGAGTTCGCCATGGGGTCGTCGTGCGAGAACTCCGCCCTCGGCCCGACCCACAACCCGCACGATCTGGAGCGCGTTCCCGGCGGCTCCTCGGGCGGCTCGGCCGCGGCGGTGGCCGCCGACGAGTGCCTCGCCGCCCTCGGCTCGGACACCGGCGGCTCGATCCGCCAGCCCGCCTGCTTCTGCGGCGTCGTCGGGCTGAAGCCGACCTATGGCCGGGTGTCGCGCAACGGCCTCGTCGCCTTCGCCTCGTCGCTGGACCAGATCGGGCCGCTCACCAAGGACGCCCGCGACGCGGCCCTGCTCCTCGGGGTGATCGCCGGCCACGACCCGGACGACTCCACCTCCGCTTGCCAGCCGGTCCCCAACTACGAGGCGGCCCTGGAGGCCGAGGTGGCCGGGCTCACCATCGGCATCCCCAAGGAGTACTTCGGCGGCGGCCTCGACCCGGCGGTGGAAGAGGCGGTGCGCGCGGCGATCGCCACCTACGAGTCCCTCGGGGCGACCACCGTGGAGGTGTCGCTGCCGCACACCGAGCAGGCGGTGGCCACCTACTACCTGGTGGCGACCGCCGAGGCCTCCTCCAACCTCGGCCGCTTCGACGGCATCCGCTACGGCGTCCGCCAGGAGGGCAAGGACCTCCTCGATGTCTACAAGCGGACCCGCGAGGAGGGGTTCGGTGCCGAGGTGAAGCGGCGGATCATGCTCGGCACTTTTGCCCTGTCGGCCGGCTACTACGACGCCTACTACGGCAAGGCAATGGCGGTCCGCACCCTGATCCGCAACGACTTCGACGCCGCCTTTGGGCAGTGCGACCTCCTCCTCACCCCGACCGCGCCGACCCCCCCCTTCCGCCTCGGGGAGAAGCTCGACGACCCGCTCACCATGTACCTCTCGGATATCTTCACCATCGCCGTCTCCCTCGCCGGTCTGCCGGCGGTGAGCTTCCCCACCGGGACCACGGCGGCGGGCCTCCCCCTCGGGGCGCAGCTCATCGGCCGCCACTTCGATGAGGCGCGGCTCCTGGCGATGGTCCACGCCTTCGAGGCCACCGGCCAGGGCCGGCCGCTGCCGGCGCTGTAACCGCGTTACTCCTCGTGACGGAAGGGATCGACGGCGCGGAGGCCGTCGTAGTCCTGACCGTGGTTGAGGTCTTGGGTGTAGAGCGTATGGCAGCCCAGGGTCAGGGCCGCGGCGACGATCGCACCGTCCCAGTAGCTGATGCGGTACCGCTCCTTCAGCTCAACCCCGCGCAGGAAGAGCTCCGGAGTCAGGTTGACCACCGGACGGCGCATGAGATGGGCGAGAAAACGCATCGCCTCCCCCTCCGGGAGCGTCTGCGCCAACTTGCCGGTGGCGTTGACGTAGAACTCCTGGAGCACTTGTACCGAGAGGCCCCAGTTGTCTACCTCCAGGAGGCGGCGCGCGACGCGCCGTTCCCGGCGCTCCTCTGCCGCAGTGGAGACCGCGTAGAGGAGGACGTTAGTGTCGATGAAGGCGTCGGTCGTCATAGGTGCGCTCGCGGGTGGGTCGTGCTCCCACCTTCACCTGGCAGGTATCCACATGCTCCCACAGCCGTTGCCACGCCTCCTGTCGAGCCGCCTCATCACCGGCCGGCCGCCCGAGACTCGCCAGATACTCACGCACCATGGCGCTCACCGATCGCCCCCGTTCGGCGGCGGTGATCCGTGCGCGACGGTAGGTCTCATCGTCCACACTGACGGTGATGTTTTTCATGAAATGACCCTAACTGTGAAACTGTGGGCCGTCAATCACCGCCCCGGGTCGTCTGGTGCTCCTGCGACAGACTCCGCCGGCCAGCGGAGGTCGTAGCTCGTGCTGCGGCCCCCGCCGGGGCGCCGCTGGAGGCACCCTTTGGCCAGCAGGTCGGTAAGATCTCGGGTGGCCGTGGCCTTGCTCACCGGGACCATCCCCATGTACTTGCGGGCGTTGAGTCCGCCCTCGAAGCCGTCCGGACCGGCATCGAGGAGACGGTTGAGGAGCTTGGTCTCCCGGGTGTTGAGGGCGGCGCGGTCGTGGTGGCGCCAGAATTGCGCCTTGAGGAGGAGGTGTCGGACCTGGTCGAGGGCGTCACGGATCGCCGCTTCGAGGGTGGCGAGGAACCAGTCGAGCCACTCGGTGATGGCGAGGCCGTGGCGTTGGGTGTGTTCCAGGATCGCGTAGTACGCCTGACGTCGGGTCATGATCGCCGCCGCCATGGTGTAGAAACGGATGCTGCGGTGGTCCGCCTGGGCGAGGGCGAGGCCGGTGTCGTGGAGGGCAAGCCACAGTGGGCTCAGGAGGGGCGGTGGCGGCGGATCGCGTTGACCCCGGATTCACTGCTGCCCGGCAGGAAATTGGCCACGGGACCCACGGAAGGGGCGAGAGCACGCGGCGGGGGCAAGAGAGCGGGGTGGCGCTTGCCGTGCTTCGACCGGGAGCGGGGTCCCGGTTGTTCGCTCAACCCACTCTTCCGTGCCCCTCCCGTGGTTTCCGTGGCGAAAGAACCGCCACCCAGGCGCGTTGCCCGCCGGTGGTCCCCACCGGTGACGTCAGACCGGTGGTGCCCTCCATTCGCGTCCATTCGCGCCCTATATGCGGCTCAAATTATGGAGTGGCCTTCCCGGCCTCGTCCCCACTGCGTTGCAGCACCGGTGACGCCTGAAGCGTGGCCCCCCCTCGGGGTCTCTGCGCGAGCTTTCCAACCGACGATGTATGGTCAGCCGCCCCTTTTTGACTTCCCCCCACCCCCTCCCTAGGCTTCGCCGCCATGGAGTATGAAACCGTAATCGGGCTGGAGGTCCACACCCAGCTCAAGACGAAGAGCAAGATCTTTTGCGGCTGCTCGACCACCTTCGGGGCGCCGCCAAACAGCCACACCTGCCCGGTCTGCCTGGGGATGCCGGGGGTCTTGCCGGTCCTCAACCGCGAGGTGGTGACCTGCGCCATCAAGCTCGGCCTGGCGACCCGCTGCACCGTCAACCGGAGCTCGCGCTGGGCGCGGAAGAACTACTTCTATCCGGACCTGCCCAAGGCGTACCAGATCTCCCAGTACGAGGCGCCGATCTGCGAGCACGGCTACGTGGAGGCGGACCTGGAGTCGGGGGAGACCCGGCGCATCGGCCTCACCCGGATCCACATGGAGGAGGACGCAGGCAAGAACGTCCACGGTGCCGCCGATGACGACCACAGCTATGTCGACCTCAACCGCGCCGGGGTACCCCTGTTGGAGATCGTCAGCGAGCCGGACATCCGCTCGTCGGAGGAGGCGACGGCGTATCTCAAGCGACTACGCTCCATCGTCCGCTACCTGGGGATCTCCGACGGCAACATGGAGGAGGGGAGCTTCCGCTGCGACGCCAACGTCTCGATCCGCCCGATGGGGAGCGACACCTTCGGCACCCGCGCCGAGGTGAAGAACCTCAACTCCTTCCGCCACGTGGCCCACGCGATCGACTACGAGGCACGCCGCCAGGCGCGACTCCTCGCCCAGGGCAAGGAGGTGGTGCAGGAGACCCGCCTGTGGAACACCGCCGAGGGAAAGACCTACTCCATGCGCTCAAAGGAGGAGGCGCACGACTACCGCTACTTCCCGGACCCCGACCTGGTGCCCCTGGAGATATCGGAGCAGTGGATCGAGGCGGTGCGCGCCACCCTGCCGGAGCTGCCCGCCGACAAGGAGCAGCGCTTCGTGGTCGAGTACGGCCTGCCGCCCCAGGACGCCGCGACCCTGGTGGCGAGCCACCACCTCGCCGACTACTTCGAGACGGTGGCCGGCGCGGTTAAAGAGGCGAAGAGGGCGGCCAACTGGGTCCTCGGGGAGCTCCTCGCGGTGCTTAACAAGTTAGGCATATCGGTCGAAGAGTCGCCGGTAGAGGCCGCCGCCTTGGCGGCTTTGATCCGACTCATCGAGGAGGAGACCATCTCCGGGAAGATCGCCAAGTCCGTCTTCGAGAAGATGGTCGCCACCGGCAAGGCGCCGGCGGCGATCGTCGAAGAGGAGGGGCTGGTGCAGGTGGCCGATCCAGAGGCGCTCCGCCCGATCATCCAGCAGGTCTTCGACGACAACCCGACCCAGCTCGCCCAGTACCAGGCGGGCAAGACCAAGCTCATGGGCTTCTTCGTGGGACAGACGATGCGCGCCACCGGCGGCAAGGCGAACCCGGCGTTGGTGAACAAGCTGTTGCGGGAGATGCTGCCGGAGCCTACGGCTCCGGCGGATGGGGGGTGAGGGGTGGACGACCCTGCGGGCCGGATGAGATGACCATGGAAGGCGTGACAAAACCCTACTTCTGGCCGCGTGGTAGGAGGGGGTTGTACCCCCG
>JAJRSX010000016.1 GCA_024278555.1 bacterium | reverse complement strand
CTCGCCTCCCCCTGGCCGAGGTCGAGGCGGAGGGTGAGCTCGCGCTGGCGCATCAGCGCAGCCGCCTCGTCGGAGCGACCCGCACCGGTGGGCACCCCCTCGGCGTAGAGCAGCAGGCCATCGAGCCACAACCGGGTGGTCTCCGGGGTGATCCCCGCCCCCACGGCGCCGGCGGCGGCGCCGATCCGCCCCCAGTTGGCGTCCTCACCGAACAGCGCCGTCTTCACCAAGGGCGAGCGGCAGATCGCCTCCGCCACCCGCTCCGCCTGCTTCGTGTCGCGGCCGCCGGTCACCTCGACGGTGGCGAGCTTGGTCGCCCCCTCGCCGTCGGCGACCATCTGCCGCGCGAGCGTGCCGCACACCCGCTCCAGGCCGGCGGCGAGGCGCCGCAGATCCTCATCCCCGCTCACCGCCACCCCCGAGCTACCACTGGCGAGGAGGTAGAGGGTGTCGTTGGTGGAGGTGTCGCCGTCCACGGAGATGCGGTTGAAGGTGGTGGTCACGACCGTCTCCAGGAGGCCGTGGCAGGTGGGGGGATCGAGGGCGGCGTCGGTGGTCACCACCGCCAGCATGGTCGCCATGTTCGGGTGGATCATCCCCGACCCCTTGGCGCAGCCGCCGATCACCACCGTGCCGCCGGCGAGAGTCACCTCTACCGCCGCCTCCTTGACTACCGTGTCGGTGGTGCAGATCGCCTCGGCGAACCGACCGCCGCCGTCGGTGGTGGCCCCGGCCACCGCCGACGGCAGGGCCGCGGTGATCCGCTCCACCGGCAGGGGGTCGCCGATCACCCCGGTGGAGGCGGGGAGGACCTGCTCCGGCGCGCACCCAAGGGCCGCGGCAACGGCCGCCACCACCTCCTCCGCCGCGCTCATGCCCGCCTCGCCGGTACAGGCGTTGGCGCAGCCGGAGTTGATCACCACCGCCCGCACGTCGCGTGTGGGCACCCGCCCCCGGCCGAGGACCACCGGCGCGGCCACCACCTCGTTGCGGGTAAAGACGCCGGCGGCAGCGGCGCCGCCGGGGCAGTGGAGGAGGGCGAGGTCGAGGCGCCCCCCCTTCTTGATCCCACACCCCACCCCGGCGGCGACAAACCCCGCCGCCGCGGTCACCCCGCCGTCGATCTCTTGTACCGTCGCTCCCATCACCACCCTCCTACAGCGGCCGCGCCCGGGCCCGGTCGAGCCGCACAGTGGACCTCTCTTACCACGGCGGACGGCAACCGCGCAGCAGGAGAGGGTCACCCCGGCTGTGCTCTGCGGCCCTCCGTGGCACCCTCGCAAGATGGAGCCGAAAGAGATTGTCGCCGCCCTGCGTGCCGAGGCCGCCGCCCTCGGGATCGCCCGCCTGGGGGTGGCGCGGGCCGCGGCGCGCGACCGGGATCGCCTCGACGCCTGGCTCGCCGCCGGCCGCCACGGAGCCATGGCCTACATGGCGCGCGAGCCGGCAGTGCGCGCCGACCCTGGGCGGCTCCTGCCGGGTGCCCGGGCGGTGATCTCCGTCGCCGTCCACCACGACCCCGGGGAGGCCGCCCCGCCGCCGCCGACGGTGGCGCGGATCGCCCGCTATGCCCGCAGCGATGACTACCACCGGCTCCTCCACCGCCTCCTGCGCCGCCTGGTGGACCGCCTCGATGGACTGGCTCCGGGCCACCGCCAGCGGATCTGTGTCGACACCGCGCCGCTCCTCGAACGGGCCCATGCCGTCGCCGCCGGGATCGGTTGGATCGGCAAGCACACCTGCCTCGTCCACCCCCATGCAGGCTCCTACTTTCTCCTCGGGGAGATCGTCACCACCGCGCCGCTGCCCGCCAACACCCCCATGGCAGACCACTGCGGCACCTGCCGCCGCTGCCTCGACGCCTGCCCCACGGGGGCGCTTGTAGCACCCCATGAGCTCGACGCCCGCCGCTGCATCTCCTACTGGACCATCGAGCACCGCGGCGACCTGCCGGCCGAGGCGAAGGGCAGCCTGCACGGCTGGGTCTTCGGCTGCGACCTGTGCCAGGAGGTCTGCCCCTTCAACCGCTTCGCCCCGACCGGCCACCCGGACCTCGCCCCCCGGCCGGGGCTGGAGAGGCCGGAGCTGGCGGCCCTGGCCGCGGCAACCGCGCAGAGCTTCAAGGGCCAGTTCAGGGGGACGCCGGTGGTGCGCGCCGGTAAACAACAGATGGGGCGCAATTTTTTGGCGGCCGCGCCGGCGGCCGTCAAAAAATATGGCGGGGGGTGACGGCCGCCGGTGCACTTAGCCCGGAGTTCTCACCGGGGATCGCCGCAAGAGCGGGCGGATGCCCGGTGAGAAATACGGGTAAGGCTTTAGTTGTGCCGCGCCTTGTAGATCGTCGCGGACGCCCTGTCCTGCTGGAGGTGGAGGCGGGCACGCTCGCCGCGGGTGAGGGTGCCGTCGGACCAGGCACGGCGGCGGGATCGCTCGATCCGGAGCTGCTGGCGCTCCAGCCGTTTCACCTCCGAACGGCTGAGGTCGCCCTGGCGAACACCGTGAACGATGCGCACCTGCTGATGCTTCTGGCGCGCCCGAATCGGACCGGCGGCGGCGGCGGCGGGCAGCAGGGTGGCGGCGGCGAAGGCGATGGCGGTGAGGGTGGCGATGGGTCGGATGGTGTGCATGGTCGTGCCTCCTGTGAGGGGTGATGGGTTTGCCTCCCCCCTACCAACCCCGACCGGGAAAAAAGGTTGCGGCACGGCCGGACGCAAGACGCCCCCCGAGACCGATCGGTCCCGGGGGGCGTCGACACCTCACGACTGGCAACGAGTGGTTACTTCACCCGCCCCATCACCTCGAAGGACTTGATGAACGGCGGCGCCATGCGGGGGTCCTTGATCATCGCGCTGTAGTTACCAACCTCGAACTTCAGCTTGCGGGTGGTGTAGGCCATCCCCAGGCCGGCCATCCCCAGCTTTTTCTGGCACCACTTCTGCCAGTTCTTCTCCTTCGCACGCAGGTCCCAGTTGAGCTGGTCACCCTCGCGCACCGGCCCAGCGTAGGTCACCTTGCCGTTCTCCACCACCAGCTCACCGCGCGGCTCGACCTCATCGTCGAGGCCGTAGGCGATCTTTGAGTTGAAGCCGATCTTCGCCAGGGCGTCCGAGAGGCCGGGCTCCTTGTTCCACTCCTCGCCAAACGCCTTCATCCACTCAGGGGAAAACAGCTCTGCCATGGCACTACCTCCTTGGGTTACGAGAACGTACATGTTCTCCTGGGTCATTAAGTAGTTACCTTGAGCCAGCAAGTTCGTCAACGTTGCGGCCTTTTCGGGTCGGGCGTTTTCAGGCCTTTTCCACGCCCGCCGCTACAATTGAGCCATGTCTCTCGGCCGCACCATCCTCGTCGCCCTCCTCCTCGCCGTCTCCCCTGCCCACGGTGCGGAGCCGCCGACCCCCGGCCGCCTCCTCCACCTGACCCTCGCCACCACCGTCGACCCGGTGGCGGGCCACCGCCTCGCCGACGCCCTCGACCAGGCACGCGCGGAGGGGGCGGCGGCCCTGGTGGTCTCCCTCGACACCCCCGGCGGGCTCCTCACCACCACCCGCGAGATGGTGAAGGAGATCCTCGCCAGCCCGGTCCCGGTGATCGTCTACATCGCCCCCTCCGGCGCCCGCGCCGGCTCCGCCGGCCTCTTCCTCATCCTGGCGGCGCACCTGGCGGCGATGGCGCCGGGGACCAACATCGGCGCCGCCCACCCGGTGGCGATGCCCGGCCCCACCGGCGGCGGCATGAGCGAGACGATGAGCGCGAAGGTGACCAACGACACCGCCGCCTTCGCCCGCACCCTGGCCGCGCGACGGGGGCGCAACGCCAAGTGGGCCGAGGGGGCGGTGCGCCACTCCCTGTCGATCACCGAGCAGGAGGCGCTGAAGGAGCGGGTGGTCGACCTGATCGCCCCGGACCTGACCGCGCTCCTGGCCGCCGCCGACGGGCGCGAGGTGGAGGTGGCCGGACAGAAGGCGGTGGTGGTCCGCACCCGGGGGGCGGCGGTGGTGGAGGTGGAGACGCCGTTTCGCTACCGCTTCATGGGGTGGCTCGCCAACCCGAACATCGCCTATCTGCTGATGCTCGTCGGGGTGTACGGCATCATCTTCGAGCTCGCCAACCCGGGCGCCATCCTGCCGGGGGTCGCCGGGGCGATCTCTCTGGTGCTGGCCGCCTTCGCCCTCGGCATGCTGCCGTTCAATGCCGCGGGTGCGGCACTGTTGGTGGTGGCCGTGGCGCTCTTCGTCATCGACCTCTTCGTCCCCACCCACGGCATCCTCACCGCCGGGGGGCTGGTCGCCTTCACCCTCGGCTCGATCATGCTCTTCCGGGTCCCCGAGGCGATGGCGTTCGGCCTGTCGTGGCGGGTGGTGGTCCCGGCCACCGCGGCCACCGCCGGCTTCTTCCTCTTCGCCGTGGGGCTGGGGCTGAAGGCGCAGCGGCGCCGGGCGGCCACCGGCCTCGCAGGATTGGTGGGGGAGGAGGGCGAGGCGCGCACCGCCCTCGATCCCGCGGGTAAGGTCTT
>JAJRSX010000015.1 GCA_024278555.1 bacterium | reverse complement strand
GGGGGAAGGGGGGGGGGGGGGGGGGGGGGGGGGGGGGAGGTTGGCTCTACGGGCCGGGATGGTTTTCTTGGAGGGAGGCATCGGGGGACCGAGAGATGGGGCCGCCGGTCGTAGGCCGGCGCCTCTCTCCCACCCCCGATCCCTCACCCCCCATCCCCTCTCTCTTTGTATCTCCATAGGTTTTTCTCCATCTCTCCCATGACGGATCGATGTATCCAGCCCCGTTTCACTCCGTGAGCTGGACCACCCGCGACAGGGGCACGCTTCCGCGTGGGGTGAGGACCGCGGGCTCCGCTCCGGAGAGGTCGATGCCGGTCACCTGTTGGTTGCCGAGGAGTTGGACAGCCACCGGGTTGCCGTCGGCGTCGATCGCCCCTACCTCCACGGCGTAGTCGCCGGTGGCGGCGCGGGCGGCGTCGCTGGTCTGGCCGTCCCAGACGGCGGCATGGAGGCCGGGGGGAAGCGCCCCGAGGTGGTTGGTCGCCACCACCCCGCCGCTCGCGTCGCGCACCGTGACCACCACGTCATCGGCGCCGTCAGGGAGCTGGACCTGGAAGGGGGCGTCGCCGCTCTCCGGGAGGCTCAGGTGGTGGGTGGGTGCCGCGATCTGGTGGCCGAGGTAGGAGAGGGCCTGGAGGTTGGCCGTCCCCGCCTGGGCGGCGATGAGCGTCTCCATCCCCTTGTTGAGGTCGGTGAGCTGCTCCAGGGAGGAGAACTGGGCTAGCTGGGCGGTGAACTCGGTGTTGGCCATCGGGTTCATGGGGTCCTGGTACTGGAGCTGGGTGGTGAGGAGCTTGAGAAATTGGAGCTTGTCCACCTGCGCCTGGTCGTGGGTGGTCGACGGTGCGGCGGTGGTGGCGCTGGAGGCGATGTTGGAAATCTGCATGGGGGGCTCCTAGGCACGGCGGTCGAGTAGCCGGCGGGTGGTGCGCGGCGGGTGGGGGGGGGCGACGGGGGTCTCCTCTACCGGGGTGGGGGAGGGGGGGGCGGCGGTTGCCGGCTGCCGGTGGGGTTGCTGTTGACCGCCCCGTCCCGAGAGGTCGACACCCACCTGGGCGTCGGTGAAGCCGTGGGCGGCGAGCTGCTCGCGGAGGGTGGGGAGGTGGTGGGCGAGGGCGTCACGCCCTGCCTCGCTCTGCGCCATGAGGTGGGCGTGGAGCGAATCATGGCCCACCACCATGTGGACCTCGACCCGGCCGAGCTCGGGGGGGTGGAGGGTGATCTCCAGGCGGTGGCGGCCCGGACCGCTCTGGCGGATGTGGTCCGCCACCACCGTGGCGATCCGGCTTGGGAGGACGGCGGCGGTGGGGGGGGGCGCGGCCGGGGCATCGGGCCGTGCGGTGGCGGGGGTGCCGGTGGTGATCGCGGCGCTGGGAGCGGTCGATCCGTGGTGGTGGTCACGGCCGGTGGGTTCGTCCGTTGGTGTGGCCGAGGGGGCGGCGGAGGCGAGGGTCGCCATTGTCACCACGGTGGCCGGGGAGGTCGGCGTCGGCGCGGTCGGCGTGGCGGCGGGGGGCGGTGCGGTGGAGAGGGTGCCGCCTTCGGGGGGCGGCTCGCCGGCAACGGCATCCGTGTCCGGCGGGGCCAACGACCCGGTGGCGTCGTGGGGGGCGGCGACCGGCCCGTGCTGGAGGCCGGAGCCGATCGCCGTGGTCGTTGTCGGCGCCGTGGGGGGCGCAGGGTCGTCCGGCGGTGGGGCGGTCTGCGCGGCGAGGTCGTCGGCCGCCTCCGGTGCCATCTCTCTGGTGAGGAGGTGGATCGGGGCGGCCTCTTCCGGTGGTGGGAGTGGCTCGATCGGTGTGGGATCGCCGACCGTGGCGTCCCCTGCGGCCTCCCACCCGGCGGTCGGCACCGCACCAGGACCATCCGGGGCGGCGGCGGGCGCGGCCGTCTCGTCGGGGGCCTCGCCGACGCCGGCGCCCGTCTTCGGCTCCGGTGGTGCGTCGACGATGGTGGGCATCGCGACGAGGGCGAAGAGGGCGGCGAAGCCGTTGTCGGTCGCCTCCTCCTGTGGCTCCGCGGTGCGGCCAGTTGGCGGCGATCCGGGGAGGGGGGCGGTGGGGGAGAGGGTGATGGCCATGGGGGCTCGCTTTGCTTGGGGTCTTCGGTCCCGGGCTTCGGTGAAGGGGGATGGGGGTTGGGGGTTGGGGCCGGCTCCTGCCGGCGATTCAGGCCGCATCGGGAGATTCGGGGGCCGGCCGCGCCTGCGGTGCGGGTCGCGAGCGGCAGCTCGCCCCTACCCCCCCTTCGTCGGTGGAGATTTGGCCGGTCGCGGCTCTTGTGTCGGTCGCCATATCCCGCTCACTTCTCCCATCCCTCCGCCTCGCCCATGCGGCTGGCGAGGAGCACTGCCTTGGAGGCGGGCAGCACGTTCATGATTTTTGCCGCCTTCTTCTCGTTCATCCGTGACAGGACGAGGGTGGCGAGGCGCTCGTCCATCCGGCTGAGCGACGCGGCGGCGGCGTCGGCGCGCATCGACTGGACCACCTTGACGAGCTGGGCGAGGTTGGTCTCTTCCTGCTTCTTGAAGCGGTTGAGGTAGTCGTCCATCTGCCGCTGAAGGGTGGTGAGCCGGTCGAGGCGCTTGTCGAGGGCGTCGCGCAGGGTGGCGAGCTGCCGCTCGCGGTCGGCCACCGCCTGCTCCCGCGTATCCAGCCGTTGGCGGCGCTGCTCCAGGGAGAAGACCTCCTCCGTCGGCAGGTGGGGGGGCTGCTCGCCGCGGGCCAGGGCCACCTCCTTCGGGTCGACCTGCGGCAGGTCGGCGGCCGCCGGCGCGGCGGTCGGTGGCTCCCCCGCGGGGGCGACCGCCGCGGTTAGGGCGATCGCCGTCAGGAGGGTGAGGGCGGCGACCACCGTGCCTGCCGGCCGCCTTCGGGTCCTGTTCGGTCGTGCGCTGGGTCTCTGCATCGCTACCCCTCTTTGTCGAATCCTGTGTGGCCGCCGGTTGGGGTCAGCCATGGCGTCTCCCGGCGATCTCGTCCATCTCCTGTTGCTCTTCGTGGAGGAGGTCGGCGCGGTGCGCGGTCCAATCGCGCTGGCGCAGGGTCTCCACCGCGAGGTGGTCGCGACGGGCGATGAGGTAGTCGGCCCGAGCGGTGGCGATCGCCTCGGTGAGCCCCTCGTGGCGCGCCACCTGCTCTTCACGGCGCACCGCCAGGGCGTGCAGGTAGTCCTGGGCGAGGCGGGCACCGTGGAGGTCGCCGGCGGCCATGTCCCGGTGTTGGCGCTCGCTGGTGGACCGGACCTCCGCGTCGAGGGCGGTGATGGTTTGCTTGACCTTCGCCAGCTCGCCGCGCAGGTGGGCAAGCACGGCGCCGTGCTCCTCCTCCTTGCGGGCGCGGTGGTTGAGCAGGGTCTGCAGGCGAAAGTCGAACCGTTTCATCCAGTCTCCTCGTGGGTCTCGGGAAAGATGCGGGCGAGCTGATCGGCGGCCTCGGTGAGGCGGCATGGTTCGTCGACCCCCTGGCGGAGGTAGCTTCGCAAAGGCTCGATGCGGTCGATCGCCCGGTCGACGCGCGGGTTGTTGCCGCGTGTGTAGGCGCCGATGTTGATGAGGTCCTCGGCGCGCTGGTAATCGGTGAGGGTGGCGACGGCGTCGGCGATCCGCCGCCGGTGTGCCTCGCCGGTGAGGTTGCCCACCAGACGGGAGACCGAGGCGGGGACGTCGATCGCCGGGAAGTGGTGGCGTTGCGCCAGGGCGCGCGACAAGACGATGTGGCCGTCGAGGATGCCGCGCATGTGGTCGGCGATCGGCTCGTTCATGTCGTCGCCCTCCACCAGCACGGTGTAGAGGCCGGTGATGGTGCCGGCGCCGGCGCAGGTGCCGGCCCGTTCGGTGAGCTTCGGCATGAGGCCGAAGACCGACGGCGGGAAGCCGCGGGTGGTCGGCGGCTCGCCGATCGCCAGGCCGATCTCCCGCTGGGCGGTGGCGAAGCGGGTCACCGAGTCCATCATCAACAGGACGTCGGCGCCCTGGTCGCGGAAGTACTCGGCAATGGCGGTGGCGATGAAGGCGCCGCGGGTGCGCTCCAGGGGCGAGCGGTCGGAGGTGGCGACCACCACCACCGAGTGGGCGAGCCCCTTTGGGCCGAGGTCCCGTTCGATGAACTCGCGTACCTCGCGGCCACGCTCGCCGATGAGGGCGATGACGTTGACGTCGGCGCGGGTGTGGCGCGCCATCATCCCCAGGAGGGTCGACTTGCCGACCCCGGAGCCGGCGAAGACGCCGAGGCGCTGGCCGCGGCCGACGGTGAGCAGGCCGTTGATCGCCCGCACCCCGAGGTCCAGGGGCTCTGCGATTGGGGTGCGGGTGAGGGCGTCCGGGGGCGAGGCGTAGAGGGGGTAGGTGGTGTCGGTGGCGATCGCGCCCAGGTTGTCGGCCGGGCGGCCGAGGCCGTCGACAACGCGGCCGAGCAGGGCGCTGCCGACGTTCACCCCCGCCTGCGGCGAGCGGGCGACGACGCGGCTCCCCGGGCCGATGCCGCGCAGCTCTCCCAGGGGCATGAGGAGAACCCGGTCCTCCTTGAAGCCGACCACCTCGGCGGCCACCGCGCGGCTCTCATCGCGGGTGAAGATGTCGCACATGCCGCCGACGGAGGAGCCGCGGCCGTAGGCCTCGATTACCACTCCGACCATCCGCGCCACCTTGCCGTCGATCTTGGGGGTCGGTCGCGGCAGCCGGTCGATGAGCGGCGCGGCCACGAACGGCGCCACCGGGGTGAGGGTGGGGGCGGTCATGAGGTCGCCTCCGGCAGGGTCTCGGCGACCACCTCGGTGAGGCGGGCGCCGATGGTGTCCAGGAGGGTGGCGATGCGCGCGTCCACCGATACCGTCGGGGTCTCAACACAGATATCGCCCTGCTGCACCTCCCGGCTCTCTTCGAGGTTGAGGTGGTCAACGCGGGTGAGGCGCGGTCGCCACTCCGCCTCGTGCTGCTCGATGTAGGCGAGGTCGAGGGGGTGCAGCCGCAGGGTGACGGTGGTGGGGTCGTCGAGCTCGGCGATCAACGTCTGCAACCGTTCGATGAACAGCGGCCGGTCGAGGGCGAGGGTGCGGCGGACGATCCGCTCGGCGATCGCCACCGCCAGGAGGGTGATCTCCTCGTGGGCCTGGTGCTGGATCTGAGCCCGCACCGTGCACGCCCCCTCCAGGGCATCGGCCAGCGCCGCGAGGTAGGAGGTCGCCTTCTCCCTTCCCACCTCCAGGCCGGCGCGCTCGCCCTGGGTGAACCCCTCTTCGAAGGCGCGCCGCTGCTCGGCGTCGAGGTCGACCTCCGGCACCGGGGGCGGCGGGGTGATGCCGCCGGCGCGCGGTCTGGCCATCGTCGGGGTAAAGGTGGCGCCCAACGACGCCGCGTCCGCCTCGAACGCGGTGATCGTTTGGAGATCGAAGTCAGGGCTAAAGGACATGGGGGCTCGCTACGCTCGCGGGGTAGGGGGTGAGGGGTAAGGGGTGAGGGGTGAGGAGCGGTCGGCCATTCGGGCCAGTTTTCGTGGGTGGGTGGTTTTGTGGCCGAAGAGGTGGATCCGCCGGCCGCAGGCCGGCACCCGCCCCCACCCCCGATTCCTCACCCCCCTTCCCCTCTCTCGTTCCAGATCCATCTTTGTCCTCGCCTCCATCATTGGGTTCACTACCGTCGGTGCGGTGCTACCTCAAACCATCTGCGCGTCGTCGCCGCCGAGGCTGATCTTTCCGTCCTTTTCCAGGCGGCGGACGACGGTGACGATCGTCTTTTGCATCTCTTCCACGTCCTGGACGCGCACCGGCGGCATGTTCTCCAGGTCGTCGGCGAGCATCTCCGCGGCGCGGGAGGAGAGGTTGCTGAAGATCACCTCGCGCACCTCCTCGCTTGCCCCCTTGAGGGCGATCACCAGGTCGTCGGTCTTGACCTCGCGGAGGACACCCTGGATGGCGTCGCGATCGAGTCGGGTGAGGTCCTCGAAGGTGAAGAGGAGGTCGTTGATCCGGGTGGCGAGGTCCTCATCTGCGCCACTGAGCTCCTCGATCACCCGCGCGCTCACGTCCTTGCTGGCGCTCTGCAGGACCGACGAGGCCACGTCGGCGCCGCCGAGGGTGTCGATGGAGAGCGAGGTGGCGCCCCGTACCGCCCGGTTGATCTCGTCTTCGACGTCGTCGAGGATCGAGGGGTCGGGCTTCTCCAGGATGGCGAGGCGGTAGACCACATCTCCCTGGACCGCGGCGGGGAGCTCCTTGAGGACCTGCCCGGAGAGGGGGGAGGGCAGGTGGCCGAGGATCAGGGCGAGGGTCTGGGGGTGTTCGTTACGGATCAGGCGGGCGATCACCGGTGGCTTGAGGTTGAGCAGCGCCCCGAAGCGGATCTTCTCCTCCTCCTCTTCGAAGAGCTTGTTGATGATCGCGGCGCGGTCGACCCCCACGGCTTCGGTGACCAGCTTGCTGACGTAATTGGCGCCGGTGTGGAAGATCGCCTGGCCGGTCTCCAGCCGCTCGCCGAACTCTTCGACCACCTGCTCGGAGATCTCCCGTGGGATCTTCTGGTGCTTGATCATCATCGCCGCGACCTTCTGTACCTCGTGGTCGCGCATCTCCTGGAAGGCACGGGTGGTCGCATCCTCTCCGAGGGTCAGGAGGAGGATGGCGACCTTTTCCGGGCCGGTGAGCTCCTCGATGGTCACGCCGACTCCTCCGCCTCACGCAGCCAGCCACGCATCACCTGGACGCCGCGCGAGGTGTCGTTCTGGATGACCCGGCCGACGCGATCTTGGGGTGCCAGCTCCTCCTCGCCCTGCTGGTTGGTGAGCGCGAGGGGGGCGTCGGGGCCGCCCATTGCAAGCTGTTGCTGCTGCGCCTCCAGCTCCAGGGCGCGTCGTTGTTGCGCCTGGGCCTCTTGGAGCTGGCGCATGAGCGGGCGCACGAAGAGGAGGAAGAAGAGGATGAAGAAGACGACCACCGCCACGTAGCGGCCGACTGCGAGGATCAGCGGGAGGTACCGCTGCCACGTGGGTGCCGGTTCCACCGGTACGCTCACCTCGTTGTCGGTGAAAGGCATGGAGACCACCTCCACCTGGTCGCCGCGGTCGGCGTTGAAGCCCACCGCGCTCTTTACCAGGGCGGTGAAGTGGGCGATCTCCTGGGGGGTGCGCGGCACGAACTCCCGGGTCACCTTGCCGTCCTTGTCCTTGACCTCCTTGTAGGTGCCGTCCACCAGGACCGCCGCGGTGAGCCGCCGGATCTGGCCGACCGGCGAGATGGTGCGGGTGACCGTTTTGGTGACCTCGTAGTTCACCGTCTCGTCGCGGTCGTTGTTGCCTGCCGGGAGGGCGGTCGCGGTGGGGGCGGCGGCGCGGCCCGGGAGGTTGGCGTCCACCCCCGCCACCCCGCCCGGCGCGACAGCGGTCTGGCCGCTCGTCCGGGCGTGGGTGTGCTGGGAGCGGATCGCGGTGGCGTCGGGATCGAAGACCTCGGAGGTCGATTCGCTGTGCTCGAAGTCGAGGTAGGCGGTCACCCGGGCGATGACGTGGTCCGCTCCCACCACCCGCCCGAGGATTGCCTCGATCCGCTCCTTGCGCTCCTTCTCCAGGGTGAACTGGTGGTTCATCTCGTCCCCGGTGAGGGCGGTCGGGGAGTCGTCCTTGGCTTCGCCGCCCTGCAAGATGGCGCCGTTTGAGTCGATGATCGCCACCCGCGCGGCGTCCAACCCCTTCACCGCGCCGGCGACCAGGTGGGCGATCGCCTTCACCTGCTGCCCCTTCAGCCGCTCACCCGGGTCGACATTGAGGATGACCGAGGCGCGCGCCTGCTGGCGATCCTCGACGAACAGTGACTCCTTCGGCGTGACGATGTGGATGCGGGCGCCGCGCACCCCGTGGATCTGGGTGATCGAGCGGACCAGCTCCGACTGCAGGGCACGCTGGTAGTTCACGTCCTGCATGAAGCGGGTGGCGCCCATGGCGTTGCGGTCGAAGATCTCCAGCCCCTCGCCGCCGGCGGCGGGGAGCCCCTTGCCGGCGAGGGAGAGACGCAGGTCGTAGACCCGCTCCGCTGGCACGAAGATCGCCTTGCCCCCCTCACCGAGGCGGTAGGCGATCTTCTCGCTCCGCAGCTCGTCGAGGACGGCGGAGGCCGCCTTCGGCTCCAGGTTGGCGTAGAGGAGTTGGTACTGGGGCTGGCTCCCCCAGTAGCTCACCCCGAGGAGGGCGCCGAAACACAGGAGGGCGACCAGTATCAGGGTGATCCGTTTGCCCGGCGGCATGTCGCGCATCATCTGAGTGATGCTGGAAAAGATGGCATCCATGTCAGTTGGCGGCGCAGGGCATTGGCTGGGGAGGGGGTGGGGTTGTCATCGCGCGGCTGGGAAAGGGGTGGTGTCGGTGGCCGAAAGGTGCGTCACACCTGCATCCGCATCACGTCCTGGTACGCCTCGATCGCCTTGTTGCGCACCGCCAGGACCAGCTCGAAGGCGACCTCCGACTCCTTCATCCGGATCATCACGTCGTGGAGCTCGCCGCCCTTGCCGGTGATCAGCGCCTCTGCCGCCTTGCCGGACTCCTGCTGGAGGTGGTTCACCTCGCCGATCGACTCCTTGAGGAGCTCGACGAAGGAGGCGCCCTTGGCCTCCGGCGGCGTCTCGACGCCCAGGTGGCCTCCCTTGCCTTCGACCCCTGAGAGGGCTCGGAGCTGGGTGATCGCGGTGATGTCCATGGTGGGCTCGCTACGCTTGCGGGGGTGAGGGATGGGGGGTGAGGGGTGGGGGAGTGGTGCCGGCCTGCGGCCGGCGACGCCTGATTCGAGGAGGGCGAGTCGTCATATTGGGTGGCCCGGAGGGCCGTCCTTTCCCCCATCCCCCACCCCTCACCCCCCATTCCCGGCGGTTCACTTGCCGATCTCCAACGCGGCCCGCGCCATGTGCTTGGTCGCCTGCACCGCCTTCACGTTTGCCTCGTAGGTGCGCATGGCGGCCATCATGTCCGTCATCTCCTCCAGGGTGTTGACGTTGGGCATGGCGACGAAGCCGTCGGGGTTGGCGTCGGGGTGGCCCGGGTCATAGACCAGGCGCGGTGGCCGCGGGTCGGGCTCGACCGCCCGTACCGCTACTGCCGGGCGGTCGGTGGACTCGGCGCCGTTGAGGAGCTGTTCGAAGCTTGCCGGGGTGGGGGCCGCCTCCAGGACCACCCGCTTGCGCACGTACGGCCCGCCAGCGGCGGTGCGGGTGGTCTCGGCGTTGGCCAGGTTGGAGGCGATCGCCTCCATGCGCGCCCGCTGGGCGGTGAGGCCGCTGGCGGCGATCTGCATGGCGTGGAGGAAGTCGGCCATCTCAGCGGCCCTCCCGGATGGCGTGGAGCAGGTGGGAGAAGTAGGCGGTGGTGAGCTGGGCGGTGGCGTCGTACATCAGGGAGTTCGCCGCCATCCGCCCGGCCTCCTCCTCCATGTCCACGGTGTTGCCGTCGAGCCCCGGGTGGGAACCGACCTCCACCAGCTCCACCGGGGCGGCGGGGGCGGCAGCGGGTGCAATGTGGTGGGCGTCGGTGGTCGCCATCGGCGGGGTGCCCGTCTCGGTGGCGGCGTTCATCGCCGCCTCAAAGGGGAGGTCCACGGCCCGGTAGCCGGGGGTGGCGGCGTTGGCCAGGTTGCGCGAGATGAGCGACTGGCGCGCCGCGCGCACGGTGAGGGCGCGCTGGTAGGTGTCGGCCCTGGGGAGGAGGAGGTGAGAGATGTCCATGGTCTTCTCACGGGGTTCTTAGCAATCGCGATGCCACACGGATGCGCCGCGCCGGATCGGCCGGATGGTCGTTCATGGCGTGGAACGGCAATGGGTTACGCATTGCATCGTCGTTTTCCGGGTGACATCTTTCTGACGCGGACCGTTTGTCTCTTGGCTCCGGCGGTGAGCTCCCCTGCCAGGCCGCCTCACCCTACGGTCGGCTCGGCGGCGCAGGGATCCCGACGGCGGTCAGCTCGCCGCGGAAGGCGGCGAGGGGGCGCGCCTCGGTCTGTGCCCAAGAGAGGTAGCGGTCGATGGTGGCGGTGGCGTTGGCCCAGTACGGCGGGGCGCCGTCGACAGGGGTGGACGGGCTCTCGTTGGCGAGGGCGATGGCGGTGCGGGCCCACGCCGCCTCCTCCTTCGACGGAGCGTTTTCCAGGACGTGGCGTAGCAGCTCCGCCGCCTCGGCCTCGCGGTCGAGGCGAAAGAGGGTCTCGGCGAGGGCGGTGGCGGCGCGCCAGACGCCGACTGCACCCGGGGCCTCGGCGACGGCGCGAAGGAGGGGTTCCGCATCGGTCGCGCGACCCACGGCCAGGTGGTGGGTGGCGAGGCGGTAGGCCGCAACCGGCTGGGCAGTGGCGAGGTCGGGGGCGTCGGCCAGGGCGGAGGCGGCCCAGGGGGCCGACTGTTCGACCTCACCGAGGGCGAAGCCGGCGGCGGCGAGGCGCAGGCGCAGGGGGGGGGCGAGGGTGGCCGGGTCGCCCTGGGCGACGAGGCGCTCCCACTGGCGGCGCGCGGCCGGGTCGGCGGCGGCGATGAGGAGCTCGACCCGGCGCAGGTGGCTTTCGGTGTCGGCGTCGGGCCTCCTGGTGACGTGGGCCATGAGGGTCGCCGCCCCTTCGAGATAGCCCTGGTCCGCGAGGACCTCCGCCACCTGTCGGACCATCGCCGGGGTGAGGGTGTCGACGTCGTGCTGTTGGCGGGTGAAGGTACGGAAGAGCTCCAGGAGGTCGGTGGGGCGGTCGGTGAGGCGGCCGTTCCAGACGCGGGAGAAGAGGTCGCCGTAGAGGGGCTCGTACCAACTCTGCTGGCGCAGGTCGGGCTCGGCGAGGGGACGGCGGTCGAGGCGGCTTAGGGCCATCTTCCACCGTTTGCTGTCGACCAGGAGGCCGAGCCAGACGTTGTTGGCGAGGCTCCGGAGGCGTGGCCTCCGCTTCTGGTGGGTGAGGGCGCGCAGGGGGGCGGTGAGGCGCAGGCGGCCGAGCCGCGGGGTGGTCGGGTAGCGGAGCTGGATGGTGCGCAGGCGGGCGAGGTCGGCCATGGCGGTGCGGCCGTGCTCGATCTCTACCTTGCCGTAGGCGGCGAGGGCGGTGTGCCGGTCGCCACGGATGAGGTGTGTGTCGCCCCAGGCAATGAGCAGCGCCGCGGCCGCCTCGCCGCTGAGATCCTGGCGCAGGGAGGTCAGCAGCGGACGGGCGAGGTCGTCGTTGCCCTGTGTCAGGGCGGCGCGGAAGAGGTCGTAGCGGTAGCGGGTGAGGCGGGTCCAGTCGAGCCCCTCTTCCTGCAGGAGCTGGTAGTCGGTCACCATCTTGGCGGTGTCGCCGGTGGCGATCGCGTGGTCGAGGTAGACCAGGCGGGCGAGGGTTTTTACCCACTGGTCCGGGTAGGCGGCGGAGATCTCCTCGGCGAGGCGAAAGGCGTCGAGCCACGCCCCCTTGCGCTCCAGGAGGCGCAGCTCCTGGTAGCGGATGCGCGGTGTGAGGCGATGGTGGGAGAAGTCGGCGGCGGCGCGGCGCAGGTAGGCGAGGGCGGCGGCGGTGTCGCCGATCTGGTCGTAGAGGTGGGCAAGGGTGAAGAGGGCCAGGGGGGCGGCCGGGTGGTCCGGGTGGAGCGCCACCGCGAGGACGATGGCGTCGATCGCCGGCTGTGGCCGCTCCGGGGTGAGGGTGGTGACCCGTGCCACCTCTGCCGCGGCGCGCTGGTAGGCGGCCTCGGCGGCGAGGGGGGTGCGGGCGTCTTGGTTGAGGATGGCGGTGAACGCCTCGATGGCGGCGCCGTAGTCGCGCTCCTGGGCACGCAGGAGTCCGTCCTGGAGCCGCTTCTGGCTCGACTGCGGCGCCTCCGCCCAGCGCTCGGCGGCCGGTGCGGGGAGCTTGTCCGGGAGGAGCAGCGGTGGCGGCGGCAGGGGGTCGGGGAGGGCGGCGCGCACGGTGGCGTCGGTGGCCTCGGCGAAGCGGTCGTTCACCGCCGCCCACAGGGAGGCGCTCGGCGTGTCGGTCGCGGCCGTGGTCGCCACGGCGGCGGACACCCTCGGGAGGAAGAGGGAGAAGAGGAGGGTAAGGAAGAGGAGGGTGCGCATGGTCGCTCGCCCCCGCTCACGCAAGCGACGTGCCACCCACCTCCATTCCCCCCGGCAGGAGGTAACTACCTGCCGGATTACGGGTTGCCCGCTGCCGAACCGAGGCCTGCCCGTTCGGCCGGCGGCCTATCCCGTCACCCGGCTGACGGGGTCGTCGGGGTTTCGTCGAGCATCCCCCGTTTGCGCAGCTTCTCCACCAGGGTGGTGCGGTTGAGCCCGAGGAGCTTTGCCGCCTTGCTCTTCACCCCAGCCGACCGCTCCAGGGCCTGGTCGATGATGTGGTGCTCGAGCTCCTCCAGGACCTCCTTCAGCACCAGCCCGTCAGGGGGGATGGTGACGGGGATCCCCCCAGCGTGTGGCGGGGTTCTACGGAGCTTCTGCGGCAGGTCATCGATGCCGATCACCGGCCCGTCGGCGAGGACCACCAGCCGCTCGATCAGGTTCTCCAGCTCCCGCACGTTGCCCGGGTAGGGGTAGCCGCAGAGGAGCTCCACCGCCTCTTCGGTGAGGCTGTAGTCGGTGGCGCGCCGCTCGTTTTGCAGGGCGAGGAAGTGGTGGATGAGGAGGGGGATGTCGCCGGTGCGGTCACGCAGCGGCGGCACGGTGATCGGGATGACGTTGAGGCGGTAGTAGAGGTCCTCGCGGAAGTTCCCCGCCTCGACCTCCTTCTCCAGCTCCTTGTTGGTGGCCGCGACGACCCGCACGTCGACCTTCTGGGTCTTGGTGCCGCCGACCCGTTCGAACTCCTGCTCCTGGAGGACGCGGAGGATCTTCACCTGCAGGTCGGGGCTCATCTCGCCGATCTCGTCGAGAAACAGCGTGCCGCCGTCGGCGAGCTCGAAGCGGCCGGGACGGGAGGTGGTGGCGCCGGTGAAGGCGCCCTTCACGTGGCCGAAGAGCTCGCTCTCCAGGAGGTCCTTGGGGATGGCGCCACAGTTGATCGGCACCAGGGGGCGGTGGGCGCGGCCGCTGTTGAAGTGGATGGCGCGGGCGAGGAGCTCTTTGCCGGTGCCGCTCTCCCCCTCGATGAGGACGGCGGCGTCGGAGTCGGCCACCTTGCCGATGATCCGATAGATCCGCTGCATCTGCGGGGAGTCGCCCACCAGGTTGGTGAACTTGTACTTGTCGCGCACCTGGCGGCGGAGGTTGCGGTTCTCGCTCTGCAGCCTGCCGTATTCGAGGGCGCGCTGGACCTGCAGGCGCAGGCCGTCGCCCTTGAACGGCTTGGTGAGGTAGTCGAAGGCGCCGCTGCGCATCGCCTCGATGGCGCTCTCGATACTTGCGTGGCCGGTGAGCACCATGCACAGGGTGGCTCCGCCGGCCCGCTGCACCTCGCGCAGGAGCTCCAGACCGTCGACCTTGGGCATCTGCAGGTCGGTGATCAGGAGGTCGAAGTGGTGCTCATTGAGCTGCGCGAGCGCCGCCTCCCCATCCTCCACCGCCACCACCTCATACCCCTCACGGGTGAGGAGGTTCTCGAGGATGCTTCGGGGGGCGAGCTCGTCGTCGGCCACCAGAATGTGGGCCGTGGCCATAGACTCCTCCTGCGCGATTGACGAAGCGTAACCAGGGCTCGATGAAGGGGTCAAACAGTAGCATTGGGGTCAGGCTTGCAAACTTGCAAGTTTGCCCGTTGATGGCCAACAGCGAGGCCCAATGTTGCAAACTTGCAAGTCTGACCCTCCCTCATCGTCATCTTCCTCAGCCCGAAGGGCTGACCATCCCTACCTCCCTACCCCCCTCCCCCTTGTACTCGCGCCGCCTGCGGCGTGATAGCCTCAACGATATCCTCGCTTCGTGCGGACCACGCTGCGCCTCTCGTCTCCATGGCCGATTCCTCTGCCGCAACGCACTCGGGATACTCCCTCGACTCGCTCCCGGTGGCCGCCGCCTGGGTCGAGCAGGGGGGGCGGGTCGCCGAGTGCAACGAGGCGTGGCGGTCGCGGGTAGGGGGTGAGGGGGGGATGCTGGCGGAGCTCATCCACCCTGATGAGCGCGCCGCGGTGGCCTCCATCCTCGGCGCGGCCACGGAGGAGGGGGCGCGGCCGGCGGTCACCTGTCGGGTCAATACCCCGGAGGGGGAGTGGCGTGGCTCCCGCCTGCAGGCGCGGGCGGACGGCGGGATCGGCGGTCTCGGCCTCGGCGCCGGCTGGCTCGTCTGTCTGCAGGAGGAGGGGGTGGAGGACGACACTCCGATCCGATTTGCCCAGGGGGTGGTGGAGGAGCTCTCCCGCGAGCTCGACCCCTCGCGCCTGCTGGTGCGTGCCGCCGAGCAGCTCGTGGCAGGGCTGGAGGTGGCCACCGCCTTTATCCCGGTCCTCGATCGCGACGGCACCGGCGCGGTGGTGGCGGCGGCGGCGGGGGACCGCGCCAACCAACTGGAGGGGAGGCGGGTGGAGGGGGACGCCGGGGTGTGCGGCCGGATCGCCCTCGGTGGCGAGGCGGGGCGCTTCGTTGCCGACTCGCTGGTGGCCGATCCCCTCTTCCCCGACGGGGCACCGGAGGAGATCGTCTTCGCACCGATCACCTACCGGCAGCGGGTCCTCGGGGGGGTGTGTGCGGTGCCGGCCGGGGAGGGCGGCGCGGCCCTGGTGGAGTGCGTGCGGCTGCTCGCCCGGTTTCTCTCCGGCGGCCTCCAGGGGGCGCGCCACTTCGACCGCCTGCGCCTGGCGCAGGACCACCACCAGCGGCTCCTCGCGGTCCTCCCCGATCCCCTGTGGCTGGTGGGGAGCGACGGCCGGGTGGAGGAGTGCAACACCCCGGCGCGCGACCTGTTGGGCCAAGACGGTGTCGGCGAGTCGGTGGCGGCGCTCTTCGAGGGCGAGGCGGGCGAGCGGATCGCGGCGGCGGTCGACGCCGCCGGCGCGGGTGAGCGTCACGACCTGCGCCTCTCCCTCGGCGCCCGCGCGGTGCCGTGTCTGATTACCGTCCTCCCCTTTGCCGCTCGCGGTTCCGAGGGGGGGGCTTTGGTGGTGGCGCGTGACATCAGTGAGTGGATCGCCTCCGAGCGCGAGCGGGAGAAGATGCGCGCCGCCACCGAGGAGTCGGCGCGTCTCGCCTCGGTGGGCGAGCTGGCCACCGGCATGGCGCACGAGATCAACAATCCCCTGATGGGGATCATCAACTACGCCGATCTGGCACGCGAGGAGCTCCCCGAGGAGTCGCCGGTGGCGGAGTGGATGGGGGTGATTATCGAGGAGGGGGAGCGGATCGCGGCGCTCCTGCGCCACCTGCGCTCCCTCGGCCGGCGCGATCCGCAACCGCCCGCGGCAACGGTACTCCCCTCGGCGGTGGAGGCGGCCTGCGCCCTGGTGCGCCACAGCCTCGGCCGCGAACAGATCGACCTGGTGGTCGACATTCCGGAGGGGGTGGCAACCGTGCGTGCGGTGCCCCACCAGCTCCAGCAGGTCCTCGTTGCCCTCTTTTCCAACGCCCGCTGGGCGGTGGCCGAGGCGCGGCGGCGCGGCGGGGAGGGGCGCGGCTGGATCCGTCTGTCGGCGCGCGAGGTGGCGACCGACGACGGCGGTGAGGTGCGGGTGGTGGTGGAGGACAGCGGCGTCGGGGTCGCCGAGGAGGACCTGGCGCGCATCTTCGACCCCTTCTTCACCCGTCGCTCGGGACGCAGCGGCCTCGGCCTCGGCCTCACCCAGGCGCGGCGTGACGTGGGCGAGTGGGGGGGGCGGATCTTTGCGGAGCAGGGTGAGGAGGGTGGCGCGCGGATCTGCCTCCTCATCCCGCGCTGGGGGGTAGACGAATGAGCCGTGGGCGGATCCTGCTGGTGGATGACGAGGCGTCGATCCGGACGACCCTGTCGTTGATCCTCGACCGGGAGGGGTACGAGGTGATCACCGCCGCGGACCTCTCCAGCGGCACGGAGCAGTGCGGGGCGCGGGAGTGGGACGTGGTCCTCACCGACATGATCCTCCCCGACGGTAGCGGCATCGAGCTGATGCGCTGCATGCACGAGCGCGGATCGAAGGTGCCGGTGATCGCCATCACCGGCGAGCCGAACCTCGACACCGCGGTGGAGGCGGTGCGCCTCGGCGCCTACGACTACGTCTCCAAGCCGATCCGCCGGGAGACCCTGTTGCGGGTGGTCGAGCGGGCGGTGGAGCGGTACCGCCTCTACCGTGAGAACGAACAGTACCGGCGCGACCTGGAGCGGCTGGTGGAGGCGCGCACCGGGGAGCTGATGGCCTCGGAGCGGCGCTACCGCGAGCTCATCGAGGGCGCCCCGGAGATGGTTCACCAGCTCGACGAGGAGGGGTGCTTTCTCACCGTCAACCGGACCCAGCTCGAGATCCTCGGCTATACCCTCGAAGAGCTCCTCCAGCAGCCGCTCGCCTCGATCTGCCCGGCAGACCAGGGGGAGCGGATCGCCGACTACCTGCGGCGGATCCGGGAGACCGGACGCGGCGATCTCGCCACCCAGTTTGTGCGCCGCGACGGTAGCCTCCTCGACGTGGAGATCCGCGCCTCGGCGGTACACAACGACGACGGCAGCTTTCTCTTGTCGCGTGGCTTCGCCCACGACGCCACCGGCCGCAAGCGGCTGGAGATGCAGCTCATCCAGGCAGACAAGCTCTCCACCATCGGCCTGATGGTCTCCGGCGTCGCCCACGATGTGAACAACCCCCTCACCGGCATCACCGGCTACGCCGAGATGCTCCTGTCGCAGGAGGGGCTGTCGCCGGAGATCGAGTCGTCGCTGCGCTTCATCTACAGCGAGGCGGACCGGGCGGGAAAGATCGTCTCCAACCTCCTCGGCTTCGTCCGCCAGGAGGAGGGACGGCGGGACTTCTTCGACCTGCACACCACCATCGACGCGGTCCTCGACCTCATGGGTTACCGCCTTCGCCAGGGAAGGGTCCAGGTGCACCGTAGCTTCGACCCGAACCTACCGGCGCTATACGGCGACATGCACCAGATCCAGCAGGTCCTCCTCAACCTGGTGAACAACGCGGTGCAGGCGATGGCCGGCGCGGACGGCGAGGCGCACCTCACGGTGGCCACCCGGGTGGTGGACGGTGAGGTGGCGATCGACGTGGCCGATACCGGGCGCGGCATCCCGGCCAGCGTCCTCGGCTCCATCTTCGACCCCTTCTTC
>JAJRSX010000211.1 GCA_024278555.1 bacterium | reverse complement strand
GTGATGAATCTTCTGGGGCTGGCCTCCATCGGCCATCGGCATCTCGTCCGGCCCGCAGGGCCGTCCCCCCCATCCCTCATCCCCCACCACGGCACGCGCAGCGAGCCCCCCCTGGCGCGCCCCAATCTCTCCTGGCGTGAAGCTGGCCCCAGATTCGGGCCGACCCGCAAGCCGGGCGACGCAGGCGTACTGGTCGTACGTCGAGGAGCCCGGCGAGGACGCGGCCCGAAGATGGGGTCAGATCCGCGCCAGGGCTAGCACTGCCGCCACGGCAGGCCGTGATACCGCCACCCGCCGAGCGTCCCCCGGTGGAGGTGCTCGTCGATGGCCCCCTCGAACCCCTCGCCGACGTTGAAGACCTTGCGGTACCCGGCCTCGATCAGGGCGTTGCCGGCGTCGATCGAGCGCACCCCGCTGCGACAGATGAGATAAAGCGGCTGGTCGCGCTCCGCCACCTGCTCCACCAGCTCCACGAAGCGCGGGTTGACGTCCCAGTCGGGGGCGTCGCGCCACGGGATGTTCACCGCCCCCACCGGCGCCCCGACGAAGAAGTACTCCAGCTCCGAGCGCACGTCGATGATCACCGCGTTGGCCTCGCGCTCGGTGCGCTCGTAGACCTCGCGCGGCGGCAAGGTAATCAGTTTCGATTCGTCCATCGTGTTCCTGACTCCTTCGGTTGGGTGGCGTGGTCTGGGGTGAGTACCACCTCTCCTCGGCGCGGGCTACCCCCGACCTGACCCGGTGACGTTCAGGTGAGATCCGACCGATGCGGTAGGGAGCCCTCGCAACGATGGTGCCGTCCATGCCGATCCGATTCGCCGCCCGCCTCTTGGCGCTCCTCCTCGTGCCCCTCCTCGCGGTGGGGGGGTGCCAGCCGACCCGAGAGGACCCCGCCGCCCTCCGCCTGAAGGCGGAGGCCCAGGTTCGTGACGGCCGCCTCGGCGCCGCGGTGGTCACCCTCCAGCGGGCGCTCGAGCTCGCCCCGGATGACCCCACCCTCCTCCAGGCACTCGCCCGCACCCTGGTGCGTCACCGTCGCATCCCCGAGGCGATCGACGCCTATTGCCGCCTCCTGGAGCTCTCCCCCACCAACGCGATCGTGGCCGCCGAACTCGCCGCCCTCTATTATCAGGGGGGGCTGCACGAGAAGTCCCTGGCGGTGGCCGACCGCCTCCTCGCCCTCGACCCGAACAGCGCCCTCGGCCACACAATCCGCGGCGGCAGCCTGTTCGCCATCCACGGCCCCACCGCCGAGGTGAAGCGGGAGCTCGCCGTCGCCACCACCCTCGACCCCACCCTCCCGGCCATCCACATCAACGTCGCCGCGGTGGCGATGGCCGAGGGCAACGGCGACGAGGCGATCCGCCACCTGAAAGAGGCGGTCCGCCTCGCCCCCGACGACCTCCTCACCCGCGTCCGCCTCGCCGAGACCCTGATCGAGGTGGGCCGACCGCGCGAGGCGGCCAGCGAGGCGCGGGCGGTCCTCGATCGCAACTCGAAGGTTCCGCGGGCGCTGACCATCCTTGCCCGCGCCGCCCTCGCCGCCGGTCGCGCAAGCGCGGCGGTGGAGGCCGCCCAGTCCCTCGCCCGCTACCGGCCCCAGTCGCTGGAGGCGCAGCTCCTCCTCGGCCGGGCCCTGCACGCCGCGGCCATCGACCAGCAGGCGATCTCCGCCTTCAACGAGGCGGCCAAGCTGAGCCCCAAGGACCCGGACATCGTCCTCCGACGGGCCGGCTCGAAGATCGCCCTCGGCTGGTACGACGACGCCCGCAAGGACCTCGCCCTGGCACGCCAGCTCGGCGCCGCCCCGGCGGCGGCCGCCAACCTGGAGGGGGTGATCGACGCCCTCACCGGCCGGCCGGAGGCGGCCCACGCCGCCTTCACCCGGGCGATTGAGACGACCGCGGGGTTCGTCCCCGCCTACGAGAACCTCGGCCACCTCGCCAACCTGGCCGGCGACCGCGCCACCGCCCTGGCCTGGTACCGCAAGGCACACGCCGCCGGCGGCGGCACCCGGATCCGCCTCGACCGGTGGCGCACCCTCCTCGCCGGCCAACGGCCGGAGCAGGTGATCGGTGAGTGCGAGACGATCCTCGAGAGCCACCCGGACGCGGAAGAGGTCCTCCTCATCCTCCTGGAGGCATACCGCAAGCAGGGCGACCGGGCAGCGGTGGCGGCAACGGTGAAGCGGCTCCTCGCCGCCGCCCCCGACTCCCCGGAGGCGCACATCGCCCGCGGCCACGCGGCCCTCGACGCCGACGACCTGGTGGCGGCCGAGGCCGCCTACCGGGAGGCGCTACGCCTGGCGCCCACCAACGTCGACGCCCTGCGTGCGGTGGCGACCCTGGAGATCGCCTCGGCACGGCTCAACGCCGCCGCCGACCACCTGCGCCAGGCGGTGGACCACGATCCGCAAGAGCTCACCCTGCGCCTCCTCCTCGGCCGGGTGGAGAACAACCGCGGCAACCCGGCCGCCGCCGCCTCCCTCGCCCTGACCCTCCTCGACGAGCGCGGCGACCTGCCCGACGCCTTCGAGATCCTCGGGGTGGCGCGAGCCCGCGAGGGGCGGTGGGTCGAGGCGGCGGACGCCTTTCACCGCCTCACCACCGTCGCCCCGAACCGCCCCCTGGGCTTCTGGAGCCTCGCCCGCGCCCTGGTAGAGATGGGACAGCTCGACCGGGCCGAGGCGGCCCTCGCCACCGCCGCCCGCCTCGCCCCGGACAGCCCGGAGGTGGTGGCGATCCGCGCCCGCCTGCGCCTCGCGCAGGGACGGATCAAGGAGGCGACCGCCGACTGCGACACGGCCCTGGCCGCCCTCCCCGACCGCCTCTCCCTCCTCCTCCTCCGCGCCCTCCTCCTCGACGCCGGGGGAGACCAGGCGGCGGCGCGCGCCGCCTTCGAGGCAGCAGTGGCCCGCTTCCCCCGGGCGGTCGAGGCCCGCCTCGCCTTCGCCCACTTCTACGACCGCGCCGGCAACGCCGAGCAGGCAATGGCCCGGTTCCGTGAGGCGATCGACCTCCACCCGACAGCAGACGCCCTTCTCCGCCTCGCCGAGCTCACCGACGCGACCGGTAACCCCAGGGAGGCGGAGCGCCTCTTCGAGAAGGCGGCCTCCATGTGGCCCGGCGACCCGGTGGTCATCAACGGCCTCGCCTACTTCTACGCCGACCACCGGATCAAGCTCGCCCTCGGCCTGGAGAAGATCCGCAAGGCCCTCGAGCGGCGTCCCCACGACGGCCACCTCCTCGACACCCGCGGCTGGCTCGAGTACCAGCTCCGCCGCCCCCTGGCCGCGGTCGCCACCCTGGAGGAGGCCCGCCAACGCCTGCCGCACGACCCCTTTGTCGCCTACCACCTCGGCCTCGCCTACTACCAGGTGGGCCGATTGAGCGAGGCGGTGGAGGCGCTCAACGCGGTCGTGGCAACGGACGATTTCCCCGAGGCCGACGCAGCCCAAGAGGTCCTCGCCAAGCTCCGCTGAGGCGGCCGCCCCGCCCGCCCCCTCAGCCGCGGCGGCGGGCCACCGCCCGGTGGTAGAGGGCCTCGTACTCGCCGGCGGCGTGGTCCCAGCTAAAGTCCTGGGCCATGGCGCGACGGCGCATCTGCTCGATGTCGCCACGGCGGTGGTACCAGGTGGAGACCGCCCACCCCACGGTGTCGTACAGGGCCTCCGGGGTGAGGTCACCGAACCGGAAGCCGGTGCCGTCGCCGGTGGCCTCATCGAAGTTGGCCACCGTGTCCGCCAGGCCGCCGGTGGCGCGGACGATCGGCAGGGTGGCGTAGCGCAGACTGTAGAGTTGGTTGAGGCCGCACGGCTCGTACCGCGACGGCATGAGGAAGAAGTCGCTCCCTGCCTCGATCCGATGCGCACGGCCGTTGTCGAAGTGGAGCCAGGCGGCGAATCGGTCCGACCGTCGCGCCGCCAGGGTCCCGAAGAAGTGCTCCGCCTCCCGGTCGCCGGTCCCCAGGAGGACGAACTGGAGGTCGAGGTCGAGGAGCCGGTCGAGGGCGTGGGCGAGGACATCGACCCCCTTCTGGCTGGTGAGCCGCCCCACCAGGCCGATCACCGGCACCTCGTCGCGCACCGGTAGCCCCGCCTCCTCCTGCAGCGCCCCCTTGCACACCGCCTTGCCGGTGAGGTCGTCGGCGGAAAACGGCGCCGCAATGTGCGGGTCCCTCTGCGGGTCCCACTCGCGGGTGTCGATGCCGTTGAGGATCCCGGCGAGGTCGTGGCTGCGCCCGGCGAGCACCCCGTCGAGACCGTTGCCGAAGGCGGGGGTCTGGATCTCACGGGCGTAGGTGGGGCTGACCGTGGAGAGGAGGGTGGCGTGGACACAGGCGCCCTTCATCAGGTTCAGCGCCCCGAAGTGCTCCAGCTCCTCGCCCCGGTAGTGCTCCCACCCCAGCCCGGTGACCGGCAGGGCGTCGCCGCCGAAGACCCCCTGGTAGGCGAGGTTGTGGATGGTGAAGAGGGTGGCGGCGCCGGCCAGGGGCCCGCCGTGCTCCACCGTGTTCGCATAGACCGGCACCAGGGCGGTCTGCCAATCGTTGGCGTGGACCACGTCGGGGGTCCAACCGAGGGCCTTTGCCAGCGCCAGGGCACCGCGCGACAGGAAGGCGAAGCGCGCCAGGTTGTCGCCGTACGCCTCCCCCGGCGGCCCGTACAGATACGGCCGATCAAAGAAGGCGTGGTGCTCCAGGAAATAGACCCGCACCTCGGAGCCCGGCAGCCGCCCCATGCGCACCCCGCAGTAGGCGCGCCCGCCCCACCCCATCGGGACCACCAGGGTGCCGTCGAGGCGCTCCAGCTCCCCCCAGTCGAAGCCGGAATAGAGCGGCATCACCACCCGTACCTCGACACCGCGCGCCGCCAGCGCCGGCGGCAGTGCCCCCGACACATCCGCCAACCCGCCGGTCTTGGCGAACGGCACACATTCGGAGGTGACGTAGAGGACCTTCATGGCGCCAGGGCAAGACGGGACCACCGGGGCTCCCCGATGGCCGCCGAAAGGATGCGCCTTCTACCTCCCCGAGGCGCCCCGACGCAAACCGGGTGATGCTCCCCATCATCGCCGGCCGTTGTTCCGATCAAAACCACGAAGGCCACGGAGCACGAAGAGGAGCAGTAGCAGGATCGGCTCCGAGGAGGCCATCCAGGGGATCGACCCCACCTCCGGAGGGGGCGACGGCCGGGAGGGAGGCGGGTGAAAAGACGTTCAGTTTACACGCAGAGTGTGCTCGTCGAAGGGTGGAGTGCAGGATGAGAGAGCGTTTTCCCCATTGGAGTTCTCTGTCTCCTCTGTGTCTCCGTGGTGAAATTCCCTTCCTGGCGACTCGCCCTGGAGCCACGCCCCCACGACGCCGGCGGTCTCGACCTTCACCCTGTGGGTGAACCACACCAGGACCACCGTTGGCCCCCATCTCTTTGGAAAATCACCGTCCCTGTCCGCAAAGGGAGGTCTGGAGCCGACGATCTGGCCCCGCCTCCCCCCTACCTACCTGTCTACCATCTATTGCCCTCCCCTTCGTGGCCTTCGTGGTTGTTGCCCCTGCTACGCGGCCGGGGTCACGGCCTCAGTCCCACTCCTCGGTGAAGCGGTTGGTGATCGGCATGCGGCGGCCGGTGCCGAAGGCCTTGGGGGTGATCCGCAGCCCCGGGGCCGCCTGCTGCCGCTTGTACTCGGCGCGGTCGACCTTGCGAATCACCTCGCGCACGGTCGCCTCGTCAAAGCCGCGGGCGACGATCTCCTCCAGGGGGAGGTGCTCCTCGATGTAGGCGTCGAGGATCGGGTCGAGGATGTCGTACGACGGCAGGGAGTCGGTGTCGAGCTGGTCCGGGCGGAGCTCGGCCGACGGCGGCTTGGTGAGGATCGCCTCGGGGATCACCGCCCCCCCCGGCCGGCCGTTGCGCCAACGACACAGGCGATAAACCAGGGTCTTGGGGACATCGGCGATCACCGCCAGGCCGCCGGCCATGTCGCCGTAGAGGGTGGCGTACCCCACCGCCATCTCCGACTTGTTGCCGGTGGCCAGGACCAGGGCTCCGAGCTTGTTCGACAGGGCCATGAGCAGCAGCCCCCGGGCCCGCGACTGGATGTTCTCCTCGGTGACGTCCACCCCGCGGCCGGCAAAGGCGGGGGCGAGGGTCGCCTCGGCCGCCTCCACCAGGGGCGCGATCGGCAGGAGGTGGGAGGCGATGCCGAGGTTGGCGGCCAAGGCCTCGGCGTCGGCCACCGACCCGGGCGACGAGATCCGGCTCGGCATCATCACCGCGGTGACCCGCTCCCCGCCGAGGGCGTCCGCGGCCAGGGTGGCCACCAGAGCCGAGTCGATGCCGCCGGAGAGGGCGACGAGGGCGTGGTGGAAGCGGTTCTTGTGAAAGTAGTCCGCCAGACCGAGCTCCAGGGCGCGGTAGACCTCCCCGGGCTCCGTCGCCGCCGGCCGCGCCACCCGCGGCGGCGGTGGAATCTCCACCATCGGGCGAGGCGACGGCAGGGGCAGCTCCACCGGCGCCGCGGCAACGCCCGTGGAGCGGGGCGGCGGCGGCTCCACCTCGACCACCATCACCGTCTCCTCGAAGGGGGGGGCCGTGGCCAGGATGGTGCCGTCGGGGCCGGCGACCATGGAGCCGCCGTCGAAGATCAGTTCGTCCTGCCCCCCCACCTGGTTGCAGAAGGCGAGGATGCAGCCGTGCTCTTGCGCCCGGCCGGTGATCAGCGCCTGGCGTACCCTGCCCTTGCCGGCGTGATAGGGAGAGGCGGAGAGGTTAAGGTGGAGCTGCACACCGGCCTTCGCCTGGGCCACCAGGGGGCCGTTGTCGACCCAGAGGTCCTCGCAGATCGACAGCCCCACCACCACCCCACCGAGGGAGAAGAGGGGGTGGTCGCCCTCTCCTGCCGGCCGGAAGTAGCGCCGCTCGTCGAAGACGTCGTAGTTGGGCAGGCAGCTCTTCCGCTGCACCGCCACCTGCCTGCCGCCGGCGAAGACGAAGGCGGCGTTGTAGAGCGTGCCGTCCGCCTCCTCCACCCCGCCGACCACCGCGACGATCTCGGTCGAGGCGGCGGCCACCTCGTCGAGAACGGCGCGCTGGTGGCGCAGGAAGGCGCGCTTGAGCAGGAGGTCGCGCGGTGGGTAGCCGCAGATGGCGAGCTCGGGAAAGAGGGCGACCGCCACCCCCAACCCCCGCGCCTCCGCGAGGCGCGCGACGATCCGCTCACGGTTGGCGGTGAGCTCCCCGACGGTGGGGTCGATCTGGCAGAGGGCGAGGCGCATGGGGAGCGGTCAGCGGTCAGCGGTCAGCGGTCAGCGGTCAGCGAACTACATTAGGGGACGGGATGAGGGGCGGCAAAGCGGCGCGCAGCAAGATCACGATCGTCGGCTTTGATATTTTCGTCACGGCCATGATGCTGATTTTTACAAGCCCATGGCGCCATCCCCGGCGGTGGTCGCGTTCACCGACCGAGTGAATACCGAGGCCGGTATCGTAGAGGGCAGGGTGCAATGGGCTCAGGATGGGCTGGTGGCGGCAATCGAGCCACCCGCGGATCCCATGCCGCCCGGCAGGGAATTGGCCACGGAATCCACGGAAGGGCACGGAAGGGGCGAGAGCGCGCGGCGAGGGGAAAGAAAACGAGGTGGCGCTTGCCGTGCTGCGAGGAGGAATGGGGTCCGGGCCGTTCACTCAACCCAACGGGAGCCCCGTGCTTCCGTGGATTCCGTGGCACTAAAACCGCCTTCCAGGCCGTTGCGCGCCGTTTGTCCCCACCGATGACGTCAGACTGGAGGCACCCACCATTCGCGCCCTATTTGCGGTCGATCTATGGATTGGCCTTCTGGGCCGCCTCGCCCCAGCGAGGCACCACCGGTGACGCCTGCCCCCCGGCCCTCCGCGTCTCCGCGTCTCCGCGCGAGATTCCCAACCGATGATGGTGGGCAAGATGTCGTGATTGTGTCGCCGGTGGGGGATCTGCAAACATGAGCACCCAACTAATCCACCTCTCGGGAGGAACCATGACGCGCCGCTACCTCGTCCCCTTCGCCCTCGCCGCCGCCCTCGGCCTTACCGCCTGCGCCCACTCCCTGGTCTCCGACCTCGACGCGATGGAGGGGAGCCTCAATGGCATCGAGCTGATGGACAGCGAGCACAAGCTCTCTCCCGACGTCTCCGAGGCACGCAAGGTGATCTCCGAGGCGCGCCAGGCGTATGCCGGTGGCCAGCTCGACAAGGCCAAGGAGCTCACCGCCGCCGCCCAGGAAAAGGTAGACGCGGCGCAGGCGAAGCAGTTCGGGCTGTAAACGGGCTGCCCCCGTTTACAGGAGGCGCCTGCGGCGCCAGCGATCGGGGGCGTGGCCCCCTCCTACGAACGCAGGCGGACGCCGTGGGCCTGTTCCAGGCGGTCCAGAAGATCGGCGACCACCTGGTCCGCCTCGGCGTCGGTGAGGGTGCGCTCTCCGTGGCGCAGCCTGAGGCGCAGGCCGATGGAGACCATGCCCTCGGGGACGTGCTCCCCCTGGTAGCGGTCAAAGAGGGTGACCGCCTCGACCACGCCGCCGAGGTCGCGGCCGGTGGCCACCAGGGTGGCCGCCTCCACCGCCTCGGGGCAGAGGAGGGCGAGGTCGCGCTCCATCGCCGGGAAGCGGGGGATCATTTGAAAGGCGCACCCCTCCGATAGCCGCCCGGCGACCGCCTCGACGTCGAGCTCGCCGATCAGGCAGCGACCGGTGAGGTCGAAGGCGGCGGCGACTTCGGGGTGGAGCTCGCCGGCCCAGCCGAGGCGGGTGTCGCCGGCGAAGAGGTCGGCGCCTCGCCCCGGATGGAGGAAGGGCTCGGCCGAGCGGCGCCACGCCACCTCGCCGACACCAAGGGTGGTGAGGAGGGAGTCGAGGTCGCCCTTGAGGTGGAAGAAGTCGGTCTCCTCCGCTGCCGCCTGCCACGAGCCGTCGGTGCGCGGGCCGCAGGCGAAGAGGGCGAGGTGCTCCGCCTCCTCCGCCGCCAACTCGCCGGTCTCGGTGAAGCAGACCGCCACCTCGAAGAGGTGCAGCGCCGCGGCGCCGCGGCGCTGGTTGTGCGCCGCCGCCTGTAAGAGGTCGCCGATCAGCTCGGTGCGCATGACCGCCTGATCCTGGGCGATCGGGTTGGTGACCCGGACCCAGCCACGGCGCGGGTCGGCGGCGGCGAGCTTCAGGCGGTCGGCGCGGGATTCATCGGTGAAGGCGACGGTCACCACCTCGCGGTAGCCCAGCGCCGCGGTGACGTCGGTGAGTCGCCGGCGCAGCCGGTCACGCAATGCCGGCGGCTCGGCCGGGCGCCCCCCCTTGGGGTAGGTGGCGGGGATGCGATCGTAGCCGTACCGGCGGGCCACCTCCTCCACCAGGTCCGCCGGCCGCTCCACGTCGTTGCGCCACGACGGCACGGTAACCGCCACCCCGTCCGCCGCCGTTACCACCTCAAAGCCGAGGGGGGTGAGCAGGGTGGTGGCGGTGGTGGTGTCGACCTCGATGCCGAGGTCGCGGCCGGTGCGGCCGAGGTCGAGGTGGATCTCCGGTGCCGGGCGACGGCCGGGATAGTGGTCGACCGCCGCGCCCACCACCCGCCCCCCCGCCACCTCCCCCAGCAGCGCGCAGGCGCGGTGCAGCGCCACGATCACCCCGTCGCGGTCCACCTGCCGCTCGAAGCGGTGCGACGACTCGGAGTGGAGCTGGAGCGCCTGGGCGGTGCGGCGGATGGAGACCGGGTCGAAGGAGGCGGCCTCGATGAGCAGCCGACGGGTGGTCTCGCCCACCTCGGTGGAGGCGCCGCCCATCACCCCGGCCAGGGCCACCGGGCCACTCGCGTCGGCGATCACCAACCGCTCCGGATCGAGGGGCCGGTCGACACCGTCGAGGGTGGTGAGCTGCTCGCCGTCGGCGGCGCGGCGGACGCGGATCTCGTCGCCGGTGATCCGGTCGAGGTCGAAGGCGTGGAGCGGCTGGCCGCGCTCGAAGAGGACATAGTTGGTGACGTCGACGACGTTGTTGATCGGCCGCACCCCGACCTGCTCCAGGCGACGGGCCATCCACGCCGGCGACGGACCGATCGTCACCCCCTCCACCGCCCGACAGGTGTAGCGGTGGCAGAGCGCCTCATCGTCGAGGGTCACCCGCACCGGCGGGGCGCCGTCCCCCGCAACCGCCGCCACCTCCGGCAGGTGCAGCCGGCCGTTGGGGGCGAAGGCGGCCACCTCGCGGGCGATCCCCACCATCGACAGGCAGTCGCCGCGGTTGGGGGTGAGGTCGATCTCGATGATCGGGTCGTCGAGGCCGAGGGCCGCCACCAGGGGCTGTCCCACCTCCACCGTCTCCGGGAGGATGAGGATCCCCTCGCTGGTGGTAACGAGGCCGAGCTCCTTGGCGGAGCAGAGCATCCCGCCGGAGGCGACACCCCGGAGCTTCGCCTTGCGGATCTTCATCCCCCCCGGGAGCTTGCAGCCGGGGAGCGCCGCGGCGACCCGGTCGCCCACCCGGTGGTTCTTGGCGCCGCAGACGATCTGCGCCACCTCGGTGCCGACCTCCACCCGGCAGACGGTGAGTCGGTCGGCGTCCGGGTGCGGCGCCACCTCGGCCAACCGCCCGACCACCAGCCGGTCACCGCAGCCGACGAGCGCAGCCGCCGGGTTCTCCACCCCCGCCACCTCCAGCCCCGCCATGGTGAGGCCGTGGCAGAGGCCGTCGAGGTCGAGGTCAAAGTCGACCAGCTCGCGGAGCCAGGAGAGGGGGAAACGCATGGGGGTTTGGTCCTCTTAACGCAGAGACGCAGAGGGGCAGAGACGCAGAGAACTGCGGAGGCCATAACGGATGCAACGGCGACGCGATACCGCGAGTGGCCTGGTATTTCTCGTTCGGTTCACCCTCTGCGCCTCTGCCTCTCTGCGCCTCTGCGTTAACATTTCTTGCCTCAAAACTGCTCCAAAAACCGCACGTCGTTTTCGAAGAAGAGCCTGAGGTCCGGGATGGCGTGTTTGAGCATGGCGATCCGCTCGATGCCGAGGCCGAAGGCGAAGCCGGAGACCCGGCTGGTGTCGTAGCCGGCGAGGTCGAAGACGTTCGGGTCGACCATGCCGCAGCCGAGGATCTCCAGCCAGCCGGTGTGGCCGCAGACCCGGCAGCCGCTGCCGCCGCACATGACGCACTCCACGTCCATCTCCGCCGACGGCTCGGTGAAGGGGAAGTAGGAGGGGCGAAAGCGGAGTGGCAGGGGGCGACCGAAGATCTGGTTGATGAAGCTCTGCAGGACCCCCTTGAGGTCGCCGAAGCTCACCTCACGGTCGACCAGGAGCCCCTCGATCTGGTGAAACATGGGCGAGTGGGTGTTGTCCGAGTCGCGGCGGTAGACCCGCCCCGGGGCGATGATCTGGATCGGCGGCTCACGCCGCGCCATCACCCGCCCCTGCACCGAGGAGGTGTGGGTACGCAGGACGCGGCCGGGGCCGACATAGAAGGTGTCCTGCATGTCCCGGGCCGGGTGGTCCGGCGGCAGGTTTAGGGCCTCGAAATTGTAGTAGTCGCTCTCCACCTCCGGGCCGCGCTCCACCGCGAACCCCATCCGCTGGAAGATCGACTCGATCTCCCGTCGCGTCTGGGTCAGGGGGTGCAGCGAGCCGAGGCGCGGCGGCCGCCCGGGGAGGGTGACATCGATCCGCTCCGCCGCCAGCCGTGCCGCCCCCTCCGCCCTCTTCAAGGCGGTACGGCGGGTGGCGAGGGCGCCGCTCACCTCCCCCTTGAGCTCGTTGACCGCCCGGCCGAAGGCGGGGCGCTCGTCCGCGGATAGCCTCCCCATGCGCTGCATGAGGCGGCTGATCTTGCCCTTCTTGCCGAGCCAGACGACCCGCACCGCCTCCAGGGCGGCGAGGTCTTCGGCCGCCTCGACCGCGGCCAGGGCCGTGGCACGAACCTCCGCCAGCTCAGTGGACACCAACTCCCCTCCCGACCTGGGGCGTGGCGCTCTAGAGCTGCTCGCGCGCCAGTTCGACCACGCTCGCGAAGTCCTCCGGGTGGTAGATCGCCATCTCGGAGAGCATCTTGCGGTTGATCTGGATCTGGGCGCGGGTCAGCCCCGCGATCAGGCGGCTGTACGGCATCCCGTGAGCACGGGACGCGGCGCTGATACGGGCGATCCAGAGACGGCGGAAGTCACGCTTGCGCGCCCGACGGTCGCGATAGGCGTAGCAAAGGGCGCGGTCCACCGCCTCGCGGGCGCTGCGGTAGAGGCGCGACCGGCCGCCACGATAGCCGCTGGCGCGGGCGAGGACCTTCTTGTGACGACGGTGGGTCTTGTAACCACCTCTAGCTCTAGGCATGGCTCAATCCGAAAATAGGAGCGGGCGCCGCCCGCGATTCACGACGGGCAACACGAAAACTAGTACGGCATCATCTTCGCGCAACGCTTCTGATCCGCCTTATCGATGGTCGCCGCCTTGCGCAGGCCACGCTTACGCTTGGTGCTCTTGCTGGTAGCAATGTGGCGGGCAAAGGCGTGGTGAGAACGAAACTTGCCGCTACCGGTACGCCGGAGGCGCTTGGCCGCTGCTCGGCGGGTCTTGATCTTCGGCATGGTAGGTATCCTTTTGGGGCTTCGGAAAAACGAAGGGGCGGGATTGTAGGCCCTCGGCCGCAAAGCGCAAAGGGGGGGGCGTCTCCCCCATCATCGTCGGGTGGGAATCTCGCGCGGAGGCGCCGGCGCGGGCGGAGGGAGATAGGGAGGATGTGGCGTTGCCCTTGCTACACCGGACTCCCATTCCGGCCCGCGAGGCGGGGCCCCACGCGAAGGCGCCCCGGGAGGGGGGATTCCTCGCGAAGGCGCAAAGAGCGGTCCCGACCGCCACCGGCGAAAGCGGTGGTGGCCAACGAGTCGCCCCCGGCTTCCATGCTGTCCGGCAGGGAATTGACCACGGAAACCACGGAAGCGCACGGAAGGGGCGAGAAAGCGCTGCGGGGAAAAGAGAACGAGGTGGCGCCGGCCATGCTTCGAGCAAACATGAGACCCAGGTCGCTCGCCCAACCCAACGGGAGCCACCTAACTTCCGTATACGTCGGTGGATTCCGTTGCCAAAAGCCGCCTTCCAGGCCGGTGCGCGCGGATGAGCGGCACCGGAGACGCCAGAGCGGATGCACCACCATTCGCGTCCATTTGCGCCCCATTTGCGGTTCGATCTATGGATTGGCCTTCCAGGCTACGCCGCCACTGCATTGCAGCTCCGAAGAGCCTGCCCCCGGCCCTCCACCCCTCGCCACCCCAGCATCCCCATGTCAAGCCACACCCTTGTTCCATTTGGGAGACCACCGGTATCGCCCTGACGGGATAAACCAGAGCCGACGATCCAGGTTCGCGTGGCGGATCGGACATGGAGTCCGAAGGCGGCGTCCTCCGACGACGCAAACGCCTCAGGCGGCGGCGTCCGGGGAGGGCGGCGGCTTGGGAGCGCTGGAGGCCTTCTTCTTGCCCTTGCGCGGCACCAGGATCGCCGACATGAAGCGGCCCTCCATGTGCGGCTCCAGCTCCATCTCCGCCACCTCGTCGAGGAGCCCCGCCACCTTCTTGATCAGCTCGCGGCCGCGGTCGGTGTGCGCCATCTCCCGGCCTCGGAACATCACGGTGATCTTGCACTTGTTCCCCTCCTCGAGAAACGCCTGCGCCTTGCGCATCTTGGTCTCGAGGTCGTGGGTGTCGGTGTTGGGGCGGTACTTCACCTCTTTGAGCTGGACGACCTGCGCCTTCGCCTTGGCCATCGAGGCGCGCTTCTTCTTGTCATAGAGGAAGCGGCCGTAGTCCATGAACTTGCACACCGGCGGGGTGACGTGCGGCTGCACCTCCACCAGGTCGAGGCCGCGCTCCTTCGCCATGTCACGGGCATCGTGGGTGTTCATCGTCCCGAGCTGTTCGCCGGTCTCGTCAATGACCGCCACCTCGGGGACACGGATGCGGTGGTTGATCCGCTCCCGCTGCTCTCGCTTACGAGTGACCTTGCGTCTACGAATGGTAAATCTCCTGGTGGGTCGAGGAACGATCTACGGGCCGGCGGCAGCCGGTCCGCCTCAAAGCTCGGTGGTGCGCGACCGCACCGCGGCACAGATTCTATCGGAGAGAGAGTCGATGTCCATGCTTCCCTGGTCGCCCTTGTCGCGCAGACGCAACGCCACCTTCGTCTCCTCGGCCTCGCGGTCCCCCACCACCGCCATGTAGGGGATCTTGCGCAGCTGGGCGTTGCGGATCTTCGCCCCGACCTTTTCGTCGTGACGGTCCACCTCGACACGGATGCCGGCGTCCCCCAGCCTCCTGCCCACCTGCTCGGCGTAGCCGCGGTGGCGCTCACTGATCGGCAGGACGATCGCCTGCACCGGCGCCAGCCACGGCGGCATGGCGCCGCCGTAGTGCTCGATGAGCACGGCAATGAACCGCTCGATGGAGCCGAGGATGGCACGGTGGAGCATCACCGGGGTGTGGTGGGCGTTGTCCTCCCCCACGTAGGTGGCATCGAGACGGCCGGGCATGGAGAAGTCGACCTGGATGGTGCCGCACTGCCACACCCGTTCGAGGGAGTCCTTGAGGGAGAACTCCAGCTTCGGGCCGTAGAAGGCACCCTCCCCCGGGTTGAGCTCGTAGTCCGCCCCCACCTCGGCGAGGGCATGGCGCAGGGCCGCCTCGGCGCGGTCCCACACCTCATCGGATCCGACCCGCTGCTCCGGCCGGTCGGCCAGCTTGATCAGGGGGGCGCCGAAGCCGAAGGTCTCGTACACCTCGAAGACGAGGCGGATGAAGGCGACCACCTCCTCGCCGATCTGCTGCTCGGTGCAGAAGATGTGGGCATCGTCCTGGACGAAGTTGCGCGCCCGCATGAGGCCGTGGAGGGTCCCGGACGGCTCGTTGCGGTGGCAGGAGCCGAACTCGGCGAGCCGCAGGGGCAGCTCGCGGTAGGAGCGCACCGCCTGGTTGAAGACCTGGATGTGGCACGGGCAGTTCATCGGCTTCACCGCGAACTCCCGCGCCTCGCTCTCGGTGGTGAACATCATCTCGCGGAACTTGTCCCAGTGGCCGGAGCGCTCCCACAACGAGCGGTCGACGATCATCGGGGTACGGATCTCCTGGTAGCCGTGGTGCCCGATCACCTCGCGGACGTACCCCTCCACCGCCTCCCAGATGCGGGTGCCGTTGGGGTGCCAGAAGACCATCCCCGGCGCCTCCTCCTGGAGGTGGTAGAGGTCGAGCTCGCGGCCGAGCCGCCGGTGGTCGCGCCGCTTGGCCTCCTCCAACATGTGGAGGTGGGCCTCCAGCTCCTCCTTGGTAAAGAAGGCGGTGCCGTAGATGCGTTGGAGCTGCTTGTTCTTCTCCGAGCCGCGCCAATAGGCGCCGGCGATCGACTGGAGCTTGAAGTGGCGGATCTTGCCGGTGGTCGGCACGTGGGGACCGCGACAGAGGTCGACGAACTCGCCTTGGCCGTAGGTGGAGATGGTCTCGCCGGCGGGGATCGCCTCGATCAGCTCCACCTTGTACGGATCGCCCGCCGCGCGGAAGGCCGCCAACGCCTCGTCGCGCGGGAGCTCTCGTCGCTCCACCGCCACGTTCTGCTTGATGATCCGACGCATCTCCTTCTCGATCCGCGGCAGGTCCTCGGGGGTGAGGCGGGAGTCGATGTCGACGTCGTAGTAGAAGCCGTTGTCGATCACCGGCCCGACCCCGAAACAGGCCTCCGGGTAGAGCCGCTTGATCGCCTGCGCCATCAGGTGGGCGGTGGAGTGGCGGAGGATCTCCAGCGCCTCGGGGGAACGGTCGGTGAGGATGGAGACCGCGGTATCGCCGGCCAGCGGCGTGTTCAGATCGACCACCTTGCCGTCGACCGTCGCCCCCACCGCGGCGCGGGCCAGGCCGGTACCGATCGACTTGGCCACATCGAGGGGGGTGACCTCGTGGTCGTACTCCCGAGTGGAGCCGTCGGGGAGGGTGACGCGGACGGAGGACAAGGGGAGGGGCTCGCTGGGGTTAGGGGTTAGGGGTTAGGGGTGGATGGCCGCTACGCGGCCGGCAACGTATTTCGTAGATGGCACCAATCGGCATCTCATCAACCCGAAGGGCTCTCCTTCCCGAACCCCGAATCCCTAGCTCCTGATCTCAATGTTCACCGTTCGGCCGGACCGCCTCCACCACGCACCTCGTGGCGACCCGCTCTCCAAATAACCTCCGTGGTAGGCGCGGGCGGTTTCGAACCGCCGACCTCTACCGTGTCAGGGTAGCGCTCTCCCCCTGAGCTACGCGCCTATTCCGTGGGGCCCTACGAGGGGCGGCATTCTTCGGAGCGCCCCCCGACGTGTCAAGGCGACCGACCCGGGGAGTCGGGCCGGTCGCCTCGTCTATCGCCCTGACCCGCGTAAGCGGGCCGGCCGTTCCCTACCTCTTGGCGACCTTGTCCTTCAACGTCTTGCCGGCGGCGAACTTCGGCACCTTGCGCGCCGAGATCCAGATCTGCTCACCGGTCTGCGGGTTGCGACCCTTGCGCCGCGGCCGCTTGGTCACCGAGAAGGTGCCGAAGCCGACCAGGGAGACCTTGCCCCCCTTTTTCAACGTCTTGGTCACCGTCTCGATCAGGGCGTCGAGTGCCCGACCCGAGTCCGCCTTGGAGAGATCCGCCTGCTTCGCGATTGCCTCGATGAGCTCTGCCTTGGTCATCCGCTCCTCCTAACGAGTGTGGGGTGAAATGCGAGAAGAACGGCCGGAGCGTAGGGGCGGTTTTGTCGGGGTGTCAAGCAAGAGTGTGGAGGTCATCCATCCGCAAACCCGCGCAGCAAGCGGGTTTGCGGATGTGGCTGGCGCGCGAGGCGCGCCAGCCAGGGAAATAGGGAAATAGGGAGGTAGGGAGATAGGGGGGGTACGGGTGGACAGCCCCTCGAGGAGCAGCGGAAATAATGGCTGGCGAGAAGGTCGATGCTCCCGAGACCTCGAGGGGGTGGGAACACGAAAGCACGAAAAGTTCAAAACACGAAAGAATTCAATCGGTTGTTTTTCGTGCTTTCCCCCTTTCGTGGTTTCGTGTTCCAGCGGCGTGAAGGACGGCGGAAGGCTCGGGGCTATTTCCGCTGCTCCTCTTCGGGCTGATGAGGTGCCGACGAGAACCAGCCCAAAACAACCATTGCCGGCCACAGGCCGGCTCCACCCCTACCTCCCTATTCCCCTGCTCGCGCAGCGAGCCCCCTACTGCTCGCGCAGCTTCTTCCGCAAGGTATTGCGGTTAATCCCCAGCATCCGCGCCGCCCGCAGCTGGTTGTTGCCGGAGGCCTCCAGGGCCAGGCGCAGGAGGGGGCGCTCGACTTCGGCGACCACCCGCCGGTAGAGGTCGCCCTCCGCGTCCGCCGCCGCCTCCACCATCTGCCGCAGGTGCGGGAGCACCGCCCCGGCCAGCCCCACCGCCTCTGAAGGTGGTGCGGCACCCAAACCCCCGGCATCGATCTCCTCGACGCCGAGGACCGTGCCGCGCGCCAGGACCATCGCCCGCTTGATGCAGTTCTCCAGCTCGCGCACGTTCCCCGGCCAGTCGTGGGCGGCCAGGCGCGCCAGGGCGCGCTCGCCGATCCCGTCGATGGCGGTCCCCAGCTCGGCGTTGCCGCGGGCGATGAAGTGCGACGCCAGCAGCGGGATGTCCTCCTTGCGCTCGCGCAGGGGCGGCAGGGTGAGGGTGACCACGTTGAGGCGGTAGTAGAGGTCCTCGCGGAAACGGCCGTCGGCCACCGCCCGCTCCAGATCGACGTTGGTGGCCGCGAGGATCCGCACGTCCACCGCCACGGTGCGCTCGCCGCCCACCGGCTCCACCTCACGCTCCTGCAGGGCGCGGAGGATGCGGGTCTGCAGGGCCGGCGCCATGTCGCCGATCTCATCAAGAAAGAGGGAGCCGCCGTTGGCGCGCTCAAAGCGGCCCCGCTTGCGCCGCACGGCGCCGGTGAAGGCCCCCTGCTCGTGGCCGAAGAGCTCGCTCTCCAGCAGCTCCGCCGGGATCGCCGAGCAGTTCACCGCCACGAAGGGGCCGCCGCGGCGGTTACTGTGGAAGTGAATCGCCCGTGCCACCAGCTCCTTGCCGGTACCGCTCTCGCCGCGGATGAGCACCGTGGTCTCCCGCGCCGCCACCTGGCCGATCCGTTTGAACAGATCGCGCATCACCGGCGCCGCCCCCGCCATCTCCTGGCGCGGATCGTTGTGGACCCGGCGCAGGCTCCGCACCTCGTCCTCCAACGCCCGTCGCTCCCCCGCCTTCTCCAAGACCAGGAGGAGCTCCTCCAGATCAAACGGCTTGGTGAGATAGTCGACGGCCCCCTTGCGCATCGCCTCGATCGCGTTCGCCATCGAGTCCTGAGCGGTGATCACCACCACCGCCGCCTCCGGGCAGAGCCTCTTCACCTCGTCGATCGCCTCCAGGCCGCTCATCCCCGGCAGGTTGATATCGAGGATCACCGCGAAGGCGGGCCCCCGGCGCAGCAGCGCCAGGCCGCGATGGGCGTCCTCCGCCTCCTCCACCGCATACCCCGCGCGACCGAGGCCGGTCTTCACCACCCAGCGCAGGGACGGTTCATCGTCCACCACCACCACCCGCGGCCCTGTGCCGCTCTCGACCTCGTCCGCCATGGCCGCGACTCTACCGCGACGCGGCAAAACCACGAAGCCCACGAAGGGGAGGGTGGTCACCGGCGGCAGCCGGGGGGAGATGGCACTCCGTGAAGGCCGGATCGAGCTCCAGGTCTAAGCGCCGGTGACCCCGGACCGCTCCCCTCTCCCCCCTTCGAGGAGCAGCGGAAATCATGGCTGGAGAGAAAGTCGATGTTCCCGAGACCTCGAGGGGGTGGGAACACGAAAGCACGAAAAGTTCAAAGCACGAAAGAATTCAATCGGTTGCTTTTCGTGCTTTCCCCCTTTCGTGGTTTCGTGTTCCAGCGGTGTGAAGGACGGCGGAAGGCACGGGGCTATTTCCGCTGATCCCCTTCGCGGCCTTCCCGCGTTTCGAGGTCTTGCCCCCCCTCACCCCATCTGCATGTGCATGTGGTGGTGCCCCATGCCGAGCCATGGGGCGAGGCCGCGCCAGGCGGTGTAGAGGGCGAAGAGGAGCAGCAGGATGCCGAGCAGCCGATAGGCCCGGGCGCCCAGGCGGCCGGTGAGGGGGCGGCCGACGATCGCGGTGGCGGCGAGGACGGGAAACGAGGCGAAGCCGAGGATCGCCATGGTGGCCAGGGCATCGGTGAACCGCGCGGTGCGCGCCGCGTGGGCGACGAAGGCGTAGACCAGGGGGCAGGGCAAGAAGCCGTTCACCACCCCCACCAGCAGACCGCGCGGCGCCGGCGCCAAGGCGAGGACCGGCGCGGCAAGGTCACGGAAGAGGCGTGCCGCCCCGGTGGCCGCGGGGAGCCGCCAGAGGCCGAGGATCTGCAGACCGATCGCCGCCATCAGCAGGGCCGCCACCGCCGCAAGCACGGTGGCGGCGACCCGCCCCGGCAGCAGCCGGTGGAGCATGAAGCCGCCCCACCCGGCCCACACCCCGAGGAAGAGGTACGAGGTGGTCTTGCCCAGGTGGTAGAGGAGCTGCGGCGCCACCCGCCGCCAGCCGCGACTCCCCACATCCACCGCCACGGGAAAGCCGCCGCACATGCCGAGGCAGTGGACCGAGCCGGTGAGCCCCAGGGTGGTGAGGGTGGCCGCCTCGGCTAGCTCCATGGCCGACCATCGCACACGCCGCCGAGGTGCGACAAGCGGCCGACCGCCACCGCTTTCCGCACGCCCCCCCATCAATACCCGGCAAACACCTGATAAAACAAAACAATACCGAGGTGCTTGCGAATACTCGCCGCCGTGTGCACACTCCAGCTCCGTTCAGGGCATTGCCCGGAGTGGGGACAAGTCAAGCCACCCAGGGGGGATGGCGCCAGGCCGCGACGGAGCGGTCGGGTCGACCCCGAGTCTTTAGGAGGAGGAGCCGATGGTGTTCAGGCCATGGATCGCGGGCGGGGCTGTGTGCGCCGCCCTGCTCATCGCGGCGCTGCCCGCAATCGCGCAGGAGGATGACGAGGATTTTGACCCGTCGAAGCTGGCGGCCTCCCTCAACCAATCGCAGCTCGTCCGCCAGGGCAAGCAGGTCTACGACCGGTACTGCGTCGGTTGCCACGGAGCCAACGGCGATGGCGAGGGGGTCGCGGCCCACTGGCTCGACCCGAGGCCACGCGACTTCACCCGCGCCGCCTTCAAGTTCCGCACCACCCCCTCCGGCACCCTGCCCACCGACGAGGACCTCCACCGGACGATCAGCCGCGGCGTCTTCCGCAGCTCGATGCCGGCCTGGTTCCTCATGGCGGAGACCGAAAAGGTAGCGGTTATCCAGTACATCAAGACCTTCTCCGACCGCTGGTCCGATCCGGACGAGTACGAGCCGCCGATCTTCATCCCCGATCCCCCGGACTTCGTCGGCTCGCCCGAGTCGGTGGCCCGCGGCAAGGAGCTCTACGACCTGATGCGCTGCCACAACTGTCACGGGGAGACCGGCCGCGGTGACGGCCCCTCGGCCCCCACCCTCACCGACGACAAGGGACGACGCATCATCCCCTTTGACTTCACCAGTGGCGTCCTCAAGGGCGGCCCCGGGTTGAAGGACATCTACCGCACCTTCTCTACCGGACTCGATGGCACCCCGATGCCGAGCTACTACGACTCGCTGCCCAACGGCGAGGACCGGTGGCACCTCGTCTCCTACATCGTCTCTCTGCGGGGATCGGGCACCAAGTAACCACTGCCGCGCACCCCACGGTTCAGCAAGCGCATCGTCGTAAGGAGGAGTCATGTCGTCCCAAACTGCAACGCGACCCCTGGTGGATGAAGGGCTGGTCAAGGCGATGATCATCGCCTCCATGGCCTGGTTCCTGATCTCGCTCATGGGAGGGTTCTTCTTCTCCCTCCAATTTCTCCAGGCCTACCCCTTCCCGAAGACCGAGCTCCTGTCGCCGGGCCGGGTGCGGTTGATCCACACCAACCTCATTGCCTACGGCTTCCTGGTCAACGGCCTGCTTGCCGGCCTGACCTGGGCGATCCCGCGCCTCACCGGCCGGCCGCTCCTCTTCAACCGCTTTAGCTGGCTCCTCTTCTGGGTCTGGCAGGCGATCGTCCTCCTCACCTTCACCGGCCTCCTCGCCGGCCATGCCCAGGCCTTGGAGTGGGGTGAGACCCCCACCGGCTTCCGCCCGGGAGCGTTCAACCTCACCGACATGACATGGGCGCCGGTGGACATCCTGGTGGTGATCGGCTTCCTCCTGGTGTCCATCAACTACTACACGCCGATCATCCTCTCGAAGTCGAAGGCGATGTACGTGAGCCTCTGGTACTTCTCCGCCGGCTTCGTGTGGACGGCGCTCACCTACGTGATGGGCAACTTCTTCCCCGAGTACTTCCTCCCCGGCGCCTCGGGAGCAGCGGTCACCGGGCTGTTCATCCACGACCTCGTGGGCCTCTTCGTCACCCCCATGGGGTGGGGGCTGATGTACTACTTCGTGCCCCTGATCCTGAAGAAGCCGATCTGGTCCCACGGCCTGTCGCTCATCGGCTTCTGGGCCCTCGCCTTCTTCTATCCCCTCAACGGCGTGCACCACTTCCTCTGGTCGCCGATCCCCATGTACGCCCAGTACGGAGCGGTGATCTCCACCATTGCGGTGGAGGTGGTGGTGACCACGGTGGTGGTCAACTTCTTCGCCACCATCGTCGGCTCCGGCCAATTCCTGCGCGATAACCTGCCGATCCGCTGGTTCTACACGGCGATGATCTTCTACTTCACCACCTGCCTCCAGTGCGCGGTACAGGTGACGTTGACGGTGCAAAAGATCATCCACTTCACCGACTGGGTGGTGGGCCACTCCCACCTCATCATGTTCGGCGTCTTCGGCTTCTGGATCCTCGGGGTCATGGTCCACCTGTGGCCGAAGCTCACCGGCAACGAATGGTACAACCCGCGCCTCAACCACTGGCACTTCTGGCTCACGGCGGTCGGCATGTTCATCATGTTCTGGGACCTGATCATCGCCGGCCTCATCCAGGGGTATGAGTGGCAGGCGCTGGCGCCGTGGGAGCAGTCCTTGATCTCCTCGACGCCCTTCTGGCTGGTGCGCACCATCTCCGGGACGATGATCATCGTCGGCCAGTTCATCTTCGCCTACAACATGTGGATGACCGCTCGCGGGGCGCGCTCGCGCCTCTACGTCACGGCCCCGCAGGCAGCCTAAGGAGGGAGGAAAGATGGAACGGTTCTCGACGGTCTTTCTCATCGCTGGGGTCGCCTTCTTCGGCGTCTCCGTCTTCGTCATGGCGTGGATGCCCTTTGTCCACATGCGCGACATCCCCTATCAGCCCCTGGAGCAGGTCAGCCAGGAGATGATCCCGGAGTTCGCCCAGCTCGCGGAGATGTTTCCCGACGCCTTCAAGCGGTACTACCCGGCGGGGGTGACCCCGGTCTCCTACGCCAAGGCCCTGCGCCTCGGCCGCGACATCTACGTCGCCGAGGCGTGCTGGCACTGCCACTCCCAGTACGTCCGCCCGGTCTCCAACGAGTCGATCCGCTTTGGGCCCGTCTCCGTGGCCGCCGAGTACGCCAACGCCCTCGAGTTCCCGCAGCTCTTCGGCACCCGGCGGGTCGGGCCGGACCTGATCCGCGAGCACGGCAAACACACCAACGACTGGCACGTCGCCCACTTCTGGAACCCGCCCGACATCGCCCCCACCTCGGTGATGCCGCGCTACCCGTGGTTCTACGAGGCGGCTCCCACCGAGGCGGAGCCGGACCGCTACGTGCTCAATGAGCGGGGGATTGCCATCATCACCTTTGTTCAGTGGCTTGGGAGCTGGTTGGAGGAGTACCCGGCCACCCTCTACAACCTCAACGCCGCGGGGGCACGGTAATGCAAGCACCTAGAATCCGTGACAGCCGGGTCCTCACCTGGTTCGCCGTCCTGGTGGTGGTCTGTGCCGGGATGGGCTTCCTCTTCAAGATCGTCGAGTTCATCCGCACGATGCTGAGTAACGAGATCGAGGGCTTTGCCCTGATCTCCGTCTCCACCTACCTGGTGGTGGCGGTCGGCTACCTCTGCCTCTTCATCTGGTCCTACCTCCAGGGCCACTACCGTGATGTCGAAGGGCCCAAGTACTGGCTGCTGGAGCACGAGGCCGAGCTCGACGCCGAGCACGCCCGCACCGGCACAATTCTCTACCATGGATGAAGACCCAGATCAGGAGAAACCCATGAGCCTCCACGAAGAGCACAAGCAAGACACCATCGGCTACCAGGGGAGCAAGGTGCCGTGGTGGCTGGTCCTCTATTACGCCGCCTTCATGGTGACCGCCTTCAACTACGTCGGCACCTTCTTCGCCCGCGACCTCTTCGACTGGAACGCCGACAGCCACCGGATGCAGCAAGACCTCTGGCAGGGCCGCAACATCGAGACCCAGGAGTGGCAACGGCGCGACGCCAACGGCGAGTACCAGGACCAGAAGGGCGGCTGGTTCTACTTCATGGGCAAGTAGGGTGGCAGCCGGTGGGCGGCCGACCCAGGGCGGGTCGGCCTGGAGCCCGAGCCACTGCCGGGGCGCTCGCCAACGGGAGGTGATCGGCCCTCCCCCTTCCCCTACCCCCCCAACAGGGCGTCGAGGCGCCCCGCCTGCTCCAGGGCGTAGAGGTCGTCCGAGCCGCCGATGGGGCGGCCGTCGATGAAGATCTGCGGCACGGTCCGGCGGCCACCGGCGAGCTCGACCATGCGGGCGCGCAGGGCGTCGTCGTCGGAGACGTCGATCTCCTCGTAGGCGGCCCCCTTCTTCTCCAGGAGCGCCTTTGCCCGGCGGCAGTAGGGACAGATGCGAGTTGTATAAATCTCTACCCTGCTCATAGTCTCTAATTCCCACACGCCTTGTATTTGATCCGCTCTTTGAATGCCACCCTGCCTGGAGGCGGCCATGGTCCGTGCCACCCTTTTCGTCGCTCTTCTCTCCCTTGCCCTCACCCTGCCCGCCGCCGCCTGCGGTCCCGGCGGCTGCTCCATCGGCGGCTGCTCCATGGGGGGCGGTGCGGGGGTGACCGGTGTGCAGGGCAACTATTATTTCACCGCGCTGCTCAATGCCAAGAGGCTCGGCCTGAGCGACGCGCAGGTAGCCCAGATCCGCGAGCGATACCGCAGCCAGCGGGTCCAGGAGGAGGCGATCCGCCACCGCCTCGACGAGGCGCGCCAGCAGCTCCAGGAGGCGATCACCGGCACCAGCGCGGACGAGGCGCAGGTGGAGACGATCCTCGCGCAGATGCGCAACCTGAAGGCGGAGCTCCGGGCGAGCGTGTTGCAGAGCGCCGAGGCGGGGCAGAGGCTCCTCACCGAGGCGCAGCGCGACCGGCTGTGGAGGCTGGTGAGCGGCGAGCCGGTGGCCGCGGCGGCGAAGCCGCAGGTGAAGGCGTCGCCCGAGTCGTGAACCCGGGCGCGCTGCGCTCCGACCCGACATCTACGGTCGCGGCGTCCCCAACCCCTCCGCCTCCAGGACCCCGAGCAACCGCTCCGGCTTCCCCTCCCCGACCTTCTTGCCCCCCTCCAGAACCACCACCCGGTCCGCGTGGCGCACGGTCTCCAGCCGGTGGGCGATGATCACCGTGGTGCGCCCCTGGGCAGCCACCTCCAGGGCGTGCTGGATGGTGCGCTCGGTGGTCCGGTCGATGGAGGCGGTCGCCTCATCCAGGACCAGGATATCCGGGTCGTAGAGGAGGAAGCGCCCAAAGGCGATGAGCTGGCGCTCGCCGAGTGATAGGCGGCCGCCGCGCTCCCCCACCCGCGCCTCCAGCCCCTCGGGCAGCCTGGCCACCACCTCCTGCAGGCCGACCCGGTGGATCGCCTCCATGAGCCGCGCCTCCTCCACCTCGCGGAAGAGGCAGAGGTTCTCGCGCAGGGTGGCGTCGAAGAGAAAGACCTCCTGGCCGATCAGCCCGACCCGCCGGCGGAGGAACCCCTTGGGGTAGTCGGTGAGCGGCCGACCGTCGATTTCGATGGTGCCGGAGGTCGGCTCGAAGAGGCGCAGGAGGAGGCTCGCCACCGTCGACTTGCCCGCCCCGGTCGGCCCTACCAGGGCGACCACCTCCCCCGGCGCCACCGCAAAGTCGAGGCCGGAGAGGGCGGCGACCCCCCCCTCGTAGGTGAGGTGGACATCGGAAAAGCGGATCGCCCCCTCCAGGCGGGCGGGCAGGGCCGCCGCCTCGCCGTTGGGGCCACCACCGGCGGCAGCCTCGCCCCACCCGGCCTCGGGCTCCTCGTCCAGCAGGAGAAAGATCCGCTCCGCCGAGGCCATCGCGGTCTGGAAGAGGTTGTACTTCTCGATCACCCCGCGCACCGGCTGGAAGAGGTGCTGGGCGTAGGTGAGGAAGGCGACCAGGGTGCCGACGGTGATCACCCCCGAGTGGACCCGCCAGCCGCCGAGGAGGAGCAGCGCCGCCACCGTGCCGCCGGCGCAGATCTGCACCAGGGGGTGGAGGAGGGCGTTGTAGCGCACCCCCCGGAGCTGGGCATCGCGGTAGGCACCGTTGAGCTTGGTGAAGCGGTCGCCCTCGTCCGCCTCGCGGCCAAAGAGCTGCACCACCCGCATCCCCGGGATCAGCTCCCCGAGCCCCGCGTTGATCCGCGCCAGCCTCCCCTTCACGTCGCGAAAGACCGATCGGATGCGGCTGCCGAAATAGAGGGTCACCGCCACCAGGACCGGGAAGAGGAGGAAGGCGGTGGCGGCGAGCAGCGGGTCGAGGAGGAAGAGGGCGGTGGAGACCGAGACGATCACCACCACGTTCACCGCCACGCTCACCACCGACGGGGCGAAGAGCTCGCCCAGCGCCGCGATGTCGTTGGTGAGCCGGGTGACCAAGCGGCCCACCGGGTGGCGATCGAAAAAGGGGGTGGGGAGCGACTGGACGCGGGCGAAGAGGTCCTGCCGCAGGTCGTGGAGGACCCCCTGGCCGAGGATGGCGAAGAGGAGCCCCTCGGCAACGCTGGTGACGGTGCGCACCCCCTGCACCGCAAGCATGAGCAGGGCCAGGACCAGGAGGGCGTGGCGATCGCCCGCCACCAGCCCCCGGTCCACCGCCCGCCCGAGGAGCCACGGCCCGGCGGTCACCGCGGCCGAGGAGACCAGCACCAGGACCAGACACGCCACCAGCAGCCCCCGCCGCCGCCCGAGGTAGGCACCAAGCCGCCGGACGATCGCCAGATCCGGCGGCCGGTCGGCCACCGAGTCGGCGGCGAGATAGGTGGGGGCGGTTGGAGGGGACATGGGGGCGGGGGGAGATTTCAGCTCGTGGCAGGAGGGGGGGGTACCCCCGACCCCGGCCCAACGGGCCGGCCGCGCCAGCGGCGCGGATCGCGGGTACAACCCGCTCCTACACGGCTTCCGGCATCAACAGTGATCTTCGCGGATCCTCTTCATGGTCTTCGTGGTTTTCCCTGGAAAGATGGACCGGCGACCCTGGGACTCTGTCGGACCCAGTCCGAAAAGACCTTGTAACTCATTGAAACCATTACGTTCGCGTTTCAGCGTCCAAAAATACACTTTCAATACAAACAGGCACTTACGGAGAAAGTCCGACAGACTCCTAAGCGTGGCCATCACCCTGCCTCCCCATTTGCACCACGCCGTCTGCCAGCCACCGCTGTGAGGGGGCGATGAGACCGCCCTCCCCGCCCCGCTCCCCTGCGACTGCATCACCCTCCGTACCTTTTTCCCACAGGCGCGCGTAGACACCGCCGGCCTCGATGAGCTCGTCGTGGCGGCCGCGCTCGACGATCCGGCCCGCCTCCATCACCCAGATCTGGTCCGCCTCGCGCACCGCCGAGAGGCGGTGGGTGGCGAAGATGAGGGTGCGGCGGCCACGCTCCTCGCGCAGGGTGTGGAGGATCCGCTCTTCGGTGGTGGTGTACACCGCCGAGAGGCAGTCGTCGAGGAGCAGGAGCTCGGGCTCGCGCAGGAGCGCCCGGGCGAGGGTGACCCGCTGGCGCTGGCCGCCGGAGAGGTTGACCCCGCGCTCGCCCAGGAGCGCCTCGAAGCCGCCGGGGAGCCGTCGGATCTCGTCCGCCACCATCGCCCGGGCCGCCGCCTTCTCCACCTGCGCGCAGCTGGCGCCGGGGCGGCCGTAGGCGATGTTCTCCCCGATCGAGCGGGAGAAGAGAAAGGGCTCCTGCGGCACCACCCCGAGGCGAGCGCGCAGGGCGGCCGGTTGCCACCGCGCCGCGTCGAGTCCGCCGAAGGCGAGCCGGCCCGGCGCCACCGGGTGGAGGCGGGCCAGGAGCGCCAGGAGGGTCGACTTGCCGCCCCCCACGCCCCCGACGATGGCCACCATCTCGCCGGCCTCGATCCGTAGCGACACCTCCGCCACCGCCGGTCGCGCCGCCCCCGGGTAAGTGAAGGTGAGGTCGCTAGCCTCGATCGGGAAGAGCGCCTCGCCCACCTCCCCCTCCTCCGCCTCCACCGACGGCCGCGCCCGGGAGACCTCGTCCACCCGCGCCATGGAGGTGGCGCCGCGCTGGAAGAGCGACAGAGACCACCCCACCGCGGTCATCGGCCAGGTCAGCTTGGTCAGGTACCGCTGAAAGGCGACCACC
>JAJRSX010000210.1 GCA_024278555.1 bacterium | reverse complement strand
ACGGCCGCCAGCAGGGCGGCGGGGTTGGGCTCGTCGGCAGTGGCGACCACCCGCATCCCGAGCCCCTCGCACGCCTCGGCGGTGACCGGGCCGATCACCGCCGCCGGCCAGGTGCGCGCCGTGGCGCCGAGGCCGGCGCCGTCGAGGATCGCCAGGAAGTTCTCGGCGCAGGCGCCGGAGGTGAAGGTGACGAGGTCGACCCGGGCGTCGGCGAAGGTGGCGCGGACCGCCTCCGAGGGGTGGTCGACGGCGACCGCGCGGTAGGCGACCACCAGCTCCACCGCACCGCCGGCGGCGCGGATGCCGTCTACCAGGACCTCGCGTCCTGCCTCGGCACGCGGAAAGAGAAAGCGGCGCCCCGCAAGCTCACCGCGACCATCGAGCTCGGCGAGGAGCCCGTCGGCATTCGCTCTCTCCGGCAGGGCGTCGACCGGCCAGCCGAGCCGCTCCACCGCCTTCGCGGTCTGCCTGCCCACCACCGCGATACGCGGCCCGTGGTCGGGCCACGACGGGACCCGCTCGGCCACCGCGGTGACGCCGTTGGAGGAGGTGAGCAGGAGCCAGTCAAAGGTGGCGATGCGGCCGCACACCTCATCCAACGGCGTGGGGTCTGCGGGCGGGGCGATGGCGAGGACCGGGAAGGGGATGATCCGGGCGCCCCGTTGCGCCAGCCCATCGGTGAGGGCCCGCGCCTTCGGCCCGGGCCGGGTGATGACGACGGTGGGAGGCATGGGGGCTCGCTGCGCTTGTCAGGGGGTAGGGATTAGGGGGGGGCGGCCTGCGGCCGGCGATGATTGTTTCGTAGGTGGTCTCCATCGGAATCTCATCAGCCCGCAGGGCTGACCATACCTACCTCCCTAATCCCTACCCCTAATCCTTCTCGTAAAACTCCGCGAGGATCTTCTCGGCGCCGTTGGCGAGGAGCTCTTCGGCGAGGGCGGTGCCGATCGCCTCGGCATCCGCCCGCGCCCCTTCGCGGCGGCCGCGGATGATCTGGCTGCCCCCCTCGTCGCCGACCAGGCCGTCGAGGGTGAGCTGGTCGCCGTCGACCCGGCCGTGGGCGGCGATGGGGACCTGACAGCCCCCCTCCAGACGCGCCAGCAGGGCCCGCTCGGCCCCCACCGCGTCGGCGGTGTCGGGGTGGTTGAGGAAGGCGACGGCGTCACGGGTGGCGGTGTCGTCGAGGCGACACTCGATCCCCAGGGCGCCCTGGCCGATCGCCGGCAGACACTCCTCCACCGGGATCGGGTGGGTCAGCCCCTCGCCCCAGCCGAGGCGGGAGAGGCCGGCGCAGGCCAGGAGGATGGCGTCGTACTCGCCGTCGGTGAGCCTCCTGAGGCGGGTATCGAGGTTGCCGCGCAGGGGGAAGATCTTCAGGTCGGGCCGCCGCGCCAGGAGCTGCGCCTGGCGGCGCAGGGAGGCGGTGCCGACGCGGGCTCCCTGGGGCAGGGCGTCGATGGTGGCGTGGCTCGGGGAGAGGAGGGCGTCGCGGGGGTCTTCGCGCTCGGTGGTGACCACCAGGCCGAGGCCGTCGGGAAAGGCGGTGGGTACGTCCTTCATCGAGTGGACCGCCAGGTCGACCCGCTTCGACAGGAGCGCCTCCTCGATCTCTTTGACGAACAGCCCCTTGCCGCCCACCTGCGCCAGGGGCACGTCGGTGATCTTGTCGCCGGTGGTCTTGATGATCGAAAGCTCCACCGTGAGGCCGGGGTGGCGGGTCTCGAGCTCTCCCTTCACCCAGTGGGCCTGCCACAGGGCGAGTTTGGATCCGCGGGTACCGATGGTGAGTTTTGTCGGGGACATGGGGGGCTCGCTTTGCTCGCAGGGGTTAGGGATGGGGTAGGAGCGGGGTGCACCCGCGACCCGGGGCCTTCGGCACCGGCCGGCCCTTCGGGCCGGGATCGGGGGTGCACCCCCCTCCTACCCGGGGTGGTGCCGGCCTGCGGCCGGCGATAATTGGTTCGTGGGAGGGCTTCATCAGCATCTCATCAAGCCGCTGGGCTCTCCTGCCCCAGCCCCCAGTCCCTAGCCCCTCGCCCCTCCCACCCCATACACCTTGTGGAGGATCGACACGGCGGTCTCGTCGCCGTCGCGGATGGCCTGTTTGAGGGCGGCCGTGGGGGGGTGGAGGAACTTGTTGGTGAGGCGGCGGGCGAGGTCGTCGATGACTGCGCGATCCTCCTCGCTGAGGTGGCTCAGTCGCTCCATGGCACGGACCACCTCGGCGTCGCGCACCTGTTCGCCACCCTGGCGCAGGGCAAGGATCTGCGGGGTGCCGGCGCGCCCGCGGAGCCACCGCTGAAAGTGGGCGACCTCCTGCTGGATGATCTCCGTTGCCCGCTCGGTCTCCTTCAGCCGCTCCTCCTTGTTGGTGTCCACCACCTGCTGGAGGTCGTCGATGTCGTAGACGTAGCAGTTGTCGAGGCGCTCGATGTTCGGGTCGAGGTTGCGCGGCACGGCGATGTCGATGAAGAAGACGGAACGAAAGCGCCGGGCGTGCATTACCCGCGCCATGTCGTGGTGGGCGAGGATGTATTCGCGCGCGCCGGTGGAGGCGATGACGATGTCGGTGCGCACGAGGGACTCTTTGTAGTCCTCGTAGCGGATCGCCGAGCCGTGAAACCGCTCGGCAAGCTCCACCGCCCGCTGGTAGGTGCGGTTGGTCACCAGGATGTGGCCGACCCCGGCGGAGATCAGGTGCTGGGCGGCCAGTTCGGCCATCTCGCCGGCGCCGATGAGCAGGACCGTCTTGTCGTCCAGGCTCTCGAAGATCTTCTTCGCCAGCTCCACCGCGGCGAAGGAGATGGAGACGGCGGAGCGGGCGATGGCGGTCTCGGTGCGTACCCGCTTGGCGGTGGAGATGGCCCGTTCGATGGCGTGGTGGAGGATGGAGCCGGTGGTCCCCGCCTCGCGGGCGGTGGAGAAGGCACCCTTGAGCTGGCCGAGGATCTGCGGCTCACCCACCACCATCGAGTCCAGCGACGAGGCGACCCGGAAGAGGTGGTCGACCGCCTCCGCCCCCTTGTGTTGGTAGAGGTGCGATCCCACGTCGCCGCCGTTGGCGTGGCGGGAAAAGAAGTCGGCCAGGGAGGCGAGCCCCGCGTCGGCGTCGCGCACCCCGGCGTACGCCTCGACCCGGTTGCAGGTGGAGAGGAGCAGGCACTCCGGGAGGACGTCGTCCCGGCGGAGGCCGCGGACCTCCTCGGCGACCCGGTCCGCGGGGATGGCGAGCCGCTCGCGCAGCTCCACCGGGGCGGTCTTGTGGGAGAGGCCGAGGGAGATGAGTTGGAGCTTCATCGACCGCTACATCCCCCCGCCGCCTGCCCCGGGGAGGAGGCGGAAGGCGTGACGGAAGCTGTGAAAACCGGTGTAGTGGACGTTGATCACCGCGTACCCGAACATCACCAGGGCAAAGCCGAGGATCGCCAGCTTCGCCGCCTTGCGGCCGCGCCAGCCAAAGGTGTGGCGGGCGTTGAGCAGCGCCCCGTAGATCATCCAGGTGACCACCGACCAGACCACCTTCGGGTCGACCGGCAGCTCCCCGTAGGCCATCTCCGCCCATACCGCGCCGGTGAGGATGCCGAGGGTGAGGAAGGGAAAGCCGAGGGCCACCGCCCACCGGTTGATCTCATCGAGGGTGTCCAGCGGCGGCAGGCGGCGGAAGTTGGCGCCGGGCCGGTGGGAGCGCACCTGCCGCTCCTGGATCAAATACATCCAGCCGCCGGCGAAGGCGATCATGAAGGCGGCGTAGGAGAGGAAGGAGAGGGAGGTGTGGGCGAAGAACCAGCCGCTGCGCAGGAGCGCCGGGATGTGGGTCGGGGTGCGGTTGAGGAAGACCGCGTAGAGCATCGCGATGAAGGCCCACGGGAGGACGAAGCTCCCCATCACCGGCACCCGGTAGCGCCCCTCCACCATCGCCAACACCGCGATGATCACCCACGAGAAGAAGACCATCGAGCCGCCGTGGCTGGCGGTCGGCAGGTCGCCGGTGGCGATCCAGATGGCCCCGATGAGCGCCGTGTGGGCGGCAAACCCCACCACCACCGTCCCCAGGTAGACCCGCCCGTAGAGGTGGTTACGGCGGAGAAAATAGAGGATCGAGAAGAGCGTCCCCAGAAAGTAGGCGGTGAGGGCGACGTAAAAGAGGGTAAGCATGGGGAGGTCTGGTCGGATGGCCCGGCGGGACAAGGAGGGTATCGGCACCGTCACCCTACTCTCAAGGAGAACATCATCCCTCTCGTCACGGCGACCCCGGCGCCGCTATTCTCAGATTGTCGCTCCCTGGCGGGTCCCTGCGTCTCTAGGAGTCTGTCGGACTTATGCACGATCTACTGCTTGATTCGCGGATCTCGGCCCGGATCGCGCCCCGTTCTTCGTTACATAGGCCCGCGTAGCGCTCGAACGGGTCGCAATCCGGACTCGAGCCCGCTT
>JAJRSX010000209.1 GCA_024278555.1 bacterium | reverse complement strand
GGCAAGGCGCGGTATGCAAAGCGCATGGCGACGGTGGAGCCGGTCTTTGCCTACCTGCAAGACGTCATGGGGTTCCACCGGGTGAGCTCGGGTCTGAGTGAGACGATTCAGGCGGAGGTCCTGCTCAAGGTGTTGGCCTACAACCTGATACGGTTGGAGACGGTGGCGGCGGTGCCGATTTGTGTCAGCTTGGTGGCCACCCCCACCGGGATCCGCATCCTCGCCGCCCGGGTGCCCCTTCCCCCAGTCGAAACCCCGTCCGGACCCGTCAACGCCGTGCTCCTTCTCTACCCCGTCTGATCGCCGTAGAGGCCGACCGCGGCCCATTTTGGGGCCATTTTCGGAATGAAAATCCGGGGCAACCGATCTATTTCCGCTGATCCTCTCTGCGTTGAGCACCCACCCGCGCACTCCTCCCCCTCGTGCCGCGTCGGTTGAAACGGCCGCGGGAAGCGGCAACCCTGGCCGGGGGATCCGTCGCTGGGGAACGGGCGGCGGGCGGACGATCGGCCATGCGATACCGGCTCATCCTGTTGTTGGCGGTGCTCGCCCTCGCCTGTCGCGACCACCACGGCGGTGGCCGCACCCCGGATATCGAGGTGTGGTTCCACACCGGCCAGCCGGGCGAGCAACGCACCATCGAGGCGCAGGTGGCGCGCTTCAACGCCGGCCAGGACGAGATCACGGTCCACCTCACCCTCCTCCCCGAAGGGAGCTACAACGCCCAGGTGCAGGCAGCGGCCGCGGCCGGCGCCCTGCCGGACCTCCTGGAGCTCGACGGCCCCTTCCTCTACCGCTACGTCTGGCAGGGGGCCTTGCGACCCCTCGACGATCTCCTGCCCGCCACAACCCTCGCCGGCCTCCTGCCGTCGCTCCGCACCCAGGGCACCTGTGGCGGCCACCTCTACGGGGTGGGGAGCTTCGACTCGGGCCTCGGCCTGTGGGGGGATCGGGCGACGCTCGCGGCGGTGGGGGCGCGTCTGCCGGTGACGTCGGGGGCGGCGTGGTCGGCGGAGGAGATGGAGGGGATCCTCGACCGCCTGGCGGCGGCCGACCCGGACGGTGCGGTCCTCGATCTGAAGCTCAACTACGCGGGGGAGTGGTTCACCTACGCCTTCTCCCCCCTCCTCCAGTCCGCCGGGGCGGATCTCATCGACCGGACCACGGGTCGGGCCGGGGGGACCCTCGACTCCCCCGCGGCGGTGGCGGCCCTGACCCGGCTCCAGGGGTGGATCCGGCGCGGCCGGGTCGATCCGAACCTCGACGATGCCGCCTTCACCGGCCGCCGCGTCGCCCTGTCGTGGGTCGGCCACTGGGAGTACCCGCGCTACCACGCCGCCCTCGGCGATGACCTGGTGCTCTTGCCGCTCCCGGACTTCGGTCACGGCAGCCGCACCGGCGAGGGGTCGTGGCAGTGGGCGATCCCCGCCGCCAGCCGATCCCCGGAGGGGGCCGCCGCCTTCCTCGCCTTTCTGTTGCGACCCGAGGAGGTGGGGGCGATGGCCGCGGCCAATGGCGGGGTGCCGGCGACCGGCGCGGCGATCGCCCGCTCGCCCCTCTACCGGCCGGGTGGGCCGCTGCGCCTCTTCGTGGCGCAGCTCACCGGCGGCGTCGCCGTGCCCCGGCCGCGTACCCCCGCCTACCCGGTGATCACCGCCGCCTTCCAGCGCTGCTTCGACGACCTGCGCAACGGTGGCGATGTCCACGCCGCCCTGGCCCGCGCCGCCGCCGCCATCGACCGGGACCTGGCGGACAACCGTGGCTATCCGCCCACGAGGGGGCGGCGATGAGAGGCGGAGGCGGCGATCGGTTGCACCGCCATGCCGCCGCGGCCATGGCGGCGCCGGCCCTGGCGGGCCTCGCCCTGTTCGTCGCCCTGCCGTTCGTGGCGGCGGTGGTCCTGTCGTTCACGGACCAGCGCCTCGGCTCGCCCCTGGCCAGCCGCTTCGTCGGCTGGGAGCAGTACCGGCGGCTCCTCGCCGACCCCCTGTTCCGCCGGGCGATCGCCAACAACCTCTCCTTCGCGGCGGTGGTGGTGCCGGTGCAGACCGGTGCGGCCCTCGGCCTCGCCCTCCTCCTGAACCGCCGCCTCGCGGGCCGCGCGATCTTCCGCGCCCTCTTCTTCCTGCCGGTGGTCTTCCCCATGGCCTTGGTGGCGGTGGTGTGGGTGGTGATCTATGCCCCCGGCCCGAGCGGCCCGATGAACGCCCTCCTGGCCGCGGCCACGGGCGGGGCGTGGAGCCCGCGGGACTTTCTCCACGATCCGGCGTGGGCGATGCCGGCGCTCATCCTCCTCTCCATTTGGCAGGGGGTCGGGTTCCAGATGGTGGTGCTCCTCGCCGGCCTGCAGGCGATCCCCGCAGAGCTGTACGAGGCGGCGGTGGTGGACGGCGCCTCCCCCTGGGGCCGCTTCCTCCACGTCACCCTGCCGGGCCTGCGCAGCCCGCTGATCTTCGTCGCGGTGGTGACCGCGATCCTCGCCTTCCGCCTCTTCGACCAGGTACGGATCATGACCCGCGGCGGGCCGAACGGCGCCACCACCACGGTGATCTTCGAGGCGGTGGCCGCCGCCTTCGACCGCCAGGAGGTGGCGCGCGGGGCGGCGATCACGGTCATCTTCTTCCTCCTCGTGGTGGCGATCACCGCGGCGCAGCGGCGCCTCCTGCGGCCGCGGGGGGTGGCGAGGTGAGGGCCACCGCGCGCCTCCGGCGCCGGCGGACCGGAGACGCGGTGGCGTGGGTGGCCGCCTGCGGCCTCGCCCTCGTCTATGTGGCGCCGGTGGCGATGATGGTCGCCGGCAGCCTCAAGCCGGACGCCCGGGTCCTCGCGGAGGCGGGGTCGTGGCGCGCCATCTCCCTCGCCGGGGCATCCCTGGCCAACTATCGCGACGCCTTCATCCGGGTCGACCTCGGCCGCTCTCTTCTCAACTCCCTGGTCATCACCACCTCGGTGGTCATCCTCGGGTTGGGGGTCAACTCCCTCGCCGGCTACGCCTTCGCGCGCATGACGTGGCGTGGCCGCGGGTGGCTGTTCGCGGCGGTGACCGCCCTGATGGTGCTGCCCTTCGAGGCGATCGCCGTGCCCCTCTTCTACGGGGTGAGCCTCCTGGGGTGGCGCGACAGCTACTCGGTGCAGATCCTCCCCTTCGTGGCCAACGCCTTCTCCATCTATCTCTTCTACACCTTCTTCCTCGGCCTGCCGCGGGAGCTGGAGGAGGCGGCGCGGGTGGACGGCGCCGGGCCGTGGCGTACCTTTGTGGAGGTGGTGGCGCCAAACGCCCGCCCCTGCTTCGCCACCGTGGCGATCCTCACCTTCCTCACCCAGTGGGGGAGCTACCTGTGGCCCCTGATGGTCACCGGCGGGCCGCGGGTGCGGCCCCTGCCGGTGGCGATCGCCGCCTTCTACACCCTGCCGCCGCGCGCCTGGGGCGACATCCTCGCCTTCGGGGTGGTGATGGCGGCGCCGGTGGTCCTCCTCTTCCTCCTCTTCCAGCGCGCCTTCGTGCGCGGCGTGGCGACCACCGGGGTGAAGGGGTGATGCAACCGTTCCGCGATCCGCTTTCAGCGGTCAGCCGCCGGTCGAGGCCGCCATTGGGCGGCCCTCTCCGCCCCACACCTTTCTGCTTCACTTGAGACCATGGCGCGAGTCGAGCTAAACGGGGTAGCGAAGCGGTTCGCCGATGGGAGCTGGGGGGTGCGCGACCTCTCCCTCACCGTCGAGGCGGGCGAGCTGCTGGTCGTCGTCGGGCCGTCGGGGAGCGGTAAGTCCACCCTCCTGCGCCTCCTCGCCGGCCTGGAGGGGGTGAGCGGCGGGGAGATCCGCTTCGACGGGGAGGTGGTGAACGACCGCTCCCCCCAGGGGCGCAATGTCGCCATGGTCTTCCAGAACTACGCCCTCTACCCGCACATGAGCGTGCGCGCCAACCTCGCCTTCCCCCTGCGCATGCGGCGGCTCGCGCGACGGGAGATCGCCACCAAGGTGAAACAGGTGGCGGCCACCCTCGGCCTGACCGAGCTGTTGGAGCGCAAGCCGGCCCAGCTCTCCGGCGGCCAGCGCCAGCGGGTCGCCATGGGTCGCGCCCTGGTGCGCGACCCCGGCCTGTTTCTCATGGACGAGCCGCTGTCGAACCTCGACGCCCGCCTGCGCGCCGAGATCCGCACGGAGATCGCCGCGGTGGTGCGCCGGACGGGGATCACCACCATCTACGTCACCCACGACCAGGTGGAGGCGGTGACCCTCGGTGACCGGGTGGCGGTGGTCCGGGCGGGCATCCTCCAGCAGGTGGGGCCGCCCGAGGCGCTCTACCGGCGGCCCGCCAACACCTTCGTCGCCGCCTTTCTCGGCACCCCCGGGATGAACCTCTTCCGCACGGTGGTGCGGCGCGGCGAAGAGGGGGTGACCCTCGACCTGGGCGGCCGCCGGTTGCCGCTCGCCCCGGAGGCCGTTGCCGCCTACCCGGACCTCGACCGCCGCCTGGGGGAGCCCCTGATCGCCGGCCTGCGGCCCGAGGCCTTCGTGGCCGCCGACACCGTGTCCGCCGCGAGCCGCATCGAGGCGCGGCTCACCGCTGTCGAGCACCTCGGCCACGAGACCCTGCTCTACCTCGACGCCGGGGTAGAGACGGTGGACCCGGAGACGGGCGGCGGCGCGCCAACCCGCCGGCCCCTCGCCGCCCGCCTCCCGGGGCTTGTCCGCGCCCCCGCGGGCGACACCCTCTCGCTCGGGGTGACCACTGAAAAGCTGGCCCTCTTTTGCCCCGACGGCGGTGCCCTCCGGGGGTAATCGACCCCCGCCCGCAAGGTGAAGCCGCGGAGCCAGGGTGGCGCGGGCAGAGACGGGATGAGGAGGCCACTCTCCTCGCGAGCTCAGGTTCTAACCTGGCTCAATCTAACCATGGGCTCGGAAACCTAGCCCATCTTCGTCACCCCATCGTGCAGATCTTTATTTTCCAATGAGTTGAGAGTGAGGAGGGGTTTTCGAGGGCACTACAAATTTCAGTCTCCGTTTTCGACGATGGTTTTGCAGGTCCCTCCTGGGTTGGAGGAGAGCTCCAGCGCCGTGTAGATCGCCTGCTGCCACGGCTCCGGACGGGCCGCCTTGTGGATGTGCAGCGTCGCGCCGTCGTCGGTGCGGAAGGTGGCAGTGTACCGCACCCGGTTCAGGCTCCCCCCGGCGCGGCGGCGCCTCTACGCGAGGATGCCGCCCTCTTCCCCTTGCACCGCCACCTGCGGCGGTGATACGGAAGAGGCCCCTCCGGTCGCGGCCTCTGTCGCGTCATCTCCCCTCTCCGCGGTTCTCCCCTTCCCCCCCTCCGCAGGAGGTCACCATGGCCCGCCTCTCCGCCCTCCTCGTCGCCCTCGCCTTTACCCTCCCCGCCTCCGTGGCCGCTTCGTGTCTCGCCGGCGGCTGTCACGCCGGGGTGGTGTCGGACAGCCACCTCCACGGACCCCTGGCGATCGAGCAGGTCGGCGGCACCGGCTGTACCGCCTGCCACGCCGCCGACGGCGCCCGCTGCACCGCCACCCGGCCGGGCCGCTTCCGCCTGCGCGCCACCGCCGACCAGCTCTGCGCCGGATGCCACGACGGAGAGACCGCCTCCGGCCACAGCCGCCGTGCCCATGGCTGTCTCACCTGCCACGACCCCCACGGCGGCGCCACCGCGGCGCTCCTGCGCAAGGCAACGGCGAGCGCCCGGTAGGGGCCGGCTGCCGCCGGCGATGCAGGCCCCACCTTGAGATCGGGGGGCCGACCGCGCCGGCGGCGCGGTTCGCGAGCGAACGCTCGCCCCTACCGGTCGCCGCCTGCCGGGACGGTGCGCCCCTCGGCCCAGGCGCGTACCGCGGCGACCTTCTCCGCCATGGTCACCGACAGCGGCCGGGTGGCGGTGAGCTCCTCCAACAGCAGCTCGGTGGTGAGGTGGCCGGGGCCGGAGAAGGCGGCGTAGAGGCCGGAGACCACCGCCTGCTCGATCTCCGCGCCGGAGAAGCCGTCGCTTGCGGCGGCGAGGCGATCGAGGTCGAAGTTGGCGGCATCGCGGCCGCGGCGGTCGAGGTGGAGGGCGAAGATATCCTTGCGCTCGTCGAGGGTCGGGAGGTCGACGAAGAAGATCTCGTCGACCCGCCCCTTGCGCATCAGCTCCGGCGGCAGGGCGGCGATGTCGTTGGCGGTGGCGACCACGAAGACCGGCGCCTCCTTGTCCTGCAACCAAGTCAGGAAGCTCCCGAGGATGCGGCGGCCGAGGCCGCCGTCGGCGTCACCGCCGCCGCCGCTGGAGGTCGCCAGGGCCTTCTCGATCTCGTCGAGCCAGAGGACCACCGGCGCCATCGCCTCGGCGGTGGCCAGGGCCTTGCGCAGGTTGCGCTCCGACTCGCCCACGTACTTGTCGTAGAGGCGGGCGGCGTCGAGCTTCAGGAGTGGCAGCTCCCAGAGGCCGGCGGTGGCGCGCGCCGCGAGCGACTTGCCGCACCCCTGCACGCCCACCAGGAGGATGCCGCGCGGCGCCTCCAGGCCGAAGTCGCGCGCCTCCCGGGAGAAGCCGCCCTTGCGCCGCGCCAGCCACCGCTTGAGGCCGGTGAGGCCGCCGACGTTGGCAAAGCTGGTCGTCTCCAGCTCCAGGCTCAGGAGTCCGTCTCGCTCGATGAGCGCCTTCTTTGCGTGGAGGACCTCGTCGCGGTCGGCATGGGTGAGCGCCCCATCCCGTTCGATGGCCCCACGGACCGCCCCCACCGCCTCCACCTCCGAGAGGCCGGCCAGGGCCCGGGCGAGGGCCTCCACCACCCCCGCCTCGATGCGCACCGGCCGGCCGGTGGTGGCGCGGAAGCGATCGATCTCCGCCTCGATCAGGGCGATCAGCCGCCCCTCGTCCGGGGTGGCGAGGGTGAAGCGGGTGCAGAGGTGGCCAAGCTCGTCGGGGATCACCGCCTTCGGACTCAACAGGACGATCGCCCGCCGCCGCTCGCGATACCCCATGGCGATCTCCCGCAGCCGGCGCACCAGGTGGGGATCGTCGAGGTAGGGGTGGAGGTCGCAGAGGAGGTAGATCGCCTCCAGGTCGGAGGCGCCGATGTGCTCCAGGGCCTGGGCCGGCTCGCGGGTGGTGAGCATCGGCGAGAAGCCCGCCTCCCGCCGCCACAGCCCGTCGGTCACCGACCAGGTAAAGAGGGGGAGGTCGAGACGGCGCGCCACCTCCCCACACAGCCCCACCACCCGCTGCTCCTCGCCGCTCTCCACATAGACCACCGGGTAGCGCGAGTCGATGAGCACCGCCAGGTCGCGCACGTCCGCCGACGCCGCCTGCCGCCCTGACCCGCCCCTCGTCTCTCGCCGTCCGCTCACCGTTCGCTCCATCGTCCCCTCATCGGCCCGACATCGATGGTCGCTGCATCGCCACCCCCATCACCCGGCCTCCCCCGCCAGGTACTCAGCGACGGTGCGGGCGATGCCGTCGCGCAGGGAGATCTTCGCCTGCCAGCCGAGCGCCGTGAGGCGGCTCACATCCAGCAGCTTCTGGGGGGTGCCGTCGGGCTTGGTGGTGTCGAAGACCAGCTCGCCCCCGTACCCCACCGCCTCGGCCACCATGGCAGCCAGCTCGCCGATGGTGATGTCCCGGCCGGTGCCGATGTTGACGATCTCCTCGCCATCGTAGCCCTCCAAGAGGAAGAGACAGGCGTCGGCGAGGTCGTCGGCGTGGAGGAACTCGCGCCGCGGCTTGCCGGTCCCCCAGACGGTCACGGTCGGGGCGGCCGCCTCCTTCGCCTCGGCAAACTTGCGGATCAGGGCCGGCAGGACGTGGGAGGTCTTGAGGTCGTAGTTGTCACCGGGGCCGTAGAGGTTGGTGGGCATCACCGCGAAGAAGTGGTCGCCGTACTGGCGGCGGTAGGCGCGGCACATCTCGATACCGGCGATTTTCGCCACCGCGTAGGCCGAGTTGGTCGCCTCCAGGGGGCCGGTAAGGAGATACTCCTCGCGGATCGGCTGGGGGCAGTCGCGCGGGTAGATGCACGATGAGCCGAGGAAGAGGAGCTTGTCGACGCCGCTCTTGTGGGCGGCGTCGATGACGTTGAGTTCGATCGCCAGGTTGTCGCGGATGAAGTCGGCCGGGTAGGTGTCGTTGGCGACGATCCCGCCGACCCGCGCCGCCGCCAGGACGCAGCAGGCGGGCCGCTCCTCGGCAAAGAAGGCCTCCACCGCCTGCCGGTCGGTGAGGTCGAGCTCCCCGTGGGTGCGCACCAAGACATTGGTGAAGCCGCCGCGCGCAAGGGCACGGAGAATGGCGGAGCCCACCAGCCCCCGGTGGCCCGCCACGTAGATCTTGTCGTTACGGTTCATGGCGCTCCTCACACGCGGTTGGACTCATGCGATCGTCACGATCAGCCACCGGCTCAAGGGGTGGCCACCCGCTCCATGGACACGAGAGGGAGGAGCGAGCTGCCGCTCGCGATTCGGGGCGGTAGGCCCCGCCCACCCCACGGGCGGGATCGCCGGCAGGGGCCGGCTCCTCCCTCGGTTCGGGATGTTGGACGCGACAACCATGCTCACCCCGCCTGCCGCTGGAGCTCCGCCAGCAGGTTGAGGGCCTCCAGGGGGGTCAGCCGCTCCACCGAAATCTCCTTGAGCCGCTCCACCACCGGGTGGGGCTCGGGCTCGGCGAAGAGGTCGAGCTGGGGCTCGGCCGCCGGGACGCCGGTGATCCGCAATCGGCCGCCGCCGGTGTGCTCGCCGCGCTCGAGGTTGGCAAGAATCGCGTCGGCACGCGCCACCAGCGGCTCCGGCAGCCCGGCGAGGCGGGCCACGTGGATGCCGTAGGAGCGGTCCGCCGGGCCGTCCTCGATGCGCCGCATGAAGACCACCTCCCCCTGCCACTCGCGCACCGCGCAGTGGCGGTTGACCACCCCGGGGCAGCTCTCGGTGAGCTCGGTGAGCTCGTGGTAGTGGGTGGCAAACAGGGTCAGCGGCCCGTCGGCAAAGCGGCCGAGGAGCGACTCGGCGATCGCCCAGGCGATGGAGATGCCGTCAAAGGTGGCGGTCCCGCGGCCGATCTCATCGAGGAGCACGAGGGAGCGCGGGGTGAGGTTGTGGAGGATGTTCGCCGCCTCCTTCATCTCCACCATGAAGGTGGAGTCGCCGGAGGCGAGGTCGTCGGAGGCGCCGACGCGGGTGAAGATGCGGTCGATGCGGCCGATGCGCGCCGACTCCGCCGGCACGAAGCTCCCCATGTGGGCCATCAGGACGATCAGCGCCACCTGCCGCATGTAGGTCGACTTGCCCGCCATGTTCGGCCCGGTGAGAAGCAACATGCGACGATCGCGCCCGTCGAGGCGAGCGTCGTTGGGGACGAACGACTGGGGCGGTGCCAGGGCCTCGACCACCGGGTGGCGGCCACCGCGGATGTCGAGCTCGATCGCCTCGGAGAGCTCCGGCCGGCAGTAGCCGTTCTTCGCCGCCACCTCGGCCAGGGCCGCCAGGCAGTCGACCTCCGCCACCCGGTGCGCCTGCGCCTGGATCCGCGCCACCTCCGCCACCACCCGCTCGCGGAGCTGTTGGAAGCGGCGGTACTCGAGGTCGCACAGGCGCTCCTGGGCGGTGACGATCCGCTCCTCGAGCTGCTTGAGCTCCGGGGTGATGAAGCGCTCGGCGTTGGCCAGGGTCTGCTTGCGGATGTAGTCGTCCGGGACCCGCGCCAGGTTCGCCTTCGACACCTCCAGGTAGTAGCCGAAGACCCGGTTGTGGCGCACCTTCATCGACCCGATGCCGGTGCGTGCCCGCTCCTCCTCCTCCAGGCGGGCGATCACCGAGCGGGTGTCGCGGGTGAGCGCCCGCAGCTCGTCGATCTCCGCATCGGCGCCGTCAGCGATGATTCCCCCCTCACGCAGGGTGAGCGGCGGCTCCGGGTGGAGGGTCGCGGTGAGCTCCTTGGTGAGATCGGCGAGGTCGTCCCACGCCGCGGCCAGGGGGGGCAGGCGGCCGCCGTCGTCGGGGATCGCCGCCGCCACCGCCGGGAGCTCGGCAAGCGAGCTGGCCAGGGCGAGGAGGTCGCGGCCGTTGCAGGCGGCCAGGGCCGCGCGGCCGGCGAGGCGCTCCAGGTCGCGCATCCGGCCGAGGAGCTCGCGCAGGCGGTCGCGCGCCCCAGCCTCCTCCACCAGCCGCGCCACCGCCGCCAGCCGCGCCTCGATCTCCGGCCGCCCCTGCAGGGGCCGCACCACCCAGCCACGCATCAGCCGCCCCCCCATGGGGGTGCGGGTGCGGTCGAGGACCCCGAGGAGCGAGCCGCGCCGGCGGCCGTCGCGCAGGGTGCGCAACAGCTCCAGGTTGCGCCGCGAGTCGGGGTCGATGGCCAGGGCGTCACCAGGGGCGACGGCACGGAGCCGCTGGATGTGGGGGAGGGCCTGGCGCTGGGTCTCCTCGGCGTAGGCGAGGAGGTGGACGGCCGCCGCCACCCCCACGGTCACCTCGCCGAGGCCGAGGCCGGCCAGGTCGGCGACACCGTAGCGGGCGGCGAGGTCGCGCCGGGCGCGGCCGACGCTCGGGAAGGGGGTGTCGCTCACCGTCACCGCCACCTCACGGGCGCGTAGCCACGCCACCGCCGGAGCCACCTCCTCCTCGCCCGGCCCCACGACCACCTCGCGCGGCTCCAGGCGCGCCAACTCGTTCAACAGCGGTGCCCCCGGGGCGACCTCCACACAGCCGAGCTCGCCGGTGAGCAGATCCAGGAAGGCGACCCCCACCCGCTCCGTCCCCGGGTAGAGGGCGGCGAGGTAGGTATTCTCCCGCTCCTCCAGCAATGCCTCCTCGCGCACCGTCCCCGGGGTGACCACCCGGACGATCTTGCGCTCCACCAGCCCCTTGGAGAGCTTCGGGTCGCCGATCTGCTCCGCCACCGCCACCGCGTGGCCGCCGCGCACCAGCTTCGCCAGGTACCCCTCGGCGGCGTGGTACGGCACCCCGCACAGGGGGATCTCCTCGCCGTTCGACTTGCCGCGTTTGGTGAGGGCGATCCCGAGGAGGTCGGCGGCGCGCACCGCGTCGTCGCCGAACATCTCGTAGAAATCGCCCATCCGGTAGAAGAGGAGGGCGTCGCCGGCCTCCGCCTTCACCCGCAGATACTGCTCCATCATGGGCGTGTGGCCCGAGGCGTTGGTCCGTGCCATGGCGGCGGAGGATACCCCACGAAGCGGGGCCGCGTTCAGCGATCGGCGGGGCGGGGAAAATTAGCTGCCGTGCCGCGGGTGGTCGGATGGTCCGTGGCGGCGGCCTTGAAGGCCGACCTCGCGCGGAGGCGCGGAGACGCGGAGGGGGCGCGGGCATGCAGGCTGGGCGGCGCGATGCGCGTGGGGCTTCACGGCGACCTCCCGCAAGACCCTCTTCACCATGAAGGACATGAAGAATGCCGATTCCGACCCATCACGCCTTCGTGGCCTTGGCGCCCTTCGTGGTTTTTCCCGGCCGGGACCTAGCCGCGCCGCCGCTCGAACGTCTCCATGAAGGCGACCAGCCGCGCCACACCGGCCTCGGGCATGGCGTTGTAGATCGAGGCGCGCATCCCGCCGACCAGGCGGTGGCCCTTGAGCCCGACCAGCCCCGCCTCCTTCGCCTCGGCGAGGAAGGTGGTATCGAGGGCGGGGTCGGCGAGGGTGAAGGGGACGTTCATCCGCGACCGGCTCTCCACCTCCGTCGGGCAGTGGTAGAAGTCGGAGCGGTCGAGGAGGTCGTAGAGCAGCGCCGCCTTGCGTCGGTTCTGCGCCTCCATCGCCGCCACCCCGCCGCGCGCCTCCAACCACCGCGCCACCAGACCAACCATATAGATGGCGAAGGTGGGCGGCGTGTTGAACATCGAGTCGCCGGCCACATGGGTGCGGTAGGCGAGCATGGTGGGGATCTCCTCCGCCGCCCGCTCGAGGAGCGACTCGCGGAGGATCACCAGGCAGACCCCGGCCGGGCCGAGGTTCTTCTGCGCCCCGGCGTAGACCATGGCGAAGCGGGAGAGGTCGAGGGGCCGCGACAGGATGTTCGAGGAGCAATCGGCGATCAGCGGCACGTCGCCGGTCTCCGGGGTGTAGAAGTACTCGGTGCCGTAGATCGTGTTGTTGGTGGTGATGTGGCAGTAGCGCGCCGCCGGGTCGAGGTCGAGCTCTCCCTGGCGCGGAATGCGCGAAAAGCCGCCGTCCTCCCCGGAGGCGGCGACCCGCACGGTGCCGAAGCGGCGCGCCTCGGCGATCGCCTTTTTCGACCAGACGCCGGTATGGACGTAGTCGGCGCTGCCACCGCCCAGCAGGTTCATCGGGAGCATGGCGAACTGGAGCGATGCGCCGCCCTGGAGGAAGAGGATGCGGTACCCCTCGGGGAGGGCGAAGAGGCGGGCGAGGCGGGTCTTGGTCTCGGCGAAGATCGCCTGGTAGTCGTCGCCCCGGTGGCTCATCTCCATCACCGACATGCCGCGACCGCGGTAGTCGGGGAGCTCCGCCGCCGCCTCCCGCAGGACCTCTTCGGGCATCGCCGCAGGGCCGGCGGAGAAATTGTAGATACGTGTCATGGGCGCGGATTGTCGCGCCCGCAGGGACGGGCAACAAGATGGCCCTGCCGGGACGGGCGCGTCGGCTCCAAAACCACCGCGCGCGGGGATGGGGGCTGAAGGATCAGGGAGATCGACCGATCCGAGATCCCCCACCTCGCGACGTCCCGTCGCTCGTGTCTTCGCTCGGCCCCTGCCTCGGGCCGGTCGCCTGAGCTTTCGTCGTGCGCGCGACAAGAAATGGGGGTAGTTTACCGTGGGACTTGATTTCGAGTGGGATAAACGGAAGGCAACCGGGAACCTCCGTAAGCACGGTGTCTCGTTCGAGGAAGCGGCCACCGTGTTCGGAGACATACTATCGATCACCATTCCAGATTCGGGTCACCGTGTGGGCGAGCAGCGGTTCCTTACCGTAGGCTTTTCGGAGGATGACCATCTGGTCGTGGTGGCTCATACCGATTGAGGTGATGCCATAAGGATCTTCAGCGCCCGCAAAGCAACCCGGCGCGAGAAAAAAAGAATACGAGGAAAAATAAACCGGGGAACCGAGAGAAACCAATGCGTGCCGAGTACGACTTTTCAAAAGGTGTCCGCGGGAAGTACGCGAAGCGTTACGCCCGTGGGATAAATATCGTGTGACTGGATCCAGATGTCGTAGCGTTTTTCCCCGATTCCAGCTCGGTGAATGATGCTTTGCGCACAATAAGCGAGCTCGCAAGAAAGCAGGTGCGCCAAAGCGCTGGCGGGCGCCGAAAGGCGGGCTAACTTTCCGGCACTCTAACGGAGGCGCTTCCGGCGACCCTGCCGAGTGACGACGATCTCCCGCCTCGTAGCTTAGGGCGGAGAGTAGACCCGTTTCTCCCGGTGGTGAGGTCGAGGTTTGTTTTCTCTGTTTGCCGCCCGGTCCATTGATTCGCGTCCATTTGCTTGATTCACGGTTGGCCCTTTCCCTGCCAGGCCCTTTGGAGCCGGTCCGCACTCCCCACGCCGGCCCCCTCCCGGCCGACCACCCTGAAATCTGCGCCAATCTGTGAAATCTGCGGCTCGGGTCGCCTTCAAGGCGCCCTCCCGGCCTTCGGGTCACGACCGGTGACGCCGGATCCGCGGTCGCGCCTGCGTCTTCCACCCCTCTGCGGCTCTGCGTTCAAACCCCACTCGGCACCTGCCTCCAGTTGATCACCCGCGACGCCGTCCCCTCGGACTCCCCCCTTGCGCCCTGGCGTCCTTGCGCCTTGGCGTTGAACCTCCTCCGCCTCCCTCCCTCCGTTGCGCTGCGTTGAAGGATTGCCCCGCTTGGGCGGGCGGGCGAGGTCCGGTACTGTCCGCGCCGCGGGCCGGACGGCCCGGGGAGGTGTCATGCAACGATCGACTTGGTGGTGCGCCCTTGTCCTGCTACTGATCTGCCTGCCGCACCTCGCGGCAGCCGAAGGAGGCGAGTGTCCCCTGCGCGCCACCGTGGGCGACGCCGCGGCTCTCGTTACCGCGCCGGCGCGGTGGGACGGCCACGGGTGGTCGATGGCGGCGGCGGGAGTGGGGGCGGTGGGGCTCTCCGCGGTTCTCGACCGACGCCTCGCCGGCCAGTGGCCGGGCAATGACTGGCTGGCGGAGATCGGCAACGGTTACGCCCTCGCCGCGCCGGTGGCGGCGATCGTCTGGTACGGCGGCCACGGCTGGCTTACCCATGACGCGGTGGCGGTACGCACCGGAGCGAACGTGGCCGAGGCGGCGGTCCTGGCGGTGGCGGCCACCGAGTTCTTGAAGGTGGCGGTGGGGCGGGAGCGGCCGGCGGGCGGGCTGACCAACCACCGCCGCTTCCACCCGGGCAACTTCAGTGAGCGGCGCACCAGCTTCCCGTCGGGACACACGGCGCTGGCCTTCGCCACCGCCGCCACCCTGCAGGACAGCGATCTCCCGACAGCGGCGAAGGTAGGCGCCTACGGCCTCGCTACCCTCACCGCCTGGTCGCGTCTCCACGACGAGCGCCACTGGCTCTCGGACGTGGTGGGCGGCGGCCTGCTTGGCTACGGCATCGGCCGCTTCGTCGCCCACCGCCACCCGGCGGATGGTCCCCGCGCCGCCCGCCTCATCCCGGTGGTCGCCGACGGCCGCCTCGGGGTGGCGTGGGAGCGGCGGTTCTGACTCCGCCTGTCGCCGTTCACCATTTGCGTCCCTTCCCACAATCGTCGGTTGGATTCTCGCGCAGAGACGCGGAGTCACTGAGGGGAGGCAGACCGGAAGGATGGCGTTGCCGGTGGTGGGCGTGGGGGGGAGAGCAGAAACTGGTGAGTGGTAGAAAGTGGGAGAACGATAGAAAGTAGAAGGTAGACAGGGGGAGGGTGGGGCGGAGTCGGGAGGGCGACCCTCGCCTTCCGGAAGGTGGGGGTGGGATGCCGGGAGCGGGGTGTCGCCTCCCTTGGTGGAGGCGCGTGGTGCCCTTCGTGTGCCCCGTGGCCGGGCGGCAACCGGTGCCGGGGAGATCCCCATGCCGCCCCTGCCCGGGATCACTCCTGGCCCCCGGTTATCCACCCCTTTGCGCCTCTCCTGTTGTGCGTCTCTGTGTCGAGACCTGCCCGCGCACCTGGCCACGGTGAGTCGTGTGGGTGGCCAGGGGGTGGCCACGGCGGCGGGCGGCGGTCGGTCCCGGCTGCCGGTGGCGGCGCGGATCGCAGGGGGCGGTGGGGCTGGCACACCGTGTGCATGAGAAAGCGGAGGATCGTTTCGATAACCCGTGCAACTGGAGGGAGCTGCAATGCGGTGGTGTCTCGGTGTGGGGGTCTTTTTCGTGGTGGTGGCGGCGGGCCGCCCGGCGGTGGCGGCGGAGGCAGAGGCGGCGACCGTGCCCGGCGACCTCGTCCTCGACGAGGTGGTGGTCACCGCCACCCGAACGGAGAAGCAGGGCTTTGACGCACCGGCCACGGTGGCGGTGGTCGGTGAGGGGGAGATCGCCTCCCGTCGCCTGCCGCGCACCCTGCCCGATGCCCTCGCCGAGGTGCCGGGGGTGATGGTGCAGAAGACTTCGCGCGGCCAGGGCTCGCCCTATCTGCGCGGCTTCACCGGCTTTCGCACCCTCCTGCTCATCGACGGGATCCGCCTGAACAACGCGGTCTTCCGCGACGGGCCGAACCAGTACGCGAACACCATCGACCCCCTCACCATCGGCCGGATGGAGGTGGTGAAGGGGGGGGCGTCGGTCCTCTACGGCTCGGACGCGGTGGGCGGCACGGTGAACATGCTGACCCGCAGCTACACGCCGCGGCCGGGGCGGACCTTTGCCCCGCGCCTCTACGGCCGCTATGCCTCGGCGGAAGACGCGGTGGTGGGCCGCGGCGAGCTCGGCGGCTCTCGCGGCCCCCTGCGCTGGCTCGCCGGGGTGTCGTGGAAGGAGTTCGGTGACCTGCGTGGCGGCCGCGAGATCGGCGTCATGGAGCACACCGGCTACGATGAGGGCGACGGCGACGTGAAGCTCGAGCTCGCCCTCGCCGGCGACGCCACCCTCACCCTCGCCCACCAGCAGGTGGCCCTGGAGGACGCCTGGCGGACCCACAAGACCGTGTTCGCGAAGAGCTGGCACGGCACCGACGTGGGGAGCGACAAGGTGCGCTCGCTCGATCAGGACCGCCGCCTCACCTACCTCCAGTACCGCGACCGCGACCTCGGGCCGGCCCTCGATCGTCTCACCGTGTCGCTCTCGTGGCAGGTGCAGAGGGAGCAGCAGACGCGGGTGAAGTCGAGCGACGAGCTCCGGCGCAGCGGCTTCGACGTGGGCTCCTTCGGCCTCTGGCTCCAGGGAGAGAGCGACACCGATTACGGCTACTGGAGCTACGGCGCCTCGTGGTACCGCGACAACGTCGACTCCTTCGAGCAGCGGTTCAATCCGGACGGGTCGCTCAAGTCGGTGCGGATCCAGGGGAACGTCGCCGACGACTCCACCTACGACCTCGCCGGCCTCTTCGTCCAGGACGACCTCGCCCTCGGCGAGCGGCTCAATCTCATCCTCGGGGGTCACTACACCTACGCCCGCGCCGACGCCGGCCGCTTCGCCGATCCGATCACCGGCGAGGCCGCCTCGCTCACCGACCGGTGGGACGACCTCTCCGCCTCCGCCCGGCTGCTCTTCGTGGCGACGGAGGGGGTGCACCTCTACGCCGGGGTCTCCCGCGCCTTTCGCGCCCCCAACCTGTCGGACCTCACCAGCTCCATCGATACCCGCAGCGGCGAGCAGGAGATCGCCGCCACCGACCTCGACCCGGAGCAGTACCTCGCCTCGGAGGTCGGGGTGAAGGTGCGCCGCGGCCCCCTGGCGGCGGAGGCGAGCTACTACTACACCACCATCGACGGGATGATCATCCGCGCCCCCACCGGCCGGCTCACCGACGACGGCGACACCGAGGTGACCAAGCTCAACTCCGGTGACGGCTTCGTCCACGGGGTCGAGGTGGCGGCCCGCTACCGTCTCACCCCGACCCTCACCGGCTACGGCGACGTGAGCTGGGTGGAGGGGGAGGTCGACACCTTTCCCACCGCCACCTCCCCGAAGCGCCGCGAGCCCCTCAGCCGCCTCGCCCCGGCCACCGGCCACCTCGGCCTCCGCTGGGAGCCGGAGGCGGGGAGCGGCTGGCTGGAGGGGGTGGTCACCGTCGCCGCCGAGGCCGACCGCCTCTCGTCCCGCGACCGCGCCGACACCCAGCGCATCCCCCCGGGCGGCACCCCGGGGTATGCGATCGTGACCCTGCGCGGCGGCGTCCGCCTGCGCGACGACCTCACCCTCACCGCGGCGGTGGAGAACCTCCTGGATGAGGACTACCGCATCCACGGCTCCGGCGACAACGAGCCGGGCACCAACGTCATCCTCGCCCTCGACTGGCGGCCGTGAGGGGAGGGCGACAGCCCCCTACGGAGCCGCCTCGCCGCTCCTGTGAAGTGCGGCTGCCGCCTCGGTGGTAGAGAGCATCAGGGTCATCGGGTCGACAGGGGAGGGGTGAAATCCGTGGTAACGGTAGAACCGCCTCGCCTCGGGGGAGAGTGCGTGAACCAGGAGGGCGCCTACCCAGGCGTACTGCGCCACGATGAGTGTGCGCAGGATCGCATCCCGGAGGAGTCCGCGACCAACTCCCTTTCCTTGCCAGCGCCGATCCACCGCCAGACGCCCAAGGACCAGAACCGAGATCGGCTCGGGCATGTTCCGCCGAGTCGCACCGGGCGCATCCGCACGGGTCACCGCGCCGGTGGCCAGGGCGTAGTAACCCGCGACCCGTCGCCCCGCGTCGCAGACCACGAAGGCGCGCGACGCACCGCTCGCTTCATTCTTGGCCGCATGCCGCTTCAGCCAGTCGTCGACAACCGGCTCGCCGGAATCGAAGCCATCGAGTCGCTCTGTGGCCGAGAGGGAGGCCGGTTGGGTCAGTCGTCCCAAGGTGGAGCCCCCTGCAGCAGCCGCCGCAGAGCAGGATTGTCCGTTGTGGGCGCCGTCAAGGCGGCCTCGAACGCCGCGAAGGCGTCGCTGTCGAGGTCAAAGAGGCGACGGTCGAGGAGGACATTTTCCGCCTCCCGGCACGCCGCCTCGAGCATGAAGTCCGAGCGATTCTTGCCGAGGGTCGCAGCCGCCCGGTCGATCAGTGCACGCTGACCGGGCCGGGCTCGCAGATTGATGGAGGCGCTCCGCGCCGACGGACGTGCCATGACATCTCCACGTAGGTTGAATGAATACACGCTACCGTACACTCAATGGGTGTACAACAGAGCCCTTCCCGATCCACAATCGCCGGCTCGATCTTCGCCGCACCCCTGGCCTCCATTCCCGTCCATTCGCGTGGATTCGCGGCCGGCTGTTCCTTCGCGGCCGGTCGGCCGCGGCTGGACTGGACCCTCGGGGCAGAGGATCCTCCCCCGATGGGACAGCTCTCCACACTCCAGATGTACGCCGTCCTGGCGCTCCCCTTTCTCATGGCGGTCACCTTTCACGAGGTGGCCCACGGCTGGGTGGCGAATCGGCTCGGCGATCCGACGGCGGCGGAGGCGGGGCGATTGACCCTGAATCCGATCCGCCACATCGACCCTCTCGGCCTCCTCGCCCTGGTGGTGACCCACATGATCGGCTGGGCGAAGCCGGTGCCGATCAACCCGATGCGCCTGCGCCACCCGAAGGAGGACATGGTGTGGGTCGCCCTGGCCGGGCCGGCGGCGAACCTGATCCTGGCGGTGGTGAGCGCGGCGCTCCTCCACCTCCTGCCGGCGGTGGTCCCCTCCCTCGCCCACGCGGGTGGTGGCGGGGTGGCCCGCTTCCTCTACTGGACCCTCTCCCTGTCGGTGCAGATCAACGTCGCCCTGGCGGTCTTCAACTGCCTCCCCCTGCCGCCGCTCGACGGCGGGCGGATCCTCGTGGGGCTCCTGCCGATGGCGGCGGCGCGCCAGGTGTCGCGGGTGGAGCCGTATGGCTTCATCGTCCTCCTGGCGCTGCTTGTGGGGGGAATCGTTCCCAAACTAATATCGCCGCCCATTGAGCTCCTCCTCCACCTCCTCACCTGAGGTGGCAAGTAGGGGGGCGCGCCCTCCGACCCATGGCCACTCCCCGCGTCCTCTCCGGTATGCGCCCCACCGGGCAGCTCCACCTGGGGAACTATCTCGGGGCGCTGAAGAACTGGGTCGCTCTGCAGGACTCCTGTAGCTGCTTCTTCAGCGTGGTCGACTGGCACGCCCTGACCACCGACTACCACGACCCCTCGGCGATCACCGCCAACATCCGCGAGGTGGTCCTCGACTGGCTCGCCGCTGGCGTCGACCCGGAGCGCGCCACCCTCTTTGTCCAGTCCGACGTGCCGGCCCACGCGGAGCTCTTCCTGCTCCTCGGGATGATCACCCCGACCCCGTGGCTGGAGCGCAACCCGACCTTCAAGGATGTGCGGGAGAACCTCAAGGACCGTGACCTCAGTACCTACGGCTTCTTGGGCTACCCGGTCTTGCAGGCGGCGGACATCCTGATCTACCGGGCCGACCAGGTGCCGGTGGGGGTGGACCAGCTGCCGCACCTGGAGCTGGCGCGGGAGATCGCCCGCCGCTTCAACCATATCTACGGCGAGACCTTCCCGGAGCCGGCGTCGCTGATGACCGAGGCGCCGAAGATGTCGGGGCTCGACGGCCGTAAGATGAGCAAGTCGTACGGCAACGCCATCTACCTCGCCGACGACGAGGAGACCATGCGCAAGAAGATGGCGCGGGCGGTCACCGACACAGCAAGGGTCAGGCGCACCGACCCGGGCGAGCCGGACAACTGCCCGGTCTTCGATTTCCACCGCATGTACACGCCGGAGGAGGAGCGGGCGGAGATCGTCGATGGCTGCCGCACCGCCGGGATCGGCTGCTTCGACTGCAAGAGGCAGCTGTGCGACCACCTGTGGGAGGAGCTTGGCCCGATCCACGAGCGGCGGGTCGCCCTGGCCGCGGCGCCGGGGCGGATCGAAGAGATCCTCGCTGCCGGCGCCGAGGTGGCGCGGGTCGAGGCGGAGCAGACCATGGAGCGGGTGCGGGCGGCGATGAAGCTGGTGCGGTAGGGGGGGCAGCTTTCAGCTTTCAGCAGTCGGCTTTCAGCTTTCAACGGGCGGGGATGCAATGTGCGTCGGGCAGGTTAGACTGGCCCTGCCATGGCGACCGATCCCCCTGTCGAGGCGATGTGCGCCTCCCCGGAGCCGACCCCGACCCCTCCCGTGCCCGTCGCCGCCGAGGCCAACGGTGAGGAGTACCGGGTCGACCTGCAGTTCTTCGAGGGGCCGCTGGACCTGCTGCTCCACCTCCTCCGCAAGCACGAGGTGGATATCTACGACATCCCCATCGCCACCGTCACCCGCGAGTACCTCGGCTATCTGGAGCTCCTCCACACCCTCAACCTGGAGGTGGCGGGGAGCTTCCTGGAGATGGCGGCGACCCTGGCGCTGATCAAGTCGCGGATGCTCCTGCCGGCCCCGGAGGCGGAGGAGGGCGAGGAGGAGGTGGACCCGCGTGCCGCCCTGGTGGAGCAGCTCCTCGAGTACCAGACGTGCAAGGAGGCGGCGAACCACCTGCGCGAGCGGGCCGAGGCGCAGGCGCGGATCTACTACCGCGGCATGGAGACGGCGCGGGTGGAGGCGCGCAAGAGCGAGCTCCGGGAGCTCACCCTCGTCGATCTCCTCGACGCCTTTCAGGTGGTCCTCACGGAGCTGGAGGGGCGGGCGGTGCGGGAGATCGAGCTGGAGCCGCTCACCATTCAGGAGCAGATCGGCGTGCTTCTCGAACGGCTGGCGGAGCGCGACACGCTGCTCTTTACCGACCTCTTCCGCCGCCGGGCGAGCCGCACCGAGCGGGTGGTCACCTTCCTGGCGCTGTTGGAGCTGATCCGCCTGCAGGCGGTGGGGTTCCGCCAGGAGCTCCACTTCGGCCCCATCTGGATCTACCGGCGCGCCGTTGAAGATGGTCCCATCGACACCGCCCACGACCCCCTCCTCGAGCCTGCCCCGTGAACGACACCCCCACCGCCCCCGATCTTGCCGTCGATCCCGCGACCGCCACCCCGGCGGAGGGCGGCTACGCCCCCCTCCCCGAGGTGGGAGGTGGGCCCCTCGCCGCCTCCGGGGCGGCGCCGTCCACCGTCGACGAGGCGGAGGGCGGCGCCGTCCACCGCGACCTCTGCGCCGCCTTCGAGGCCCTGCTCTTTGCCACCCGTGAGCCCTTGCCGCGCGCCCGCCTCCTGGAGATCGCCGTCGCCCACGGCTACGACCGTGACCTCGCCGCCGAGGCGCTGGCCGCGGTGGTCGCCGCCTACGACGGCGACGGCCATGGCATCCAGGTAGTGGAGGTGGCCGGCGGCTACCAGCTCGCCACCAAGCCGGCGCAGGCGGTGTGGGTCGCCGACCTCACCCCGCCACGGAAGATCCGCCTCTCCCAGCAGGCCTTGGAGACCCTGTCGCTGATCGCCTACAAGCAGCCGATCATCCGCGCCGAGATCGAGCAGGTGCGCGGGGTGAACCCGATGGGGACCCTGAAGACCCTGATGGAGCACGACCTCATCCGCGTCGCCGGCCGCCGGGAGATCCCCGGTAAGCCGCTGATGTACGCCACCACCAAGAATTTTCTCAAGGTCTTCGGCCTTAGACGGCTCGCCGACCTGCCCACGGTGGCGGAGTTCGCCGAGGCGCGCACCACCCAGGAGGAGCTCGACCTCGATCTTCCCGAGGGGATGGAGGAGGGCGTGGAGGTGGAGAGGGAGGCGGTGGTGGAGACCGTGACCGCGGTGGAGGCGCCGGAGACCGCCTCGATGGAGGGGTGGGCGGACGAGGGGGAGGGGGAGGGGGAGGGGCGCGATTGAGGCGGCCGGTGGCGTCGCTCGCCGCGGGTCGGGTGCTGATCGTCGGCCTCGGCGGCCTCGGCTGTCCGGCGGCGCGGGCGGTGGCGGCGGCGGGGGTGGGCCGCCTCGGCCTGGTCGATGGCGACCGGGTCGAGCGCTCCAACCTGCCACGCCAGACCCTCTACACCGACGCCGACCTCGGTGAGCGCAAGGTAGCGGTGGCCGCCGCCGCCCTGGTCCACCTCCAGCCGCAGTTGGAGGTCGCCACCTACCCGGGCCGCTGGCCCGACCACACCCCGGCCGATCTCCTGGGCCGCTACCACGTGGTCATCGACGGCACCGACCGGGCGACCACCAAGCTCGCCCTCCACGACGCCTGCCTCGCCGCCGGCGTCGCCTACTGCTTCGGCGGCGCGGTGGGGTGGCAGGGGCAGTGGATGGCGATCCTCCCCGGTGAGACCCCCTGCCTCCGGTGCGCCTTCGGCCCGACCGACGGAGAAGATGCGGGGGGCACCTGCGCCGACCTCGGGGTCTTGGCGCCGGTGGTCGGCCTGGTGGGCTGCCAGCAGGCCCTCGCCGCCATCCGCATCCTCCTCGGCAGGCCCCCCGCCCCGGGGCTGACCACCTACGACGGCCGCCGCCAGCGCACCCACACCGTGGAGCTCTCGCGCGACCCCAATTGTCCTGGGTGCGGCGGGCGGTAGCGGGTCGCCGGCGTCGCGGGTGGCTGGCCGTGGGAGGGGAGCGGCCTTGAAGGCCCGCGCCTTTCCTCTCTTCGTGCCACCATCGACGCCTCGCTTCTGGTTCACTTCCCCGGAGGGGTGTGGACACGGGCCGCCCCTCTCCGGCCTACTCGGCCGATGTTCCCGTGGCTCTGCCTGAACCACGTCCCCGGCCTCGGGCCGCGGGGGGTGACGACGTTGTTGGAGGCGCACGGCGACGCCGAGGGGGTCTTGGCCGCCGGCCGCGCCGGCCGCCTGCGCGGGGAGCGGCTGCGGCGCGAGGCGGTCGCCGCCCTGCGCGACGGTAGCTACGAGGCCGCGGCGGAGGCGGACGCGCGGGCGGCGGAGGCGGCCGGGGTGACCCTTGTCCCACGGCCGGAGCTGCCGGCGGGGCTTGCCGCCATCGCCGATCCACCGCCCATCCTCTATGTAGACGGCACCCTCACCCCGGCCGACGGGGTGGCGGTGGCGATCGTCGGCTCTCGCGTCGCCACCAGCTACGGGGCCCACGTGGCCACGGAGTTTGCCCGTGGCCTGGCGCGCCACGGTGCGACGGTGGTCTCGGGGATGGCCACCGGCGTCGACTCGTGCGCCCACGACGGCTGCCTGGCCGCGGGCGGGCGGACGGTGGCGGTGCTCGGGTGTGGCGTCGATGTGGCGTATCCGGCGGGCAGCGAGCGGCGCATGGCAGCGGTCCGCGCCCACGGGGCGTTGGTCTCCGAGTACCCCATGGGGACGCGGCCGCGGGCCGCCTTCTTTCCCCGTCGCAACCGGATCATCGCCGGTCTGGCGGTGGCGACGGTGGTGGTGGAGGCGCAGGCGCGCTCCGGCGCGGCGATCACCGCGCGGTTGGCGATGGAGCTCGGGCGCGAGGTGTGCGCGGTGCCCGGCAACATCACCAGCTCCCGCTCGGTGGGGGCGAACCGGTTGATCCGCGACGGGGCGCACCTGGTCCAGTCGGTCAGCGACGTGATCGCCACCCTGCCGCCGGCGGTCCAGGCGTACCTCACCCCGCCGGTGAAGCGAGGTGGTCCGGTCGCCGGCGACGACGCTGCGGTGGACCCGCTGGTTGCCCTCCTCACCGGTGGTGAGCGGCGGGTGGACGAGTTGGCCGCCCTCACCCACACTGCCGCCCCCGCGCTCCTGGCCCACCTCACCGAGCTGGAGCTCCTCGGTGCCGTCCGTCGTACCGAGGGCGGGGGGTACATCGCTACGAAAATTGCTGGAGGTGAATAGGACCCATGGGAACCTCACTGGTGGTGGTCGAGTCGCCGGCCAAGGCGCGGACGATCGAAAAATATCTCGGGCGGGGCTACAAGATCCTCGCCTCCGTGGGCCACGTGATCGACCTCCCGAAGAAGGAGCTCGGGGTCGACGTGGAGCACGGCTTCAAGCCCGCGTACAAGGTCATCCGCGGCAAGAAGAAGGTCCTCGACGAGATCAAGCGGGAGGCGAAGAAGGCCGACCACGTCTACCTCGCGGCCGACCCCGACCGGGAGGGGGAGGCGATCGCCTGCCACATCGCCGACTACATCGGCGACCACCCATCGGTCTCGCGGGTGGAGATCCACGAGATCACCAAGGGCGCGATCAAGGATGCCCTGGCCCACCCGGGCACCCTCAACCGCAACATGTACAACGCCCAGCAGGCGCGCCGGGTCCTAGACCGGATTGTCGGCTACAAGATCAGCCCGATCCTGTGGAAGAAGATCGGCGGCCGCCTCTCCGCCGGTCGCGTCCAGTCGGTGGCGGTGCGCCTGGTGTGCGAGCGCGAAGAGGAGATCGAGGCCTTCACCCCCGAGGAGTACTGGAGCCTCCACTGCCGGGTGGAGGGGCCGAAGCCGCCGCCGTTCGAGGCGCAGCTCCACAAGATCGGCGGAAAAAAGGCGGAGATCCACAACGAGGAGGAGGCGCGCGCCCTGGTCGCCGCCATCGAGCAGGCGAACCTGACGGTGGCCGAGGTGGTGCGCAAGCGGCGCCGGCGGCGGCCGTCGCCGCCGTTTATCACCTCTACTTTGCAGATGGAGGCGTCGCGCAAGCTCGGCTACTCCGCCAAGCGGACCATGGCCCTGGCGCAGCGGCTGTATGAGGGGGTCGACCTCGGCCCCCTCGGCCGCGTCGGCCTGATCACCTACATGCGGACCGACTCCACCCGCCTCTCCAGGGAGGCCGTGGACGCCATCCGCGGCCACATCGCCACCGCCTACGGCAAGCCGTACCTGCCGGAGAGGCCCAACGTCTACGGCAAGAAGAAGGGGGCGCAGGACGCCCACGAGGCGGTCCGCCCGTCGGACGTGGCGCGTCTTCCGGAGGAGGTCGCCGCCCACATGGAGCGCGACCTCGCCCGCCTCTACGAGCTGATCTGGAAGCGGGCGGTAAGCTCGCAGATGACCCCGGCGCAGTTCGACGCCACCACCGTCGATATCGGCGGCGCTCGCCTCGGCGACACCCCTCTCACCCTGCGGGCCACCGGCCAGGTCCTCGTGTTTGATGGCTTTTCCCGCCTCTACCGCGAGGGGCGCGACGACGCCGCCCCGGAGGTAGTGGCGAACCAGGGGGGGAAGAAGAGGGGGGCCAAGGAGGGTGATCGCCCCCTGCCGGAGCTCGCCCAAGGCGACGCCGTTACCCTCCACAAGGTCGACCCGCAGCAGCACTTCACCCAGCCGCCGCCGCGCTACACCGAGGCGACCCTGGTGAAGGCGCTGGAGGAGAAGGGGATCGGCCGCCCCTCCACCTACGCCGCCACCCTGGCGACCATCGTTGATCGCGACTACACCGAGAAGCTCAAGGGGCGATTCCATCCGACCCACCTTGGCCGCTACGTCAACAAGGTCCTGGTGGCCACCTTCCCGGACATCATCGACGTCGGCTTCACCGCCGCCATGGAGGACCACCTCGACCAGGTCGCCGAGGGGAACGAGGAGTGGGTGCAGGTCCTGGAGGCGTTCTACGCCCCGTTCGCCAAGCGCCTCGCCGCCGCCCCCGACGTCATCCGCGAGATCCAGGAAGACCTGGAGATCACCGACATCAAGTGCGACAAGTGCGGTTCGCCGATGGCGGTGAAGTCGAGCCGGCGCGGCGAGTTCCTCGCCTGCACCAACTACCCCGAGTGCAAGAACCCGAAGTCGTTTACCCGCGACGAGGACGGCACCGTCCACGTCAAGCCGGAGGAGGTGAGCGACGAGCCGTGTCCCAAGTGCGGCGGCGAGATGGTGGTGAAGAGCGGCCGCTTCGGCGAGTTCTTCGCCTGCCGCAACTACCCCGAGTGCAAGTCGACCCGGCAGATCAAGCGCGACCCGGCCGACGGCAAGGCGATCGCCGCGGCGCCCGACGAGATGACCGACCAGAAGTGTCCCAAGTGCGACAAGCCCCTGCTCCTCAAGGAGGGGCGCTACGGCCGCTTCCTCGGCTGCTCCGGCTACCCCAAGTGCCGCCACATCGAGCCGATCAAGACCGGCGTCCCCTGCCCGGAGGAGGGGTGCGAGGGCGAGCTCGCCGAGCGTCGCTATCGCGGCCGCACCTTCTACTCCTGCTCCAACTACCCGAAGTGCAAGTACTCCCAGCCGGGCAAGCCGGTGGCCGAGGCGTGCCCCGAGTGCGGCTTCCCGGTCCTCATGGAGCACCACGACAAGCACGAGGATGTGCTCATGGTTGCCTGCCCGACGAAGGGGTGCGGCTACATGCGCGCCGCCGAGGCGGAGGCGGCGGCATAGCCTGGACCGTACCCCCATATCGCCGGCTCCAGACCTCCCTTCGCGGACAGGGGGGGAATTTTCCAAAGAGATGGGGGTCCACGGTGGCCCTGGTTTTGTGACCGTGGCGCCGCCAGCCTGGGCTTGAACTCGAGCTGGAGGTAATCCCATGTCCGATCTCGCCGAAGGCCAGTGCACCGTCTGCCAGGTAGGCGCCCCGAAGGTGACCGACGAAGAGCGCGCCGAGCTCGCCCCCCTCATCCCCGGCTGGCGGATCGTGGAGGTCGACGGGGTCGAGCGCCTCGAGCGGGTCTTTGAGTTCGACGACTTCGCCGCCGCCCTCGCCTTTACCAACCGGGTCGGCGCCATCGCCGAGGAGGCGGGCCACCACCCGGCGCTCCTCACCGAGTACGGCGCGGTGACGGTGAGCTGGTGGACCCACAAGATCGGCGGCCTGCACCGCAACGACTACGTCATGGCGGCGAAGACCGACCGAATCTATGTATGAGAGTCCACGAACGACGGCGAAGCTTGACACAATCCACGCCGGACGCATCCCTGCTCCCACATCTCGGCATCAATCGTTCGATTGGCCCACACATTTGATTGTGTAGAATCTGCTACAAAGGAGAATCCATCATGGCAACCAACCTCGCGATTGACGGTGGGCTGCTCTCCGAAGCGCAGAAGATTGCCGGCCTCAAAACCAAGAAGGCTACGGTCAACGAGGCGCTACGAGAGTTTATTCAGCGTCGCAAACAGATCGAAGCCCTGGCAGCTCTGGGACAGATCGACTTCGATCCGAAGTACAACCACAAGAGAGGACGCTCCCGCCGGTGAGGGTCCTGGTCGACACGACGATCTGGTCGCTCGCCTTCCGTCGTCGCCGCAGAAGTTCGATCGAGCAGGCGCTCGTCGATGAATTCACGGAGCTGGTGAGGGAGTTCCGGGTGGTCCTCATCGGGGCCATCCGCCAAGAGATTCTTTCGGGCATTCCCGATCCCCAGCAGTTTGAGGTGGTCCGCGGCCATCTCGCCGCGTTTGATGATCTACCGCTGGGGACAGAGGATTATGTAGAGGCGGCCAAGCACTACAACGCTTGCCGGGCGAAAGGGGTCCAGGGGTCTCACATCGACTTCCTGATCTGCGCCACGGCGACCCGCCACTCTGTCCCGGTGTTCACTACCGACCAGGACTTCGTGCGCTACGCCGAACACCTGGATCTGCGCCTCCACGGTGTCCGGAAGGGCTAGTGGTGGAGCTCCCACCACTGGCGGGCGAGGAGGGGGTTCCACATCGCTCCGGTGGCGGACATGGCGGCGTCGGCGCCGGCGGTCAGGTGGGCGTCGATGTCCTCCGGGGTGGTGATCCCGCCGACGCCGATGATCGACCACGCCATCCCGAGCCGTTCCCGTAGCGTGGCCAGCCGCCGTACCTGGTTCAGCGCCAGGTCGCGGATCGCCTCACCGCAGACGCCGGAGGTACGCCGCTCGGGGCCGAGGGCGGGGTGGCCCGCACCGTCTTGGACCGCCATCGGGATGGTGTTGATCCCCGCCACCCCCTGGATAAAGGGGCCGCAGGCGACCATCAGGGCCTCCAGCGTGGTCGGGTCGTCGAGGTAGCCGATCTTGATGACCAGCGGGATCGACCCCACCTCGCTCCAGCACCGCTTCGCCACCCGCCCCGCCTGCTCCGGGTCGTGGAAGAGGACCCCCTCGCCGTCGGCGACGTTGGGGCAGGAGAGGTTGATCTCGATGGCGTGGGGCCGCACCTCGGCGGCCATCGCCGCCGCCAGGCCGAAGTCGGCGACCAGGTCGCCGGTGGCG
>JAJRSX010000208.1 GCA_024278555.1 bacterium | reverse complement strand
GGCTTCATGATCGCCTGCTCCACCGCGTGGTACGTCTGCTTGCGGGAGGCGAAGTTGTGGGAGATGTGGCGCACTCAGCGCAGATTACAGGCGACGCGCGGCGCTTCCTCCGAGGATTGAACCGTACCCTAACAGGCTGTTGAAAAACTCTCCGGAAGCACCCTGAACCTGTGTATCTGGCAACGACAAGAACGAATTATCAATTACTTACGATGAAGGCACGTTTCGAAATTTCCCAGAAATCGGCATCCTGAGGACTTTTTCAACAGCCTGCTAGGGCAGCTTGGGAGCCAAAGGTCCTGGAGATTGCAGGATGAAGAAAAAGAGGTTCGCAAAATTCCGCGAGTGGAACCGCCGTCGTAACTATTTCATGAAAGATCTGCGCATAAATCTTGCCAGATTAGTGTTGGACTATAGAAGGTCGGCAATTTTCGATTTAGGCGCTATCAGGCGCATACTGCTATTGCGCGACGATGACAAAATAGGCGACATGGTAGTTTCGACATTGCTGTTTCGCGAATTTCATCGTGCTGGGTATGTCGTCGACGTGCTCGCTGGTGAGAAAAATTATTGTATTATTGAACATAATCCATATGTCAACCATGCATACATCGCCCCCGTTGATCGCAATCTAAAACTGGTGATGGCGAGGCAGATGGCGAAACAGCATTATGATCTTATAGTTGATATGGGAGATAAGATGTCGCTCTTTCATTTGCGATTTCTTAAAGCTGTCAATGCCCGTAATGTCGTTGGGTTTAATAAGGGTCGATTTAATATCTACAACAAGTCCATTGATTTTTGCGGTTATGAAGAGCATGTAACAACACGTTATAGTATGCTTCTTAAGAGTCTTGAAATTAAAGATTTCAGTTTGGATTACGATATATATATTTCAGAAGATGTAAAGGCGATGGTTAAAGGCTATGTTAACTCTTTGCGTGGAGCTAACATGGTTGTCATTAATCCATATTCTTCCGGCGTTCGTCGCGATCTATCGTTAGCGCAGATTGAACTGCTTGTTTCTGGGATAAAATCGATATCGAAAGATGCGATTATAATATTCATCGGTGTTCCTGATAGGATTTCAAAACTTAATATTGAAGGTACTAACATCAATCCATTTGGTTCTATTGCCAGTGCGGTTGAAATAGTTCGATTGGCGGATGTTGTAGTTTCTCCAGATACATCAATTGTACATATTTGTGCTGCGTTTAAAATACCGCTGGTGTGTCTCTATGGACATGATATGCACGGAAAATTTGTTAACAGGAAGGTTTGGGGCCCAGGTTATTCAAAGGCAATGCAGGTTCTTACTAAGGACAAGGACCATCCGGTGTCGACTATCGCTGTGGAGGAAATTCTCCAAGCCATACGTTCGTGTCTCTCATGAAAGGCTGTGGCGGTAATCTTTATTGCCTCTCGTTGTGCAGTCTGAAAGAGCGTATTCGCACATAGATGAAGAGGTATGCCACTGTAAAACGAGTGAGTTTTAAGGCATGCATCGCCCCATTTTCCGCACCTCTTGCTCGCTTTATCCGCCTCTGGCGGCACCCAGCGTCACCTCTGCCGTATGCGAAATAGACGGCAATGGCGGGTCGCGCGTGCTCCTATCCTTGCACCCGCATTCCTGGCGTCGCTGATCGCTGAAAGCCGAGGGCTCTCTCAATGTCCATCACGGGTGGACGTTGAAGGTGGCCTGGAGGAAGTCGCACCACCGTTCGGCGATCACCGGGTAGGTGTACCCCTCGGCCACGGTTCGCTGGCCGGCCACGCCGAGGCGGAGGCGCAGGGGGGCGTCGTCGAGGAGTCGCGTTAGACACAGCTCCCACGCCTGCGGGTCACCGGCGAGGAGGCCGTTGACGCCGTCTTCGACGACCTCGGTGTTCATCCCCACCGGCGAGGCCACCGGGGCGACCCCGGCGGCCATGTACTGGAGGAGCTTGTAGGAACACTTGCCGTGGCTCCACGGCGTCGCCTCCTCCAGGGGCATGACGCCGATGTCGAAGCGGGCGATCTCCTCCTCCTGGCGCTCTAGGCTCCACGGGATATTCACCACCTCGACGCCGTCGAGCTCGAAGCGGCCGTCGGAGACCACGGTAAAGCGGAAGCGGCGCCGTTCGGCGAGGCGCTGGAGGATGGGTCCGATGGCGGCCAGGGAGGCGAGGTTGCCCTGGCCGCCGACCCAGCCGATGCAGGCCACCGGGTTGTCCGGGCGGTCGGCACGGCTAGGCACCGGGTACGGTACCGGCGACGGGGAGATGAGTACGGTTTGTGGGCCTCCTCACACAGGGAGGCGAGGTAGCGGTTGCCGGCGAAGACGGCGTCGGCGCGGCGCAGGGTGCGCGCGAAGCGGCGGGCGCGGGTGGCGGAGCAGTGGCTGCCGCGGTGGGCCTCCTGGCGGAAGGGGATGGCGTCGTCGAAGTCGAAGATCAGGGGGCGGCCAATACGGCTCCACAGGAGGGTGTCGGTGGCGGTGAGGAGCTTCTTCTGGAGAACAACGGCGTCGTAGCGCCGGAGGCTGCGGCGCAGGGCGAGGCGGTCGGCGAGGGAGTGGGGGTAGAGGCGGTCGTCGCTGTCGATCCCGAGCCGCTGGAGCCACGGCACCATCTGCACCATCCGGATCCGCGAGGAGGGGAGCCGGGGGTCGGCGCAGACCATTAGCAGGCGGAGGCTCATGTCGTTGGGGGCGGCCGACACCACGACCGGCAGGGTGGGCATCGGGTGGCGATCTTGTCATGGTGAAGAGCGACATACACGGCGCGGCGCTTCACCCTTGTCTTCGTTCCCCTCCCCTGCTGGAGTAGACGCCCATGGTGACCCATCCCGGCGACCGGAGGTGGTCGCAGCCCCACATCATCTCCCTCCCGAAGCACGGCGGCCGGGGTGCCAGCCTTACCTACATCGAGGGGGGGAACCAGATCCCCTTCTCCATCGCCCGTATTTTTGTGTTGAGCGAGGTGAAGAAGCAGACAATCCGCGGCGAGCACGCCCACCGCGATCTGGAGCAGTTCATCATCGCCATCAACGGCGCCTTCGACGTGGTGGTCTTTGACGGTGAACGCCAGTGGACCTTCTCCCTCAACGCCTGCGACGAGGGGCTGTACATGCCGCCGCTCCACTGGGGGACCCTGAACAACTTCAGCGGTGCGGCCGCCGCCCTGGTCCTCGCCTCGATGCCCTACGACCAGGACGACTACCTCCCTACCTACGACGACCTCTTCGCCGAGATGCAGCGCCGGGGCGGCCCGCCCCCCGCACCGCACGGCTGAGCCGCGGCCACCCTTGCCACGGTGGCCCCGTGCTGGTGGACTGTGGCGGATAGGAGGCCCTTATGGCTGCGTTTGATCGCGGACCCGAGTGGTCCCGCCCGCACATCATCCACCTGCCGAAGTTCTCCGATGACCGTGGCAGCCTCACCTTTGTGGAGGGGAACAACCACATTCCCTTCGCCATCGAGCGAATCTACTACCTCTATGAGGTGGTGAAGGAGACGGTGCGCGGCGAGCACGCCCACCGCGACCTGGAGCAGGTGATCATCGCCATCAGCGGCGCCTTCGACGTGGTGGTGGACAACGGCGCCCGGCGGTCGACCTTTACCCTCAACGCCAGCGACGAGGGGCTCTACGTGCCGCCGCTCCACTGGCGTACTCTGAACAACTTCAGCGGCGGCGCCGTGTGCATGTTCTTGGCGTCGCTGCGCTACGACCCCGATGACTACCTCACCACCTACGAGGCCTTCCTCGCCGCGGTGCGCGAGCGCGAGGCGAGAGGGTGAGGCGCGCAGGGCGATCGATCGAGTGCGCCTGGGAGGGGTAATGGGCGAGACGATCCCCCTCATGGTGCCCTCCCGGGAGGTGGCGCGGGTGGCGACGGCGCTGCGCAAGACCCTGACGGAGGTCGCCGGCGGATGAACGGTGGGACTCCGGCAAGGGGTGGAGAGGGGGCGACCGGGTTCGGCGACTTTCGCCGCGTCATGGGCTACCTGCGGCCGTACATCCCGCGCATGGTGGCCGCCGGGCTCTGCATGTTGGGCGTCGCCGCCTTTACCGGTGCCTTTGCCCTGCTCATCAAGAATGTCCTCGACGACGTCTTCATCCACGGCGATCGCTTCATGCTCAAGGTGATCCCCGGGGCGATCCTCGCCACCTTCTTCCTCAAGGGGCTCTTTTACTACGGTCAGCAGTACCTCATGGGGTACATCGGCCAGGGGGTGATCCGTGACCTACGGGGCGAGGTCTACGACCACCTCCAGGAGATGGACCTGCGCTTCTACGAGACCCACCCCACCGGCAACCTCGTCTCCCGCACCCTCAACGACGTCACCGTCTTGAAGGAGACGATCGACACCTCCTTCACCTCGCTCCTCTCCGACTCGATCACCCTCATCACCCTCCTCGGGGTGGTGGTCTACCGCGACTGGCGGCTAGCCCTCATCGCCCTCGGGGTGACCCCGGTGGCCCTCGGGCCGATCCGTTACTTCGGCCGGCGAATGAAGCGGATCTCCCGCCTCTCCCAGGAGGCGGTGGCCGACCTCACCGACTTTCTCACCGAGTCCCTGGCAGGCCACCGGGTGATCCAGGCCTTCACCGCCGAGGCGCGGGCGCGGGAGCGGTTTGGGGAGCACAACCACCTCTACTTTCGCAAGCTGATGAAGAAGACCCAGGCGCGCGCCTTCACCTCGCCCACGGTGGAGATGATCGTCGCGGTGGGGGCGGTGGCGGCGGTCTACTACGGCGGCACCCGGGTGATCGCCGGCGAGCTCACCCCGGGGACATTCTTCTCCTTCCTCACCGCCCTGATCATGTCGTATCAGCCGATCCGCAAGCTCGGCAACCTCCACGTGGGGATCCAGGAGGGGCTGGCGGCGGCGGCGCGCATCTTTCACCTCCTCGACGAGGAGCCGGGGATCCGCGACCGGCCCGGGGCGACGGAGCTCGCCCCCTTCTCCCGCGAGGTGCGCTTCGAGCGGGTCTCCTTCCGCTACGAGGCGGAGTGGATCCTGCGCGACGTGGAGGTCACCGCCCGGGCCGGCGAGACCGTCGCCTTCGTCGGCCCGTCGGGTGGCGGCAAGACCACCCTCGTCCACCTGATCCCCCGCTTCTACGAGGTGGAGGAGGGGGCGATCACCATCGACGGCATCGACATCCGCGACGTCACCCTCCACTCCCTGCGCCGTCAGATCGCCCTGGTGGGACAGGACACCTTCCTCTTCAACACCACCGTGCGCGACAACATCGCCTACGGCCGCCCCGGGGCGAGCGAGACGGAGATCGTGGCGGCGGCGAGGGCGGCGAACGCCCACACCTTTGTTGCGGAGCTGCCCGAGGGGTACGACACGGTGGTGGGGGAGCAGGGGGTGCGTCTCTCCGGCGGCCAGAAGCAGCGCCTCTCCATCGCCCGCGCGATCCTCAAGGACGCCCCGATCCTGATCCTTGACGAGGCGACCTCGGCGCTGGACACGGAGAGCGAGGCCCTGGTCCAGGAGGCCCTCACCCACCTGATGCAGGGGCGCACCACCTTCGTCATCGCCCACCGCCTCTCCACCGTCCAGTCGGCGGACCGCATCTACGTCCTGGAGGCGGGGCGGATCGTGGAGGAGGGGAGCCACGCGGAGCTCCTTGCCCACGACGGGTTGTATCGCCACCTCTACCAGATCCAGTTCGGCGAGTGACGGCGGCGTCAGGCACGCCATCTTCGGCCTGCGTGCGCAGCCGGCTCCTCGACGTACCCCGGTAGGAGCGGGTTGTACCCGCGATCCGGCGCTACCGGCGCCGGCCGGCCCTTCGGGCGGGGTCGGGGGTGCAACCCCCTCCTACCGGGGGCGCGGGGTTGGGCTGGCCCGCGGGGCGTTGCCCGCCTCCTCTCCATTTCCGCTCCCCGGCAGCGCCACGCGCTCTGTGCAGCCGACGGCAGCTTAGTACCGGGCGTTCACCCCGATGGTCCAGCCGGTGTTGTCGCCGAGCTGACCCTCCAGCGACAGGCTGAGGTAGTTCCCCCACGGGACGTCGACGCCGAAGAAGGCGCTGGTCGGGGAGTCCGCCTCCAGGTCGATGGTGTTCGGCCCCTTCAGCTTGGCGTCGATGATGTCGTAGACGACCCCGATGTACGGGGTGGCGTAGGGGACGGTGGGGAAGCTGGCGCCGGCGAAGAGGTGGTAGCCGACCCAGTCGACCGTGCGGCTGGTGTTCTCCGATCGGTCGTTCACCGAGAACCAGAGGGCCTGGCCGCCGACCGCCGCCTCCACGTGCTTGCCCTGCCAGAAGGTCCAACGGACGCCGCCGCCGTAGGCAAAGTCGGAGGCGCTGATCTCACCGTCCTCGCCGCAGATGTCCTGGGCGTCGCCGGAGCAGAGGTCGAGGCTCGCCTGGCCGAGGAGGACGTAGAGGTCGAGGCGCGGGTGGATGCCGACGACCCCCTTGAAGAGGGTGGTGGTGAGCTCGGAGGACTCGGGGTCCTGGCGTCCCGAGTCGAGGTCGCGGTCGATGGAGCTGTACTCGACGGTGCCCTGGAGGACGAAGTCGTAGTGGGAGAAGACCGGGTTGCCGATCCCCTGAGCAGCGGCGGCGGCAGGGAGGAGGAGGGCGGCGAAAAGGGTGAAGGTTGCGCGCATGGGCGGCTCCGGATGAAGGCGCGGCAGTCTCGCCCACCGCTTCGGCGGGTGTAAACCCGCCGTCCGGGTGCCGTTGACCCTCTTTGTATCCCTCTGGTAGCGTCATCACTCACGGGGTGGGGAAAAACATGCTGAAAATACAAGGGGTTATGACGATGCGATCGGCATGGTTGGTGGCCATTCTGGCGGCTACGGCGGCCCTCCTCTCTCCGGTGACCGCGACCGCCCAGTCGATCCGCGATCTCGACGCCGGCGACTTCCGTGCCCACCTGCCGGTGGCCGGCGAGTTCGATCCCACCAAGGGGATCCCCGACTTCGTGGTGCGCGGCGACCGTCTCTACGTGCTCGGGTTTGGTCCGCCGTCGTCGGTGGATCCCACGGGCGCCTGGCGTGTCTTCATCTACGACGTGCGCGAGCGGAGCCGGCCGCGCCTCGCCGCGACCGCCCCGATCGCCTCCGAGCCCGGCGCTGATTTCGAGCTCAGCACGCTGGATGTGAGCGGTGACTACCTCTACATGGCCGGGGACGGCGATGACCTCTTTGTCTTCGACATCTCCAAGACCGAGCTGCCGGTGCGCTTCGTGCGCACCGATGCCCTGATCGACGATGTGAGGGACAAGTTCGACGTCGACCTCTTTGGCTTCGATTTCTCGAAGGTGAAGAACATCAAGTACCGGCGGATCATCGTCGAGTATGGTCGCATGTACGTCCTCTTCGATTTTGCGGTGGATACCGACCTCTTCCTCCCCAAGGCGACCACCAGCTCAGTGGCGGTGATCGACGACATCGACACCTTCCCCTTCCGCATCAAGGCGGCGTCGCAGACCGGGACACAGACCCGCCAGGTCCTTCTCGACAACCTCGCGGACGCCGGCGACGACATCAAGTCCTTCGACTACGAGTCCGGGCGCCTCTTCCTCGGTTTTGATGAGCAGCTCTCGGTGGTCGATGCCGGTGATCCCAAGAAGGTTCGGGTTAAGGACTCGTGTGGCTCCTTCTTCAACTGCCTCACCGCCCTCTTCACCGGCGGCGACAAGAGCCCGTACCGCGACCTCATCGCCAACGGCGAGTTCGTCTACATCGTCTTCGAGGACGGCCTCCTGGTGAAGCGGGTGGAGTCGCTGAGTAACGGAGAGCTCGACCAGCGGGAGATCCTCCAGATCGACCCCTCCCTCAACCTCACCAAGTCCGACGGCTTTGACTCGGTCTTTGTCGACGACGACAAGGTCTACCTCGGCGACCGCCAGGGGAGCGTCCTCGTCCTCGACCGGACCGACACCCCGACCCCCGGAGTGGTGGGGGCGATCGTCAACGCCTCCTCGGTGAGCGTGGCCAAGATGGACCAGGACTACGGCGACATCTTCCTCTCCACCGACGACAACGGCCTCTTCATCCTCACCGCCTTTGGCTTCAGCGGCGGCTCCGGGGGCGGTGGCTGTGAGACGGTCCCGAACGGTGGCGCGGCGGCCGCCTGGCCCATGCTCCTCCCCCTGGCGCTCCTGCCGATCCTGCGCCGGTGGAGCTCCGGGGCGCGGTGACCGCGGCGGGACGGCTCCTGCGCCGCCCGCTGCTTCGCGTCGCCCTCTCCCTCCTGCTGCTCCTCCTCCTCGCCCTGCAGGTGGAGTGGCGGCCGGTGGGCGTGCTCCTGGCGCGCATCCGCCTGCCGATTGCCGCCGGTGCCCTCGGACTGTTCGTCGCCGCCCAGGGGCTTAGCGCCCTCAAGTGGCGCTGGATCGCCGCGACCCTCGGCTGTGGCCGCCCTGTGGGTCGCCACCTGCGCCTCTACTTCGCGGCGATGTTCCTCTCCCTCTTCCTCCCCTCCCTCGTGGGTGGCGACCTCTTTCGGGCGGCGCGGCTGGGGGGGGAGGGGTGGCGGCCGTCGCGGCACGCGGTCGCCTCCGTCTTTCTCGAACGCGCCACCGGTCTGTGGGGGCTGTGCGTGGTCGCGGCCGCCGGCCTCGCGGTGGTCGGCTACCCAGGGGGCGGCGCGGTGGTCGCGGTCGCGCTGCTCGTTGTGGCCATCCTGGCGCGGCAATGGAGGCGCCTCGCCGCGGTGACCCCGGCGGTCCTCACCGCCTCGGTGGCGGTGCAGCTCCTCTACGTGGCGGTCCACGCGACCCTCGCCGCCGCCCTCGGCCTCGACCTCGGGTGGGGTGGGTGGCTCTGGATCGCCCCGGCGGTGGGGTTGATGGCCACCATCCCGATCAGCCTCGGCGGCCTCGGCCCGCGCGAGTGGGGGTATGTCGCCCTCCTCCGGACGGTGGGCGTCAGGGGGGCCGGGGCGGCCGCCTTCGCCCTTGCCTGGCTCATCCTGGTGAGCGCCGTCAGCCTCGCCGGCGGCCTTTGTCTCCTCCGCGGGGAGGCGGCGAGCCGGCCGCCGGAGGAGGGGGCTGGAAAAGGGGGCAGATAGGGAAAAACCCAGTCATTACAAGGAGATTTAATCGCCTGCGCCACGGCGTCGATACGGTAGGGGAGCCTGAACCCCCCTCTCACCGGGTCCTGCCTGCCGATGCCAAACCTCTCCAATGACACCCAGATCCTGGTGGTGGACGACTCCACCGCCGTGGTCGACCTCCTCGAGCGGGTTCTCCACCACACCCACTTTGACCAGGTGGAGTCCTTCTCCAACCCCCTCGACGGTCTCACCTGGCTTGAGGACCACCTGCCGCACGTCATCCTCCTCGATATTGAGATGCCGGAGATGAACGGTCTCACCTTCCTCCGCCACGTGCGGGCGAGGCCTGAGACGGAGATGGTGCCGGTGATCATCATGACCTCGATCCACCAGCGGGAGGTGAAGCTGGAGGCCCTCGCCGCCGGCGCCACCGACTTCGTCAACAAGCCCTTCGACCAGCTTGAGCTGGTGGCGCGGGTGCGCAACCTTTGTCGCCTCTCCACCTACCAGAGCATGCTCCGCTCCTCCTCCGACCACCTCTCGGAGCTGGTGAGCGAGTACTCCAAGAGCCTCGATGAGAGCCGCCGCGAGATCATCGCCCGGCTGGTGCGCGCCGCCGAGTTCCGCGACAACGAGACCGGTCTCCACGTGGTGCGCATGAGCCAGTACGCCATGCTCATCGCCCGGGAGATGGGGCTCGACGACAGCGGTGTGTCGACCATCCTCCAGGCGAGCCCGATGCACGACGTGGGCAAGATCGCCATCCCCGACCGGGTCCTGCTCAAGCCCGGCAAGCTCGACGCGGAGGAGTGGCGGATCATGCAGTCGCACACCGTCCACGGCGCCCGCATCCTCGAGGGCCACTCGTCGCCCCTCATGCAGGCGGCGGCGGAGATCGCCCTCTGTCACCACGAGTGGTGGGACGGTAACGGCTACCCCAACGGTCTGGAGGGAGAGGAGATCCCCCTGAACGCCCGCATCGTGGCGGTGGCGGACATCTACGACGCCCTCACCTCCGAGCGCCCCTACAAGGAGGCGTGGGGGCGGGAGCGGGCCCTGGCGGAGATCCGCCGGGTCACCGGTACCCACCTCGACGCACAGGTGGTAGACGCCTTCTTCCGCTGCCAGGAGCAGGTGCAGCAGGTCCAGGACAAGTACCAGGATCCGCCAAGGGCGGTGCCCTACCTGGCCAAAGTCGCCGGCGCCTCTTGAGAGACGGCGGCGCCATGCACGCCATCTTCGGCTTGCGCGCTCGGCCGGGGATCCTCGACGTACAACGAGTACGCCTCCGGTCCCCGGCCGAGCGCGCAAGCCGAATCTGACGCACCTGGCGCCGCCTACAAAGGGGGGGCGGGCGGGGTTTGAACACGGGGCCTTGGGTGGCGAGGATGCACGCCATCTTCGGCTTGCGCGCTCGGCCGGGGATCCTCGATGTAAACGGGTAGGAGCGGGCCACGCCCGCGACCCGGCGCCGGCGGCGCCGGCCGGCCCTTCGGTCCGGGGTCGGGGGACGGGAGAAAAAAGGGGGGTGCCGGCGACGCCGACACCCCCCTTCCCTGTGGTGCGATGGGTGAGGTCTAGAAGCTCAGGCTCGCCATCACGTAGCCCCAGTAGCCGACGCTGTCGACGGAGACGTCATTCGTCGTGTCGCTGTCGAAGTTCGTCGGGTAGAGCTTCGCCTCCATCCCGTCGTCCTTGATGAAGGCGGACCAGCCGACCTGGACGGTGACCGGACCGGTCTGGTGCTTCACGGTGAGGTCGAGCTCGGTGCCGAGAGTGTCCTCGCCGGCGAGGCGGACATCGGCACCGGTGGAGTCGGTGGACTCGGCGGTCTGGAAGTAGTGGAGGTCGGCCGCCACCTTCGTCGCCTTCGCCACCGCGTAGCTCCCCTTGAGCTGGTAGTCGATCAGGCCGAGGCCGGCGACGTTATCGCTCGTGGAGCCGAAGGTGAGAAAGTAGTCCATGTAGCCGTAGAACTTGTGGTTCGTCGGGATCAGGGTGTTGAAGGAGTTGTTGTCGGTGTCGGTGGCGTCGTCGTCACCCGAGAGGTAGTCGACCCCCGCCCCCACCTTCAGGTCGCCGCTGTTGAAGAATACATGGGCGGAGACGAGGTAGGCGCTGATGTCGATGTCACCCTGATCACCGGTCTGGTAGTCGGCGGTGAAGTCGTAGCTCACCGCGTCGCTTGTCCCGGTGTAGTAGAAGCCGAGGGTGTAGAGGTTGAGGTTGTCGCCCACACCGCTGTGCAGGTAGTAGAGGTGCGGCTGGAAGGAGTGGCCCTCGGCAACGTTCCACACGGAGTGGAAGCCGGCGGCATAGGAGTCCTCATCCTTCCCCTCATCCGCGAGCACGTTGCTCCCATGGACCGCGTCGCTGAGGTCGGCCTCCGTGAGCTGGAGGTAGAAGGGGATCACCACCCCCTGGTCGCCGAAGGCGCGGGAGAGGACGATGCCGTCGAGTGAGCGGGCGTTCTGGGTCCAGTTCACCGCCCCCACGAGGCGCTGGTCGGCGAAGTTGATCTCCTGGCGACCCACCTGGACGCCGACGCCGGTGCCGAAGACGTCGTCGACCTTGAGGTACGCCTGGTGCATGTCGAGGGAGTCGGCGGAGACATCCTTGAGCGTGTTCATCTCTTCACCCCAGACGCGTACGTCCTGGATCTGGAGGAAGCCGTGGTAGCGCTCGTTGTTGTACTTCACGTTGACTCGTGAGCGCTGGGTGTTGACGAAGTCGGCGTTGGTGTCCGGGTTGAAGTCACGCAGGTCGTACTCACCGCGGTAGCGCACCTGGCCCCCCACCTCGACGCCTGCCGCCTGGGCGATCGCCGGCAGGGCGACGACGGTAGCCGCGAGCCCCATGGAGACGAGCCGTGCCCGTACGCCGAACCACTGGTTGAAGTTCTTCATGCCGATACTCCTCCGAATCCCTCCCGGGTGGATGGATGGCCTCTCTTCACCGCCGTGGCGGCGCGCCGATGTGCCTGTCGAGCGTGGGCCATGTGAGTAGACGTGAGTGGTGGTGGAGAGGAGGGACGTGGAAGACGACGCGATAAGGGAGGGAGTACGCGACGTTGCCCAAGGAGAGCGGGCGGGAACCACGCCCCGAGACCAGTAAGGGATAAGACTTGTGACGAAAGAGTGACGACCCGGTAAAGGGGGGTCAACCCCTATCTGCCGCCCCTGTAGAGCCGTCGGCGGGGCGCGTGGGTTCACCGATCGCGAGGCGGGCGCCGAAGCGACGCGCCCGTCGCCACCCGCGCGGTGGGATGCCGAAGGGGGGGAAGGGTCGGCCGAGGGGGTGGTCGTGGAGGTCGGAGCCCCACCAGAGGTGGTAGACCGTGGTGATGATGTTGAGCGGCGTCGGGGCGCGGTCCTTGAGCACCAGGCGGGTGGGGATGCGGCCCCCGTGGGCGAGAATCGCCGCCCGCAACATGCGATAGCTCTTCCGCCACGCGGCGCGGCAGGTGATCACCGGGTAGACCGGCCGATCGCGCAGCCGCTCGGCGTCGCCGGAGTTGAGAAATCCCATCACCGGCGGCGACGGGGCGAGGAACCACGGCTGCGCCCCGAGGAGGACCGCGTCGAAGGCGGGCGGCAGCTCGATCGGTCGGATCGCACAGCCGAGGCCGCGCCGGCACTCACCCGCCACCCCCCAGAAGCGGCGCTGCGGCCACGGAAAGGGGTAGGGCTCCACCGGCTCGATCGGCAGCCAGTCGAGGGTGTGGCCCGCCTCCACCAGGGGTGCGGCCACCTCCTCCAGGGCGCGGCGGGTTTGGCCAGTCTGGGAGTAGTAGAGGACGAGCCAGTGCATAGGAGACGGCGGCGCCATGCACGCCATCTT